>JANOUH010000471.1:0-13331 GCA_031416795.1 Cytophagales bacterium | reverse complement strand
GTATTTTTGCACAACCATTTTTTCAACTTGAAGCAACTTAAGAAAGTACTTTTCTATCTGTCTCTCAGTCTTTTAGTCATCGTTGCCGCTTTGATGATATCGGTCTTTCTATTCAAAGACCGCATTATTCAACAGTTTGTGAACGAGGCCAACAAGAGCCTGAATACCCCTGTCAAAATCGGGAAGATTGATATTTCTATGTTTACCGACTTCCCCAACCTGGCCATCGAATTCAACGATGTATACATCGAAGACAGCCATCCGGGCAATTATCCGTTGCTTACCGCAGAGCGGATTTCTTTTAACCTCAATCCCATAGAGGTATGGAGAGGGAACTACTCTATACGTGGCCTATCGGTATCGGGAAGTGAAACGAATTTGAAAATCAATGCAACCGGCAAGGGGAATTTCAATGTCTTAAAAGAGACAAAAGACGCCAAAGAGGGAACTGTAAAATTTGATCTGCGAGAAGTGCAGCTGTCAAACACGCGTGTTGATTATAACGATAGCGAAGCCAATCAACATCACATCTTCAACAGTGAAAAACTGATCGCCTCTATTTTAGTAACAGGCCAACTTTACGAGATCGAGGCGGTAGGTGACGCAGTGACCAAACAAATCGGAATCAACAACTCCGTATTTCTCGCCAACAAGAATTTTATCATTGACACTAAAATCGATTATGATGATGCAAAAAAAGAAGTACTCTTTAAGCCCTCCTCATTAAAAATAAGTGACTCTGAATTTACGATCAGTGGTAATTATCTTTTTAAAGAAAAAAATCTGATCAATCTGAAAGCGGAAGGCAAAGACACTGACATTCAAACCTTGCTGTCGCTGATGCCTGAAGAAACTACCGAAAAGCTAAAAAAATATCGCAGTGATGGTGATGTATTTTTCAATCTTGCACTTAAAGGTGAAATCAGCGGAAAAAAAAGTCCATCTATTTCGGTAGCCTTTGGTTGCAAAAACACAACCCTCTACCACCCTGATTATAAAACGCAAATCAAACATGCCAACCTGAAGGGATCGTTTGCCAGTTCGTCTATCACCGATTTCTCCAATGCAGAATTGTTTCTCAGCGATGTGAATGGTGATCTCAACGATCAGGTTTTTAATGCCAAACTTTCTATCCGCAAATTCAATGATCCATTTGTGACTTTCGAGTTTAAAGGCGATCTGGATGCTGCTTCTATATTTAACTTTTATCCCATTGCAGAACTGACGCATGTGGAAGGTCTTCTTTCTACAGACATCTCTTTTGAAGGACAAACTGCAATGCTCAACAAGAAAGCGACCGTGCAGCGCGTAAAGACAAATGGCGCCATTGTGATGAGCAAGCTTAACTTTGCTTATGGTTCGCAGAAGATCAAGTTTAAAAACATCAATGGAACCTTGCAGTTTGATAATCATGATCTGGCACTCAGCAACGTGACCGGGCAATTTGAAAACAGTGATTTTCACCTGAATGGATTTTTCAAAAACATCATCACCTTTTTGCTTTTCGAGAATCAACCGATTGGGATAGAGACGGATTTGAAATCTGACTTTCTGGATGTCGATCAACTATTTTCTATTGCCTATGGTGAAGGTCAATCCGAGAATTACCGCTTCAGCATTTCGCCCGATGTGCAACTCAATTTTAATTGCGATGTAAAGCGAATGAAATATAAACGCTTTAAGCCAACCAGTATTAAGGGAGATCTGCTGGTCAAAAACCAGGTAGCTGTATCGCGCAATATTACCATGAATGCCATGGGCGGTTCACTTACGCTAAACGGAATCGTGGATGCCAAAAACCCGAAAGCCATTGACGTGGTGAGTTCTTTTAAACTCAATGGCATTCATATAGATAGTCTCTTCTATGTATTTGAAAACTTCTATCAGGATTTCATTCAGGATAAAAACTTGAAAGGACAGGCGTATGCCGATGTGGAAATGGAAATGGTGTTAAACGAACAACTTCATTTAATCTCCCCCACCTTGATTGCTGACATCAGTGCTAACATTAAAAATGGACAGCTTAATAATTTCGAGCCCATGAAGAAACTCAACAAATACATCGATGACGAAAGTCTCAGCAAACTCCGCTTTGCCGATTTGAAAAATGAAATCCACATCGAAAACCAAACCATTTATATCCCGCAAATGGATATTAAAAGCAATGCCACCGACATTCGCCTGAGCGGCACACATACGTTTGATCAGCATATCGATTACCGCGTAGTCGCTCCGCTCAGAGGTAAAAAGAAGGTCGATCCGGATGAAGCTTTTGGGGCCGTTGAAGATGATGGAACTGGGAAGCCCAAGATTTTTCTAAAAATCACCGGCACTACCGATAATTATGAAGTAAGTCTTGATAAAGATGCTGTGAAGAAAAAGATTGCCGGAGATTTAAAGAAAGAAGTAAAAGAATTGAAAGATGCCTTCAAACAAAAAGGCATTAAGAAAAAGAAAGAACTCGAATTATCAGAAGAAGAGTTTGATTGGGAGAATAATCCCAAATAAACTCAATTGAAAATAGTAACAGCGATCAGTGTGCCTACGGAAGTTACCAAGCCTGTAAGTAACAACCAGCCTATAATTTTATTAAGTTGTTTCTTCTTTGATTCTCTTCCTTTCCGCCAGAGAAAGAAACCAGCAATGGCAAAAGGAAAAACAACGATTACGTTTATCAAATAGGTCCAGAGCCATCCAAACAACAAAAACCAGATGGCACAAACGAGGGCGAGGATATTAAAGATGAATAAGCGTTTTTCACTCACCATAAAGTTTTTCAGTTACGTCTAATCAAAAAGTTACTATAAAGACTTCGCTCTATTCCAATACTCATCCATTTCTGCCAGTGTCATCTCACCCATTTTCTTTCCGTCTTTCGCAGATTCCGTCTCGAGATATTGAAATCGCTTGATGAATTTTTTATTGGTACGCTCCAGCGCCTCTTCCGGATCGATATTGATGAAGCGGGCATAATTCACCAATGAAAAAAGTAAGTCGCCAAATTCAGCCATGGCTTTTTCCCGGTTGATTGCTTCATTGGATTCGGCATTGAATTCATTTTTAAACTCCTGCATCTCCTCTTCTACCTTCTCCCATACCTGCTCCTTTCTTTCCCAGTCAAAACCAACACCCCTGGCCTTATCCTGAATGCGGATAGCTTTTACCAGTGCCGGCAATGTTTTGGGCACTCCTTCCAGCACTGATTTATTTCCTGTTCGTAATTTAATCTTCTCCCAATTCTCTTTTACGGTTTTTTCATCATTGGCAATTACATCGCCATACACATGGGGATGCCGCTCGATCAGTTTCTCACAAATTGAATTCAAAACATCTGCGATATCGAAGGCCTTTGTTTCAGAAGCAATGCGTGAATAGAAAGTCAAGTGTAGCATCAGATCGCCCAACTCCTTTTTTACTTCATTCAAATCGCCTTCCAGAATAGCATCGGATAACTCGTAAGTCTCTTCAATAGTGAGGTGTCTTAAAGTTTCAAGGGTTTGTTTCTTATCCCAGGGGCAATTTTCGCGCAATTCATCCATCACGGTGAGCAGGCGATCAAATGCTTTGAGCTTTGCTTCGCGGTTTAAATCAGGGGCAGAAAGTGGCATTTTTTCCTTTTTTAATACGGAATGTAAACTTAACAATTGAATGAGGTGTTGTACTTTCGTTGCTAGAAAAAATCGCAATTAAATCATGGCTGTTTTCCTTCTTACCATCGGAGTTTTTGGAATGTTCTTCCTATTGATGTCTGTACGCTTGTTGTTTGTTAAGAATGGCGAATTCCGCGGCACGTGCGCAACCCAAAGTCCATTTTTAGCAAAAGAAGGAATTACTTGCGGCTATTGTGGTAAAACCATTGGTGAAGGCGAAGCGTGTGGCGATTCTGAAAAAGCGGCAGAGATACAAATGCCCAGCATCAAGAAGAAATAACTTCTTGCCATCGATCAATTTCCTCCACTGATTCTGATCTCATTCTAACCTATAATTTTCTTAGATTTACGGTTACATTTTTAAACCGTATCCGTGACCCTAATCAAATCTATTTCTGGCATTCGTGGCACCATTGGCGGTGCGCCAGGCGATGCCCTCACTCCTGTTGATGCCGTAAAATTTGCTGCTGCTTATGGCACGTGGATAAAATCCCGCAAAGGAAAAAAAGTAGTGATCGGCCGCGATGCACGTCCTTCCGGTGAGATGATCAGCCAACTGGTTGCTTCAACGCTTCAAGGTCTTGGATTGCATGTGATTGATTTAGGTTTATCCACTACCCCAACTGTGGAAATTGCCGTGCCCAGAGAAAAAGCAGCGGGTGGAATTATTCTGACCGCGAGCCATAACCCTGTGCAGTGGAATGCATTGAAGCTATTAAATGAAAAAGGTGAATTTCTTTCGGCTGCCGATGGCGCTGAGTTATTGAAAATTGCTGAGCACGATAGTTTTGATTTTGCTCCCGTTGAACAATTGGGATCTTACACACGCAATGACACTTACATTCAAAAACACATCGACCTGATTTTAAAACATAAGCTGGTTGATAAGAAGGCTATTCAAAATGCGAAATTCAAAATCGCTATCGATGCGGTGAATTCTACCGGAGGCATTGCCGTTCCTCAATTGCTGAAAGCTTTGGGTGTGAAAAAGGTAGTTGCTTTGTATTGTGAACCGAACGGAAAATTTCCTCACAACCCGGAGCCATTACCAGAACATCTTAAGGTCATCAGCAAGGCTGTTAAAAAAGAAAAATGTCATTTAGGAATTGTTGTTGATCCGGATGTGGATCGTCTTGCCTTAATTCAGGAAGACGGAAAACCATTTGGCGAAGAATATACATTGGTAGCTGTGGCTGATTACATCCTTAGTAAAAAGAAAGGCAACACCGTGTCTAACTTATCATCCACACGTGCGTTGCGCGATGTTACAGAAATGCGGGGCGGTAATTATCAGGCGGCAGCCGTTGGTGAAGTAAACGTGGTTACCAAGATGAAAGACACCAACGCAGTCATTGGTGGTGAAGGCAATGGTGGTGTAATCGTTCCCGATTTTCATTATGGTCGCGATGCGCTGATGGGCATTGCTTTGTTCCTTACCCATCTTGCAAAATCAAAAATGAAAGCTTCGGAGTTGCGCAAATCATATCCGGCCTATTTCATTTCCAAAAACAAGATTGAGCTCACACCTAAAATCAACGTAGACGAAGTGCTTGAGAAAGTGAAAGCAAAATATGCCCTTGAAAACATCAACACAATTGATGGTGTAAAGATTGATTTCGAAAAAGAAAAGGAATGGGTGCACATGCGCAAAAGCAATACTGAACCCATCATTCGCATTTATGCCGAATCGCAGAATGAGAAGAAGGCCGATCAACTGGCACAACGAATAATAAATGACATTAAGGAGATTATTAAATAAAGGTTCATTTTCTTGATGATGTTAATAAACTTCAAAATCGGAACTTTTCAATCGTAATTCGTAATAGTATAATGAGAGTCTATCTAGACAACGCAGCCACCACCCCTCTTGATCCTGAAGTCTTTGAGGCCATGAAACCTTTCATGCTGGAAGATTTCGGAAATCCGTCTTCCACACATTCGCACGGAAGAAAAGTGAGGGCTGCTATAGAAACCGCACGCAAGAAGGTAGCAGAACTTCTCAACTGCACACCCGGTGAAATTATTTTCACCTCGGGTGGAACCGAAGCTGATAATACCATCATTCGAGGTGCTGTAGAAGCGTATCAAATTAAACATGCGATCTCTTCTCCTATTGAACATCATGCCGTAACACACACCCTTGATTACCTGGTTAAACAGAATGCGATTGAAGTACATCATGTTCGGCTGGATGAAAAAGGTCATGTCGACTTGAATCACCTGGAGGAATTATTGAAGGGATTTCCCAGAACACTGGTATCGCTCATGCAAGCCAACAACGAAATCGGAAATCTGTTGGACTTTGAAACGGTTGGGAATCTTTGTCATGCTCATCAGGCCTATTTCCATTCCGACACGGTGCAAACCATTGGTCATTATCGTCATGACATGAAGAAACTTAAAGTACACGGCATGGCCGCTGCTGCACATAAGTTACATGGCCCGAAGGGAGTTGGCTTTATGTACATCAATAAGGACAAAAAAATACATTCCTTCATGCAAGGTGGTGCACAGGAACGCAACATGCGCGGGGGCACTGAAAATGTATATGGTATCATTGGCTTCGCCAGGGCTTTGGAAATTTGCTATCGCGAAATGGACGAACAGAAGGCATATATTCTGGAATTGAAATCAAGGATGATTGAAAAATTAAAATCTGCCGTGCCCGGTGTTGACTTCAATGGGGATTCAGCCAACCTGGAAAGAAGTCTTTATACGGTGCTCAATGTTTGCTTACCTGAATCAGAGGAAAACGAAATGCTTCTTTTCAATCTCGACTTGCAAGGTATTTCAGTTTCGGGTGGCAGCGCTTGCTCAAGTGGTGCCTCAACAGGATCACATGTGCTGGGTGCGCTCTATCCAAATTCAAAATGCGGAGCCGTGCGTTTTTCTTTTAGCAAATACAATAAACCCGAAGAGATAGATTTCGTGGTTGATAAATTGGCTGAGATTTATAAAGTATCGGTTTAGCTTACCGGAAACTGGTGGCTGCCAAACCGCTTAATGATTTCCATTTCCAACTCGGCACGATAATCAGGATGAGCAATGTTCATGAGCGCCAGTGCCCGTTGATGCAGGTTCTTTCCATATAAATAAGCAACTCCATATTCCGTTACCACATAGTGCACGTGAGCGCGGGTAGAAACAACACCGGCCCCCGGTTTTAAGAATGGAACAATCTTCGACTCCCCTTTCTTGGTTACTGATGAAATGGCGATGATTGGCTTGCCTCCTTCCGATAAGGATGCTCCACGAATAAAATCCATTTGTCCACCCACGCCAGAAAACTGATACGTGCCAACCGAATCCGCACACACCTGGCCGGTGATATCAATCTCAATGGCACTGTTAATGGCAACAACTTTAGGGTTCGAGCGGATCACACGTCCATCATTGACATAATCTGCTTCTAAAAATGCAAACTCAGGATTATCATCAATAAAATCGTAAAGCCTATTCGTGCCAAGCGCAAAGGATGTAACTACTTTTCCCCGGTGCTTCTTCTTGTAAGCGTTAGTGACGACACCATTTTTCATCAGGTCTATTATTCCATCTGAAAACATCTCGGTATGAATACCTAAGTCCTTACAGTGACTTAACGATTGTAATACAGCATCCGGTATCGCACCTATTCCCAATTGCAACGTGGATCTGTCTTCAATTAATTCTGCAATCTTCTTCCCTATAGTTATTTCTGCTTCAGTGGCTCTGGAGCTATAATTTACCTGCGGCAACAAATCATGCGACTCGACCATGGCATTCATCCGACTTACATGAATAAATCCATCTCCATGTGTGCGCGGCATATTCGGATTAACCTGCGCAATAATTTTTTTTGCATGCTTCACCGCAGACTTGGCAATATCTACAGAGGTGCCTAATGAACAGAACCCATGCTTATCCGGTGGCGACACATGAATCAAAGCCACATCGATAGGAAGAATACCTTTTTCAAAAAGTTTGGAGATCTCACTTAAGAAGATGGGAATGTACTCCCCATTGTCACTATTCACACAGGCACGAATATTTTCACTTACAAAAAGTGAGTTGATATAAAAACTGTCTTTAAATTCAGGTTTAGCCAGATCTAATTGTCCCAATGTGCTTATCGCAATCATCTCCACGTTGCGCAAATGGTCAGAATTTACAGCTAATGCTTTCAATAAGGTTACAGGTGTGGAGGCACTGCCGTGAATAAATACGCGATCTCCTGATTGGATTAATTTTATCGCCTCCTCGGCCGACCTATTCTCCATGTTCATATCCCGAAAGGTAAAATGTGTTTTTGCATTTACATCTGATTTTGATCAGTTAATTAATTAATTTTAATCACATGGCAACACCCATTCTGGTTTCGTTTATCGGCTCTGGCAATTTAGCCTGGCATCTTGCTCCCGCTCTTGATAACATGGGGTATGTGGTAAGAGAAGTGTACAGTCAAAATCCAAATCACGCGGAAGCACTCACCGAAAGACTTTATCAGGCTGAAGTAAAAGCCACACTTGATTTTTCAACCAGTGATTCAAAAGTTTTTATCATGGCCGTGCGTGATGATGCCATTAGTGATATCGCCCGCGAAATTATCCTTCCGGAAGATGCTATTCTTGTTCACACGTCAGGTAGCCAACCCATCACTGAACTTCAATTTGCGGCTACACAAAACTTAGGCGTTTTTTATCCACTTCAAACATTTTCAAAATCAAAAAAAGTAGACTTTAAAGAGGTTCCGATTTTCATTGAGAGTTATACAGAAGAAGCGGAGAAGACCCTCATGCAAATTGCAAATAGCATCAGCAAAGAAGTGAGAAAAATAGGATCTGAAGAACGTAAGGCTTTGCATGTTGCTGCTGTGTTTGCATCAAATTTTTCAAATCACATGCTCACCATTGCGAAAGAAATCATGCAACAAAATAGCCTCAACTATGAGTGGCTTAAACCACTCATTACCGAAACCATCAATAAAAGTATGTATCTTGGGCCCGATCAGGCCCAGACCGGTCCGGCCAAGCGGGCTGATTTGGATATCTTAGACAATCATCTGGAATTTTTAAAAGAACAACAACCCATAGCGGAAATTTATAAAGTAATCAGTCAACATATTATTGACACACACTATGAAGGGTAATATTATCTTTCTCTAAACCATCAACATGAAAACAATCCTCGCCTTCTTTCTTATCATGATAACATTTTCCTTGAGTGCACAGGAAACCAAAAGATCGGAAAAAAGTATGACCGCTGTTAATTCATCCGACACGAAAAATCAAAATCAAGCGTTGATTATTGTTGATGGGATTAAATTTTATCGCAAGGATAGTAGTAACATTCTGGATTCTATTAAACCTGAAAACATAGAAAGAATGGATGTGATAAAGGGGGAACAGGCAATCGTGCAGTATGGAGAGGAGGGGAAAGATGGAGTAATTGTCATTACCACCAAAGCGTCCATCAAGAAAGAGCCTCTCTATATTGTTGATGGAGTAAAAACCAAAAACATTATCGATCTGGATCCTAACGACATTGAATCAATCAATGTACTAAAAGGAAAAGCAAGCACCAGTCAGTATGGCGATGAAGGAGAGGCAGGGGTTATTTTGATTACAACAAAAAACTCAAAGAAACAGAACAAGAATTAATTGCTAAATCAGGATCGGTGGCAATAATTTAGGTCAAACAAAAAAAGTCAGGCTCAATACCTGACTTTCACTTTAAAAAAATTTCGGAAATTACTTCTGAGAAGCTCCAGCAGCAAGTACTTCACCTTTAATTGTCAACTGAACAAATCCACTTTCGATATTTGCAGTAACCGTAACGGTCTTATTAAATGCGCCAACAGCAGCAGCATTATATGTTGCCTTGATAAAACCACTTCCACCGGGCATTACTTCTTCTTTTGTCCAGCTAGGAGTAGTGCAACCGCAAGATGCTTGCACGTTGGTTATAATAAGCGGGGTCTTTCCTGTATTGGTAAATTTAAATTCGTGGGTTAAGGGTGTTCCTTGTTTGATTTTTCCAAAATCATGTGAGGAAGATTCCCAGGTAAAAGCGGCAAATGCCTGCTTTGCAGGAGCCTGTTGTGCATATGTAGTACCAACCAGAGCTGCCAGAAACGCGATAACGAGCAATTTTTTCATTTTATTAATCAATTTAGGTTTAAACTTAATTCCTTCTTTTGGACAGGACAAACTTCGCACTCAAAAACCACACCACCTGTTAATAGGTGCCTAATAAATGTTAAGGACTTGTTAATCAGTTAATCCTTCCTAAATACTCGCTACTTTTGCGATGTGAGCAGGGTTACCCTAAGAATTGTAATCATTTTAGCGGCTATCAGCATTGCCGGAATTACCGCCACCCAAATCTATTGGGTGAGAAAAGCCTTCGACCTTAAGGAGAATCAATTCAATCACGATGTAACTGCATCTCTTACCAATGTTGCCAATAAAATCATTGAAATCAGCAAGACACCATCTGCTGCCAATAATCCCGTTAAACAACAATCTACCAATTATTTTGTGGTATTGGTTAATAGTCCTATCGATAGCAACCTACTTGAATTTTTGTTGGTAACTGAATTTGAAAAGCGGAATATCACAACCAATTTCGAGTATGGTATCTATGATTGCACGGAAAAATGCATGTCAGGAGGGAATAATATTTCCTTACAAAAAATAAGTAATCGTACACGCATTGGCGAATTGCCAACCTGGAATAATGATGGATATTATTTTGGTGTCATGTTTTCAGGTGTAGAAGCGAATCTCTTAAGCCAAATGGGTATTTGGGGATTCTCATCCATTGTACTTCTGATCGTTATTTTCTTTTTTGTCTACACCTTGTTTGTCATCCTCAAGCAAAGACGGCTTTCCGAAATTCAGAAAGACTTCATCAACAATATGACCCATGAGTTTAAAACCCCAATCTCTACCATTGCGATATCAACGCAAGTATTAAAAGATCCGGGCATTGTGCAATTTCCAGAGCGTTTGCTTAACTACGCCACTATTATTGAAAATGAAAATCATCGATTGAAGCAACAGGTGGAACGTGTCCTTCAAATGGCGCGCCTGGAAAAAGAAGACCTGGGATTAAAAAAGGAGACATTAGACTTTCACGATTTGATTCACGAGGCCGTGAAGAATAAATCTTTCCAAACTGCACATGTTTCAATCCAATTAAAACTCGAGGCAACTCCGTCCACAGTTTCATTAGACAATCTCCATTTGGTGAATGTGATTTACAATCTGATGGATAATGCTATTAAATACAACAACAGGAATCCTGAGATTCAAATTTCTACCCGCATTAACAATAGAATGCTTCAAATAGAAATTCAGGATAACGGCATCGGGATTCATAAGGACAATCTGAAAAAGATCTTTAATCGATTTTATCGCGTGCCAACAGGTAATTTGCATGATGTGAAAGGATTTGGTTTGGGGCTTAGCTATGTAAAACGAATTGTGGAAGCACACGCAGGAAAGATAACAGTCGCCAGCGAACCTGAGCGTGGCAGCTTATTCACTATTCAATTACCCTTATCTTCATGAGCGCAAAAATTCTTCTGGTTGAAGATGACCCCAATCTTGGTTTTGTAATTAAAGACAATCTGACATTAAAAGGATTTGATGTAACTCTATGCGAAAATGGTGCAGACGGTTATCAGACCTTTCAGCATAAGCCTTTTGATCTTTGCATATTGGATGTGATGATGCCTAAGCAAGATGGTTTTAGTTTGGCAAAATCAATACGCGAAAAAAATAAGCAAGTGCCCATTTTATTTGTGACCGCTAAATCCATGCTTGAAGATAAAATTGCAGGCTTCGAAAGTGGAGGTGATGACTACATCGTAAAACCTTTCAGCATGGAAGAGTTGCTTTTGCGCATTGGCGTATTCTTACGCAGAAGCAACGCAACAAATGGGCACGAAGAAACCTTCCACATTGGCTCATTCTCTTTCAACTTCACAAACCTGACGCTTCAACACGCTGGGGAATCTAAAATCCTTACGCATAAAGAGGCAGAGGTATTAAGGTTGCTTTGCGAAAATAAAAACCGCGTTTTAAAGAGAGAAGAAATACTGAAAGCGGTATGGGGCGATGATGATTATTTTTTGGGAAGGTCCATGGATGTTTTCATATCCAAACTCAGAAAATATCTTAAAGACGATCCCAGCGTACAGATTGTAAACTATCACGGAGTTGGATTCCGCCTGGAGGTTAGCTCTTAGAAAAGCCGATCGATTAGTTTATCTACCGTCATACCTTCCGCTTCAGCCTTAAAGTTTCTAACTATTCTATGTCTTAACACGGGTCTCGCTACCGCACGCACATCTTCAATGTCGGGTGAGTATTTGCCATTGACGATCGCATTGCACTTGGCTCCTAACACCAAATATTGAGAAGCCCTGGGGCCAGCACCCCACTCAAGATATTCATTGGCTACCGCTGAACCTTGTGGACCCGGGCGAGTAGCCTGACTTAACTTCACTGCATACTCAACTACATTATCAGCAACAGGAACTCTTCTCACCAAATGCTGGAAGTATGATATCTCTTCACCGGTTAAAATTTTTGCCACCTGGGGTAATTCATCCGCTGTGGTGTTTTTAACGATGTCAACTTCCTGTTGATAAGAAGGATAATCCAGCAAAATATTAAACATAAAACGATCGAGCTGTGCTTCGGGCAATGGATAAGTTCCTTCCTGCTCAATCGGGTTTTGAGTTGCCAACACAAAGAATGGACGAGGTAAATCATAACGAACACCTGCAATAGTTACAAAGTATTCTTGCATTGACTCCAATAATGCGGCTTGAGTCTTGGGTGGTGTTCTGTTGATTTCATCAGCCAACACAATGTTGGCGAAGATAGGTCCCTTCACAAAATGAAAGTTTCTTTCCTTATCCATCGTCTCTGCACCCACAATGTCGGAAGGCATAAGATCGGGTGTGAACTGAATGCGCTTAAATTGTAAATCCAAAGACTTTGAAATGGTTTGCACCAGTAGAGTTTTCGCAAGGCCTGGCACACCAACTAATAGGGAGTGGCCTTGACAGAAAATTGCAGTCAGAACTAACTTAACCACATCCTCTTGTCCTACCACCACTTTAGCAATTTCTTTCCTTAGTTTTTCAAAGGATTGCTTCAGTGCATCTGCCGCTTCTACGTCATTCGAAAACACGTGCGCCATACTAAATCTTTGTTCGTTAAAAGGTAGTGGTTTCTGTTCACAAGAAAAAAAGAACTACACGAGCGGCACTACTCTAAGAGCTTGCAACCATTATAGGCAGGATCCACATTGATGAAAACATCCTGTCGTGCTTTGCTGAACCATTTTTCCAGAGCTAAATCTTTTTTCTCGGCCAAGGCTGCAGATTGTATGCGGCTCCAGTCATCTTTTAAGTTAGCCTGGTGTGGTGGTAGCTTCTTTTTAAAATAGAGAATGCGAACCGCGTCCTTACCATCATCCGTGCGATACACCAATGGCTTTGAAATATTTCCAACCTTCATGGTGTCGATGTTCAGATAAACAACCGGATCAATGTCGCGCATAGAAATTTTTGTTCCTCCATCTTCATCTGTGAAGAAACCTCCACCTCCTTTGGTTGCTTTATCATCAGAATACTCTTTTGCCGCTTGTTCAAATTTGATACTGTCTCTCAAAATCATCGTGCGAAGG
>JANOUH010000470.1:0-17608 GCA_031416795.1 Cytophagales bacterium | reverse complement strand
TATTTAACAGATGCTATATTATTCTTAGGGATAAATTCCGCGAACTAAAAAAAGCTAAAAAATTTTTGTGAAACGCCAGAAAATACAACAACATGATAACGTATCTATATTATTACCGATTGAAAAAAAAATGCAACGAATTGAAATCGGTTTAGAATACTCTTCCAGGTGAAAGCAATCGCTGTTATTTTATTTTTTGCATTAATTACCAGTGCCTATGGTCAGAATACCTTCAGGGCATCTATTCAAGATGCAACAACAAAGGAACCTTTGACCGGGGCAACGGGTATTATTAAAAACACATCGATTGGCGCCAGCGCTGACCTTAATGGATACCTGGAGATCAAAAACATTCCTGACGGAAAACAATCGATCATCTGTAGTTTTATAGGATACGAGAAGCAAAGTATCTCCGTGTTATTTCCATTCTCTCGACCAGATACACTCGTCATCCTTTTAATACCTGAAGCTAAAAACTTAGATGAGGTTACCGTCACCGCTACCCGAAGCAGCCGATCCATTGAAGATATACCGATGAGGATTGAAACCATAACAGCTGGAGAATTAGAAGAAAAGGCGGTGATGCAGCCAGGCAATATTAAAATGCTACTAACAGAAAGCACTGGAATCCAAACACAACAGACTTCTGCTACTTCTGCCAGCACAAGCATCAGGATACAAGGATTGGACGGAAAGTACACACAAATGTTAAAAGATGGCTTCCCGCTTTATTCAGGTTTTTCTGGAGGACTAAGTATCCTGCAAATACCGCCCTTAGATTTAAAACGAGTTGAAGTGATCAAAGGCTCTGCCTCCACGTTATACGGAGGCGGTGCCATCGCAGGCCTGATAAACCTGGTGACGAAAGAACCTTCTGTAAAACGTGAAGTTTCATTACTCGTCAATGCTAATCAGACCAACGCACTTGACCTTAATGCATACTATGGTGAACGCTTTAAGAAATGGGGTGTAACATTATTCACCTCGAGAAATTCGCAAGCAGCTTTTGACCGCAATGATGATGGGTTTTCCGACATCCCTGAGTACACCCGTTATACTTTTAATCCTCGTATATTTTATTATGGAAACACTTCTACCTTAAGTGTCGGGTTAAATACAACGCTTGAAGATCGTACAGGCGGTGATATGAAGGTGATTGCCGGAAAAGGAGATGCTGTTCACACCTATTTTGAAAAGAATAAATCAAACCGATATTCTACTCAGCTTAAATTCGAGAAACGATTTGCCAATAAAACAATTCTCACAGCAAAAAATAGTGTGGGATACTTTTCACGGAAAATAAATCTATCGGATTATACATTTTCAGGAACACAAGTTTCAAGTTATTCAGAAATCAACCTGTTAAAGTCGGGTGACGAAACCGAATGGGTTGGTGGGGCTAACATCTGGACCGATAACTTTATTCAAGACAACGTATCAAGTTTACCCCTCGACTATAAACTAAATACCATTGGAGTATTTATTCAAAATAATTATAAGCCAACAGATAAATTGATTATTGAAACGGGCATTCGCCTCGATTATAATAATCAGAAAGATTTCTTTGTACTTCCCCGAATTTCCTTTTTGTATAAATTCTCCAACAAGCTCACCTCGCGCATCGGTGGCGGTCTTGGATATAAAGCACCAACGCTCTTTTCGGAGGAGGCTGAGAGTCGTAGTTTTAGAAATATTCAACCTCTTGATTTAAATACAGTGAAAGAAGAAAAATCACTTGGGACAAATTTCGATATCAACTTCAAGACGACCATTTCAGATAAGATGGATATTACCATCAACCAGTTGTTTTTTTTAACCGCATTAAATAATCCGCTAATCCTGGGAACAGTTCCATTGCCAAATGGTAATTATGAATTTCAAAATGCAAATGGCACGCTGACTTCGAAAGGTTTTGAGACCAACATTAAATTGAGCTACTCTGACTTATCGTTATATCTGGGGTACACTTACATTGACGCTATTCGTGCATTCGATAACACGAAAACCCTCAATCCTCTCACGGCAAAAAATCGCATCAATATTAATGTCATGTATGAGTTACGTGAAAAACTCCGCATAGCCTATGAACTGTTTTATGTTGGCCAACAAACGTTATCAACAGGTGACCTAACAAGAGATTATTGGGTGATGGGTATCTCAGCCGAAAGAGCATTTGAGCATTTCAGTTTATTTGTCAATGCTGAGAACTTCTTAGACTCCCGACAAACCAGATTCGATCCGATATATACTGGAACGATTCAAAACCCGCAGTTTAAAGAAATCTATTCGCCTATTGACGGGTTTATTTTTAATGGTGGCTTTAGACTTAGATTTTAAGTAATAGCATGAGAAAATTAATCCTTTGTTGTTCGGTGATTTTGAAGTCAGGTTCGCTCACGTAAAAATGCCGCCAGATCTTTCAATATGACGGCATACATTAAAATTTTAATCTTTCTTCTTTTTCTTATCCCCTACAACTTACTTCACTGGAGTAACTACAATATTGCGGTATTCAATTGGGCCGTGGTCGCCTTGTATCATGAATGGACCGGGTTCTCCTTCTTTACTATCCCGGGCGCCACCGGTAATGCCGGGGATCACCTGATCATTGATCACGGTAACACCATTGGCCACAACGGTAACTCTTCGTCCTATTAATGTGATATCAAAGGTCTGCCACTCGCCTGCATCTTTGGCTACCATCTCGTTGGGTGAAAGAAATCCATAGATGCCGCTGAACTGATCGTCCCACGGCTCCAGTCCTTTGCCATCAGCAACCTGTACTTCATAGCGACCACGCAGATAGATACCGCTGTTGCTTCCTTTGGGGTAGCGAAACTCGATATGCATTTTAAAATCCGTGAATGATTGATCTGATAAAAGATTAGAACCAGACTTAGGACTTTTCAAAACTCCCGCCTCCACTACCCATTGATTCTCGCCTTCCGTGTGCCAGCCTTGCAAATCCTTGCCGTTGAAAAGTTTAATCGGTGCGGCCCACGCTGGTTTTTTTGATCTCTGAAGAGAGGGTGCTCTTACTCCTACCCAGCTCGCGGTTTTGCCATCAGGATACGTGATGCTTCCATTCATAGTATCACCAGTCAATGTTCCATCCAGCTTAAGATCTCCATCACCCTTCTCCCACTGTGGTGGAATGCTGAAGCTAAATTTGTTATCAGCGAAATTTACTTTTGAAATCGCGCGGGCACTTCCGGATACACTCACAAACCTTCCCATCAAACCATGATTGCCCGAATGGCGAACCTCTAACCACGATGGCAACTCCTTTCCATCTTGCTTCACCGTAATATCCCAACGACCTTCCAGCGGAGGTGGTTGCTGAGCGAAAATGGCGATAGAGAAAAGGAATAGCGGAATGACAATAAGATTTTTCACTTTCATGATGACGTGTTTTTAATTATGAATTCTTTCAAAATAATTAGTGCTCCCAACTTAAGTTCACTCAAACATCAGCTGTCTTTAACGATTTGCCCTTATGATAAAAGGCATCCACAGGGATGCCCTTTATCATGTAAATCAATTT
This sequence comes from Cytophagales bacterium, assembly GCA_031416795.1. Taxonomy (GTDB): domain Bacteria; phylum Bacteroidota; class Bacteroidia; order Cytophagales; family Cyclobacteriaceae; genus ELB16-189. The sequence goes on along the minus strand of JANOUH010000470.1, from coordinate 14,064 downwards.
CAATTTATTAAGTAGCCCAGGTTTTTCCATTGCCGGCTTCCGCCAACGGAATGCAACCTTTATATGATCCGGGCACGGCAATGTATTGCAACACTTGTGTAGCACCAGGCTCTGAAGTGAAGAAGCCCAGCAACGTGAGTTCTTTCGCCATCAATATAAAAGGTCTCTTTGCTTCTTTGTTTTCTTTTGCTTCCGCAAGAGCGGCCGCATGAACTTTCGTTACAAACTCTACTTGCTGCTCAGGCTTGCAATAAATGAAACTATCACCATAGGCTTTCTTCGCTTCTTCATCAAATGAAGTGAGTCCTGCGATGAAGCGATCCTGGTCTTCTTTCTTATAGCAATCTTTCAGCATCAGATCAATGAAGCCTGGCACACCGGCATCTTTCGCTCCGGGTGTGTCTGTTTTAGGAATGATTATCTCCGCTACTTCCATCACCATGCGAGCCTGATCTTCTGTAAAGAAAACAGGTTTGTAGGTAAGTTCTGGCGTGGCCTTACAACCTTGCAGAATACCCGTCAAGGCCGATGCAGACACAGCCGCGCCCATGAGCAGGGCTGTTTTGCGTAGTGCTTCTCTTCTATCCATTAGTTGATTCATATATCAATCGTTAACGTGTTACAAGTTACCTTTTTTTAATTCTTCTACCGCATAGGCGGCTGCTCTTGCTGTAAATGCCATGTAGGTTAATGATGGATTTATACATGCTGCCGAAGTCATAAACGAACCATCCGTAACGAAAACATTTTTGCAGGCATGCACCTGGTTGTATTTGTTCAGCACAGAAGTTTTAGGGTCTTTACCCATACGGGCAGTTCCCATTTCATGAATGCCAAGTCCCAAACCATGCTGCGATTTTCTGTCGTGCGATTTCACATTCTTTGCACCGGCTGCCTCCAACATCTCCGCAGCATCATTTGCCATGTCGATGCGCATTTTATAGTCGTTGTCTTTAAACTCAGTATCGAACAATAACGTAGGCAAACCGTATTTATCTTTTTTGTCTTTGTTGATCGTTACCTGATTCGAATGATCGGGCAACACTTCACCAAAGCCTCCGATGCCAAGGTTCCATGCGCCTGGTTTAGCCGCTGCATCTTTCAACTCAGCGCCAATGCTTAATTCGGCTACTAAACTTTGCCAGCTCTCCCTGCTGCCACCACCCTGATAGCCAAAGCCACGCAGGTAATCACGCTTGTCCTTTCCTATGTTGCGATAGCGCGGAATGTAAACCCCATTAGCCCTGCGACCAAAATAGTATTGATCCTCGAAGCCTTCCATCTGGCCACTGGCTCCAACACCGAGGTGGTGATCCATGATGTTGCAACCCAGTTCACTACTATCATTTCCAAATCCATTCTGAAAGCGATTGGAAATGGAATTCATCATGATGAACGTGGAGCCCATGGTGGATGCGCACAAGAAAATTATTTTAGCATAATATTCTGTGGTCTGTCCCGTTTCAGAATCCAACACTTTCACTCCAGTTGCCTTGCCAAGTTTCTCATCGTAGATTAATTCATACACAATTGAGTTGGGTCTCAAGGTCATGTTACCCGATCTTTCTGCCGATGGCAATGTGCACGCATTGCTGCTGAAGTATCCTCCATAAGGGCAACCACGACTACATAGATTTCTGTATTGGCATTGTCCGCGTTGTGGACTCTCTTTATGTGTGAGGGGTGCAGTAGCATGAGCTACACGACCAATCGTTAATAAGCGACCGAATTTATCCATCATGGATTTCTTCAACTCCTTCTCCACGCAATTCAATTCCATAGGAGGAAGGAATTTGCTATCAGGAAGTTGAGGAAGGTTTTCGGCCTGTCCGCTGATACCAGCAAAGGTTTCTACATACTCATACCATGGTGCAATTTCTTTGTATCGTACTGGCCAGTCGATGGCGATGCCATCTTTCGCGTTCGCTTCAAAATCCATATCACCGAAACGATAACTCTGACGGCCCCAGGTAAGGGAGCGTCCGCCAACATGATAGCCGCGCATCCAGTCGAAGCGCTTTCCTTCTTTTTCTGAGTAAGGATTTTCAAGGTCGTTGACAAACCAATGTTTGGTGGTTTGGTTTACGGTATAGCCCGTTCTGTTTTGCACGCCTTGCTTTAGCAAATCTTCCTGAGTGGGCTTGCCACCATTAGGAATCTGCCAGGGGTCCATGGTTGCTGTTGGGTAATCATTAGGATGTTTGATATCGCGTCCGCGCTCTAATACCAAAGTTTTGAGACCTTTCTCGGAAAGTTCCTTTGAGGCCCAGCCTCCGCTGATGCCCGTGCCGACCACGATCGCATCATACGTGTTTTGTTTCTCTGCGTCAATATTCAAATTCATGCAAACGTGGGGGTTAAATAAAGCTTAAAAGGTAAAAATATTTTCATAACAGTTGTATTCCGCTTATCATATTTTCAACCATAGAATTTCAGCGAGTTAGAAATGTTCGATAATACCTAATCCAAACAGGGCAAAATCATATTTCACGGGATCGAGTGGATCAAGCGAACGAAGGTTAGTCGTAAGATCAAGTGCGGCCTGCCAGTTTAGTTGCTTGTTTTTCATCAATTTTAATTTTCGCGCTACACGCTCTACATGCACATCGCAAGGACAAATCAATTGCGATGCTGAGATGTTTTTCCAGATGCCGAAGTCAACGCCCTTGCCATCTTGTCTAACCATCCACCTCAAATACATACATAATCTTTTACAAGCCGACTTGCGTGCTGGTGTGGATACATGTTTTAAGGTTCGCTTTGGATAATCGGGCAAGTTGAAAAACGTATCATGAAAATGCATTAACCCCGCTTCAATGGTAAGATTGGATGTTGCGTTGGTGGGAGAAAGAAATGCGTCTTCCAATGAATCCTTTTTTTTATAGTACTGAGAAAGTGATTCAATGAAATAAAGTGTATCAGTGGTATTAAACGTGCGATGCTTGAATTTTTCAAATGCCTTCAGGTCACGCAAGGTATGATTCATTAAAAAATCATGTGGTGCATTATCCATCAACATTAAAAGTTCTTTGCATTTTTTGATCACCGTTATTCGTTGGCCCCACGCCAATGTTGCCGCAAAAAATCCAGCAACCTCGATGTCTTGCTTTTTCTTATACTGATGCGGGATGGAGATGGGATCTAATTCAATGAAGTCGAATGTATTGTAAAGATTCACTTTCTCGTCCAGAAATTCTTTCAACTCCAGAATGGATTTTTTCGGTTTCGCCATCGTCATTGATTTAAGAAGCGAAGTTCCACCCTTCTGTTGATGGCCCGGGTAGCCTCATCATTGCCTTTCTGCAACGGTGTTTGTTTACCAAAGCCTTGTGTTTTTATTCGGGTGGGCTCAATGCCGCCCTCAATAAGGTAATCAGACACGCTGCCGGCACGCTGAAGAGAAAGATCAAGATTAAATGCATCCGAACCGATGTCATCGGTGTGTCCACTCACCACCACTTTCCATGTTTTATTATACTTCAGAATCTCGATTACCCGATTCAACTCAGAAAACGAAATCGGAAGCAACGTGTAATCATTGTATTGAAACTGAATGTTTTTCAACACATAATTTTCATTCGTCTTCACTTCCGGGTAGCCGGTAAGCACAGGCGCATCAGGTGATTTGCTGATTTGTACAAGTTTCACATCATCCACAAAAAAATAGGCTGCCTTGTAAAGCAAAGGTTCAAGTGCCTGCGAAGCGGTGATGAAATAATAGCGAGTGTCACTGTCGTTTGAAAAGTTGCCAATGGTAATAAAGCGCTCTCCTCCTTTTGCTTCGTAGCTAAAACCAAAGCGTGTCCAATAGCCGGTGTTCTGATTGTAGATTGAGCGATTGATGTTTTGATACGTAGGCGATGCAGGAAACACGCCATCTTCTATTGAATGATAAGACGAATCAGAAATAAGAAAGCCAATGCGGTCAATACTGTATTTTGAATTGGACGAAAGCTTATAATAAAATTCGACAAGGTATTTCACTCCTCCTTGCAGTGGCGTGGTAAACTCAGCCTGCAAATATTCACGGTAGGCCTTCTCTCTTCCATTTATGTATGAATAAATGCCCGCATAACCAACACCAGAATGTGCTTTTGATTTTCCTGCCCAGTTGGCAGGCACTCCTGCTTCGCCTATGCTGCAGGTGTTGAATAAATCAGGAGTGCCTGTGGAGGGTGACACCCACCCCGGTGCAATTTTTCCACTGCGCGTAGTAGTGTAAGAACCCGGGCATTTATAAAATTGTTCAAAGCTTCCGTTGGGCACCAGGTTTTGCCCTGCCGAGCCGATGGCAAGGGCCAGAAGTATGAAGCACATCCCGGCCCGCATGATTTATTTGTAATAGGTGACCTCTACACGAAAGCGTTGGTCAATCGCGCCAAGACGATCGTAAGCAGATTTTGAGATTTTGATTACCAGGTTTGTATTCACACCTGTATTAGGCAGAGGGCCCGCTACGCGCACAAACACTTCACGATTATTCAATTCATTTCTCACTTTCAAAATGGTACCCACTTTTGCCGTGCGATGTAGTCCCAGATATTTTCTGTTGCCTTCGGTGCCTTCAATGAGTTCGGCAAGGCCACCTTCTTTCACTTCATCAGAACCAATCACTTTCTCTGAAATGGTGATCGTGGTCTCTTTTTGTGTTTGAATTGGTTTTACTTCTTGCTTCACAGGTTCAACAGGCTCTTTTATCTCGGTCACTTTATTTTGATCCGTCTTCACCTCTGTTGTGTTATACATCGGCTGAGCAATAAACAACGTCTGACCAATCTTCAATTCACTTCCGTCTATGCCATTCCATTCTTTTAGTTGTTGCACCGTGATTCCGTAAAGTCGTGCAATAGAATACATGGATTCTTTTGGAGCTACCGTGTGCACTCCCGTCAATGATTTTGTTTCGGGTAGTTTGTTTGCTTCCGTGCTCAGTGTTGATTTCTTTTTAATAATCAATGACTGCCCCGTAGAAAGGGAATTGTCTTTCAGATTATTCCACGCTTTGATGTCATCAACAGAAACATCATATAGATTGGAAATTGAAAAGAGTGTTTCCTTGGGCGCCACTTTATGAATGCGATCGCCACCGGGCTGAGCCTGCGCCTTGTTGCCCTTGAAAACGTACGGCACTTTTAAAAGCTGGCCTGTTGCTAATCCGCCATCGGCAGTGGGATTTACTTCAAGAATGGCTGTAATAGGCACATTATATCTTCGCGAGATTGAATACAGCGTCTCCTTTTCATCAATCTTGTGAATAATGAACTGTTTTCCGTTGATGGTTTCCATGCGGAGTGAATCTAACGGAGTCCCGGAAGAAGTCCAGGAAATGAGAGTTAAAAAAATTACGTTAATCATAGCTTAAACAATGCGAAAAGTTACCAATTCTGTCCTGTTCTTCACAAAAAATAGATAATCAGAGACAATAAAAAATGTGTTTACCCCTATTCCTTTCAAATTCGTGCCAATTTCATCCTCATAAAGGCAATCGCCCTGCTTACTAAATAGAACAATATGGTTTACAAAAGCAGCAGGATCGCCAGTATAATATGAAATGATGATATGACCTGCATGTTCAAGGTATTCAGCTCCAAGCCGTGGTATCATGTTAAATTTACTTTTCAAAAAATTCTTCACGGTTTCAAAGTCAGGCTCCCCATCAAGATATTGAAACGGTTGCAAGGTGTTATTCGTATGTAACCAGTCGTTTTGCTGAGCGATTTGATCCACAACTTTACCATCCTTCAGGGAAAGAAAAAGAAAGGAAGTTTTATCCGGATTTTCAGTGCTCTCAAATACCTTTAACACAACATGATCAGTGGTCACTCCCGCCAGGTTTAACCACCATTTTTCAGGTAACACCACATCGCGCCACAGAAATCTTTGATTCTCAAAGTTAAACAGGGAAAAAGATGCTACCCGCTTCAACTCATCGCGCTGTTCAATTACAATCAAGGCCTTCTCTTCAGAGGCCAACAAATTCCAAACGGGGGCCGATAGCGTTACTGATGTAGGTTTAAAATGTAATTCGGACAAGACTTAGTATTTTTATACAAAAATAAGACAAACCCATGCGAAAGCTATTTTTAATCAGTTGCCTGATCGGGCTCTTGCCCATCCTGCTTGTTGCCCAGAACGAAAAGAAGAAAGTAATGGTGATGGATATCAAGGCTGAGATAGATCCACGCGTGAGCCGCTATGTGAAACTGGCCCTTGCGAATGCAGAGAAAATAAATGCCGATTATATCATTATTGACATGGACACCTTTGGCGGTGCATTAACCGATGCCAAAGAAATTGTGGACATGCTGATGGATGAAAAAAGACCATTGTGGGTGTTTGTTAATGCCGATGCAGCTTCAGCCGGTGCATTGATTTCCATTGCCTGTGATAGCATCTACATGTCACCGGGTGCAACCATCGGAGCTGCTACTGTAGTGAATGGAACGGGCGAAGCTGCTCCAGATAAATATCAATCGTATATGCGATCGATTATGCGATCAACGGCCGAAGAGAATGGTCGTGATCCACGCATTGCAGAAGGCATGGTGGATGAGAATGTGGTGATCGATAGCCTGAAGCAAGCTGGCAAAGTAATCACGTTCACCACCAACGAAGCGATTGAAAATGGTTACTGCGAAGCCAAGGTTGAATCGATTGAAGAAATTTTGAAACGCAACAACGTGGAGTCTTACGAGATTATAAAATTTGATTTAGGAGTTTCTGAAAAAATTATCGCCATCTTTTTAAATCCATTCATCAGCGGCATTTTAATATTGGTCATCATCGGAGGAATCTACTTTGAACTACAAACACCGGGCATTGGGTTTGCCTTGTTTGCTGCCATCACCGCGCTGGTTCTTTATTTAGTTCCATACTATTTAAATGGCCTTGCCGAATATTGGGAGATTATCGCGCTCTTCATTGGTATTATTCTCTTAATACTGGAAATTTTTGTCATTCCAGGTTTTGGTATTGCCGGTGTGGCCGGTATCTCGCTTACGGTGCTTTCGCTGGTGCTGATCATGCTGAACAACGACTTCTTCAATTTCGAATTCGTTCCACTGGGTGATATCATCGTAGCCACATTTGCTACCATAGGCGGGCTTACCGGAGGAGTACTCTTATTATTCTTTGGCGGGGCACGACTTACCAAAACAAAAGCCTTTCAAAGAATAGCGTTAAACGACACGCAAGAAAAGTCTCAAGGGTATACAGTTAATACTCTGAGTGATACGCTGATTGGAAAAAAAGGCTCTGCCTATACGGTGCTACGTCCTGGTGGAAAAGTGATTATTGATGAACAAATTTATGATGCATTCACGCGTGGCGATTATGTGGAGAAAGGAGAACCGATTGAAGTCATAGGCAATGAAGGCATCACCTTAAAAGTAAAGAAAATAGGATGAGCATTCTTGGTATTATACCAGCCCGCTATGCATCCACCCGATTTCCGGCAAAGCCCCTGGCGGATATGGGTGGCAAGTCGATGATCAGGCGCGTGTATGAGCAGGCAAAGAAAAGTAAGTCATTATCAAAAGTAGTTGTGGCTACTGATCATGAAGAAATCTATCAACATGTCATTGACTTTGGTGGTGATGTGTGCATGACCTCCACGCATCACGCCAGTGGTACGGATCGTTGTTATGAAGTGTTGGCAAAAGAGAATACTTCGTTTGATTACGTCATTAACATACAAGGGGATGAACCATTTATCGCACCTGAGCAAATTGATCTGCTCGCTTCTCTTCTGGACGGAGATACAGAGCTTGCTACGCTGATCAAAAAAATTGATTCGGTAGAACAGTTATTCAATCCCAACCTGGTGAAAGCTGTGGTGAATAAAAATGCTGAAGCACTCTATTTTAGCAGGTCGCCCATTCCCTATGTGAGAAATATGGAGCAGGTAGAGTGGGTAACTCATCATAACTTTTACAAACACATCGGCATGTATGCCTATCGCAAAGATGTATTAGAAAAAATTACCCGGCTGGAAATTTCGTCTTTAGAAAAAGCTGAATCACTGGAACAATTGCGCTGGTTGGAAAATGGTTATAAAATTAAAGTGAAGGAAACCAACATCGAAACGATAGGCATTGACACGCCTGAAGATCTCCAAAACGCATTAAAGCACCTGACCAACAACGCATGAGCCATACTCCGGAAATTGATCACTCCAGAGAAAGCGCTGTCCAGTTTTTTCTGGATTATGTAAAAACAAACGGAACGCTGCTGAGCTCAAAAAGAGTGTGTGATCTTTCAGCAGGAAGAGGATACATCGCACGCTTGTTTGAAGAAGTGGGAGCCGATGTACATGCTTATGATCTGTTTCCCGAACAGAATAGATTCCTAAAAACTTCAGTACACAAAATCGATCTCCAACAAAAATTCCCTATCGCAGATGCTTTGATGGATATAGTAATCTGTTGCGAAACGATTGAACATCTACCCAATCAATATTTTCTTTTCCAGGAAACATCGCGGATACTTAAGCCCGGAGGAATTTTCATTCTCACCACACCCAACAGTTCTTCGCTGCGCAGCAGGTTTTCACAGTTCATGATGGAAAGTGAACATTATGGAGCACCGGCACCCCATGAACTGAATGCATTCACATCGTGGGATGGCAGCAAAGACGGATATTTCAGTAAACTATTTATCAGCGGTGCGTTAAGATTACGAACTCTGGCAGCACTCAATCAATTAGTATTGAAGAAAATTCATCCTACAAAAAGAAGCTCAACGTCTGCTCTTTTACTGTTATGGTACCCTGTGCTTTATTATTTCAATCGTAAAGTCATGAAAAAACAGATCAAACATGATCCGGCCAACGAGCAAACCTATCGCACCATCTTTGAACTAAACACATCGATGGATGTGCTCTTGGGTAAGCATCTGATTATGGAGTTTGAAAAGAAGTAATTAATGACTGGGCTTCATCCCAAGTTTTTCAATCGCAAACTTCTTTGCTTCCGCGTGCACCGTTTCTAAATCTTTGGAAACCAGGTAGGAACCCATCACATGAAATCCGGCATTCGGTATGGCCACGGCTGCTTTCAATGAATCGGGTGTCCCCAATTGCTTATTCATTTCCAGCATGGCACTTACTTTTACGGTCTTGTCTTGCTCTTGCTCATTCTTATAATAATACAAAGTGAGCGAAGGGCATTTCACTTTTTCAAATGTGGATTTGTTCATCTTGTCCTCCAGCATCTCCTCCATCTGCACCAGAGATTCTATCCGGTACTTACCATTCCAATAAATTTGTCTTGCTGAATCGTATTGGATATTCTGATAGTCGCTGCCCAGAACCTTTCGTGCAATCTGCAACCCCCACGGATTATTTAACAACCAGGCACTCGGATCATTCACCGCAATGTTAGGCGACATGTTGATCATGGCATACACATCTTCCGGATATTCTGCGGCCAGCATAATGGCCATCGTTCCACCCGTTGACGTGCTCATCAAAATCACATTTTCTCCAATGGCCTTGCCAATAGCCAACGCCTCCTTAGAACTTTGCCACCAGCGATCTCCGGTAAAATATAAAAGCTGCTCAGTCGTATCAACACCATGATCGGCCAATCGTGCGAGATAAAGATTGCAACCAAACTCTTTCGCAAACTGCAGGTGGATGGGATCACCTTCTTTCTGACTGGCAGAAAAACCATGCAGGTAGACTACACTAAACTTCGTTTTCTTCTTCGTGCTATCAGCCCAAATGAGTCTTGCTTCATTATCGGGTTTCAATGTATGCTTGCTCTCCTGCATTGCAACATAATTCTCCAACGCGGTAGGATCAGCAGGTACCGTAACAGCAGCCTTGTCCCATTTAGGCTTATCCGGAGTTGGGCCTAAAAAATAAACGGCTACCAATGCTACAATCGGAAAGGTGATGAAGATGACTTTTCTTGACATAGGATAATTTGAATTATAAACGAAAGCTAATCAATAACCAGTTTATTTAATGGCCTGATGTTTCTTTACTATCTTAATCACTTCTTCCTTGGGTAACGCTTTGATGGTGTGACCTTCATTTCCAGTCATCGCTTCAGCTGCAAACAACGAATTGATGATTGCTTCTTCGGTGGCTTCAATAACCGCCATAAACAACGGAGACATAGCATCGTTGCGCAATACATTTATTGTTTCAGTTCTATCTTTTGAATCGTGCTTCATACGAAGTTGTGGATGGGTTGAAAAAGCAATCACATAATCGCCACTTCCGTTTGATCCTATTCCACCGGTTTTTGCCAAGCCCATGATGGCACGCTTGGCCATGCGTTCAAGATTGCGCGCATCCACAGGTGCATCCGTAGCAACGACAATCATGCACGAGCCATCCGCTTTATCCATCAGTTGATCGCTCAGATAAAATTGCTTCAACTCCTCTCCCACTGGCACACCATCCATCTGCAACACGCCTCCAAAGTTTGATTGCACCAGCACACCTATGGTATAACTACCTGACTTTTCAGGAAGCACTCTTGAAGATGTACCTATCCCTCCTTTAAAACCGAAACATATTGTTCCTGTGCCAGCACCTACGTTTCCTTCTTGTACGGCACCTGCTTTGGCATTGTTAATGGCATCAAGTACGTGTTGCTTTTTCACATGACGTCCACGGATGTCATTCAAGTAGCCATCGTTGGTTTCACCCACCACAGCATTGACGGACTGTACATTTTCATTACCCTTCAGGTTGAGTGTATATTCTACCACGGCATCCATGGCAGTTGACACTCCCAATGTATTCGTCAGGATAATGGGTGTTTCCATATTACCGAGTTCAATCACTTGCGTGCTGCCGGCAAGTTTTCCAAAACCATTACCAACATAAATGGCAGCCGGTACTTTTTCGTGAAATACATTTCCCTCATGGGGAAGAATAGCGGTGACACCGGTGCGCACAGAACTTCCTTCCGATAAAGTAGTGTGGCCTACTTTCACTCCGGCAAGATCCGTGATTGCATTAAGCTTGCCGGGAGCCAGCACCCCGATCTTTAAACCAAAATCACGAGAACGATTTTGTGCCTGAAGTGAAACGGAGAACAGGATAAAAAGTAAAATCAACGAACAGCTTTTCATAATTCGATTTTCTTTAATCGCTCTACGATCTCTAACACAGCCGGGCACACGAGCGTATTCTTATAAGTCAAATCCATAATCTGCACCATCTTCTTACGATCGGTGTGCGGATACTCACGACAGGCTTTGGGCCTGCTCTCATATACCTTGCAGTAATTATCCGCGTCCAGAAAAGGGCAAGGTGAAGATTTCAATACATAATCTTTGTCCTCATCCATGCGAAGATATTGCTCCATGAAGTCGCCCGGCTTCATTCGCAAAGCTTTGGCCACGCGTTCAATATCAGTTTGATAAAAAATAGGACTGGTAGTTTTACAACAGTTGGCGCAGGTAAGACAATCTATCTCTTCGAATACTTCGTCATGCAGAGTATGAAATGCATCATCCACTTCACGTGCGTCCTTTTTCTTAATCGACTGAAGAAATTTCTTGTTCTCTGCCGATTTGTTCTTTGCTTTTTCGCGGAAGTGATTTAAATCCATGGCTCAAAGGTAAAGCATTTTATAAACTCATCATTCAACCGATTCCCCGATAGCAAGGGGAATTTACTATACTAGAAATACCAGCCAAACTATGACTGATTAAACTGCTAAATATTTATAGTTCGAATAAGCCTGAAAGGCTTAAATTTGAATAGCTCCGGATGCAGTCCGGAGAAAAGAACAACACAAAACCACAACCCTGAAAGGGTTTAATAAAATACATAAACCATGAGTACCTACACCCAAATCTTATATCAAATCGTATTCAGCACAAAAGACCGTGAACATACATTGACCAATGATAATCGGAAAGAATTGTTTAAATACATTTGGGGTATTTTGAAAAACCAAAAATGCTATCTGTATCAGATCGGTGGCGTTGCGGACCATATTCATATAGTAACGCATTTACACCCATCGGTTGCATTGGCATCGTTGATCAAAGATATTAAATTGGCAAGCAGTCAGCAGATAAAAGAAAACGGTTTGTTTAAAGAATTCAATGGTTGGCAGGATGGGTATGGTGCGTTTACCTATTCATTTAATGATAAAGACAGATTGATTGAATATGTAAAGAATCAAGAAGAGCATCATAAACATAAAACGTATAAGGAAGAGTTAATTGAGTTGTTGAATGAACACGGGGTGGTGTTTGATGAAAAATATCTGCTGTAGATATTCAACCACTCCGCGGTTGGTTCTCGCTATGAACTATGAACCTCGCATTTCATGCGAGGCTATTCACATTAAATCCCTTCGGGATTTCTTTACCGAAAAAAAATTATATCCCTTCGGCATGTGACTCAAAGCAATCAAACTTATCATACTCTAGTAATCCACATCAAAAAGCCCGAAGGGCTTAAATATGAATAACCCCGGATGAAATCCGGGGAAAGGAAGACCAATTCACCACAACCCTGAAAGGGTTGAATACATACCATGATCTAACAAATCGAGCGCACCTATTCATAATAAACCATTCAGAAAAAATTATATCAAGAAAAACAATTTACCGACTACATTCACACCAACACGTTAACACCTTTCACCCATGAAAAACATGTACCTCTTCCTGATGATGCTGTTGGTTTCTGCCTCACTATCTGCCCAGCCACAAAAACCCGATCAACTTCCCATGCGTGGATTCTGTATCTCCGCACCAAAGCCTGATCAGGTAGATCGCTTTGTCAAATTCATCCGCGAAGAGCTGGGGCCTAGAAAGATAAACATGCTGATTTTACGGGTAGACTATAATTACCAATACCAAAGCCATCCAGAACTCCGCGACAGCATGGCTCTTTCTAAAAGTGATGTGAAGAAAATAATAGACGCATGCAAACCCCTCGGCATTCGTGTGGTGCCGCAAGTTAATTTACTGGGTCATCAATCATGGGCAAGTAAAACCACGAACCTGTTACGCGTATATCCACAGTTTGATGAAACCCCACATGTAAAAATGCCTGCTAACTATGCATGGCCTAATGTGGATGGACTCTACTGCAAAAGTTATTGCCCGCTGCACCCGGAAGTACACAAGATTGTATTTGATCTCGTTGATGAAATATGCGAGGCGTTTGAATCCACTTCCTTTCATGCCGGTATGGATGAAGTATTTTACCTTGGCGATGACCAGTGTCCACGTTGTGCGGGGCTTGACAAAGCTGAATTGTTTGCCAACGAAGTGCGGTTGATCCGCGATCACCTGGCTATGAAGAATCGGCAACTGATGATCTGGGGCGATCGGCTGTTAGATGGAAAAACAACGGGACTTGGAATGTGGGAAGCCAGTATGAACAATACCCATCGCGCCATCGACCTGATTCCGAAAGATGTTTTCATTTGCGATTGGCACTATGAGCGTGCCGACAAGACCGCTGTTTACTTTGCTATGAAAGGTTATTCGGTAGCTACATGCTCATGGAAAATGCCTGACGTAGCAACTGCACAACTCAAAGACATGTATCAGTTTCGGGTTACGGCCACGCCTGAAATGAAAGATCGCTACCAGGGAATGATTCAAACCGTATGGTCGGATGTAAACTCTTTCTTAGATGGATTTTACAATAAGAAGCCTGACGAAAAAGGTGGAAACAACACAGCCTGGAATTGTTTCAGAACAGTTTTTGATACCGTGAAATAGATTAGGATTAAAACCCGTAACGTTCTATTTCTTCCGTCCTACAAATCGTATTACTGAACCTTTGCCGTTATGAAACAGGCCTTCGTTCAATTCAATTTCTTTTTCCTCTAATTCTATAACTTCATAATTCGCAAAGTCCGATTTCAATTCTTCTATGGAGAATAAACTCGCTACATCTTTTGGGCCACCTACTTTTTCATTCCTGGCGATGTAGTCAATGTGTTTTTTACTGAACGCTTCAAAAATAATGATTCCACCTTTGCGCAAGCATGTATCAAGTGTCTTGTGGACTACCGATTTAATTTCTGCGGGAAAGTGCGCATAGATGAGCGCAATGGCATCAAATTGCTCTGG
>JANOUH010000469.1:0-3001 GCA_031416795.1 Cytophagales bacterium | reverse complement strand
CCTGTAGTTTACTCCATGTCTTACCCGTATCGGTCGACCAGCTTTGGCCAATGGTGCCTTCCTGTGTTCTGCATAGGATCTGGATTTTTCCATCAGCGTAAGTTAACAGGCTAGGTTGAATGGCATTGAATTCAATTCCATCATTGATCGGACCCACTACTTCCCATGTCTTTCCTAAATCTTTTGTCAATTCGAAATGAACGCGCCATTGATCTTTATCATTTATTTCCATTTCTCTGCTGGAAGGACAAATGATTGTTCCGTTACCTAACTGAATGGGCTTGTTCTTCACCGGGCCAATCAAATCGCCAATGGCTTTATCTTTACCTAATCGTTTTGGATAGGACCATGTCTTTCCTTCGTCATCAGAAGTCATTAACATGCCCCACCATTCGCTGGGGCTCGGACCCACTTTATAGAATAACATCAGCGGTCCATGAGTGGGTTTAAACAATACTGGGTTCCAACAAGGGTATCGAACAGAATCGTTTTCAAATCCGTTCGCTACTTGAATGGGGTGCGACCATGTTCCTTTTTTATTCATAGCGACCCAGATACCCACATCGGCATTGCGTTCATGCGTGCCACCAAACCATGCAGTCATGATTCCATCTGTTAACTCCACGATTGTCGAGGCATGGCATTGTGCTGTTGGTTTATGATCGAGCGAATAAATTAATTCGCTGCTTATAAAGCCTGGATCTCCGGGTTTGATTAAGGCAGGAATATTTTGTGAAGGCTGTGCACATGCCTCCAAGACTGATAGTGTTAGCAAAAAGCAAAAGTAAAACTTGATCGCGTTCATGAATTCAGGTTAATGTTTTAGTGACTTATGATCTTTTCTTAATGAGCATACCAAGACCAAAGCCTACTATAAATATAGTTGATGTTCCGAATACAATAGTCAGGTAGGGGTGAAACTGACTCCAAAAATTGCTGGCCGCTGGAAAGAAATTGGAAATGGTCATCAGGATGATTACGATAAGTCCTGCCACCACGCTGACGATCGCTATTGTGACATTTTGAATGGACGTAAAAACACTCAGCATGAAAAGTCCTAAGACACCACCGCTGAATACTGAAGCAAATTTCCACCAGGTGTCTAATGCACTTTTTGTGTTGATCATGGCGATGCCGACCAGCATGCCCAGCAATCCAATAGAAGCGGTTGAAACATAGAGCACCTTCATTTTCTTCCGTTCTGATAGGTTCGAGTATTTAATAAAATAATCCGTGAGAATGATCGTGGCTGAGCTATTGTAACTGGTGGAAATAGTACTCATTCCAGCAGCAAAAATGGATGCCAATAATAATCCGGTTACCCCCGCGGGCAATTCATGGGCAATGAAATAAGGAAAAACCCGATCTGCATTTTGAAGGTTGTTGAGATCATTGGGTAACACTACAACGCCTGATTGATACAAGGCATACAGTGATGTGCCAATGAAAAGAAAGATTAGTGATACCGGAATGTAGAGCATGGCTCCCCAAAAGGCTGACCGTTGCGCTTCGCCAAGAGTTTTAGATGTCATGTAACGTTGTATATAATTCTGATCGGCACCAAAGTTTTGAAGATTAATAAAAGTGCCATAGATCAGCACCACCCAAAAGGTTGGTTTAGATAATTCCAATCCAAAACTTCCTAAACTAAATTTATCATTAGCGAGTCCTATGGATATGATTTGGGAAACGCCATCTGGCATCTTAAATACAATTAAGATCAGACAAACAACAGCTCCACCAATCAATATAATAGCTTGAATAGCATCCGTCCAGATGACAGCTTGTATGCCGCCCAGTATAGAATAGATCATGACGACTACACTGGTAAAAATGATGACGTTGACAATAGACCAGCCGAACATCAGGTTAGGAACCAGGGCCATCAGGAAAAGAATTGTGCCGATGCGCATCACCTGTGTGAGCAGGTACATCGATGAAGCATAGATGCGTGCCCACGATCCAAATCGGTTTTCCAAATAGGTATAGGCCGATGGACTATTTACTTTTCGATAGAGCGGAACAAAATATTTTACGGCTATGATGGCCGCAAAGGGAAGGGATAGACTAAATACAAAAGGATTCCAATTGTTCTGATAAGCACTGCCCGGCAAAGCGAGATAACTGATAGAGCTTACAAACGTGGCAAAAAGAGAAAGTGAAATAGCCCATGAAGGAATCTGATGATCACCCAACGTGAATCCGGAAGATGATTTACTCTTTTTGAAAAACAATCCTCCTATGACAACCAGGGAAGCGAGGTAGGCGAGGAATACAATTAGGTCCAAAGTACGCATGAAGTGGAATCAAAAATATGGTCTAAAATAGTTTAAGGTGCTGATACAACCAGGTCTCAGAAATTTATCTTGTACTCCCGATGCTGGCATCTATTCCGTTTTAGTTTCTTAACTTAAGTTGTCGTATTCGATTTCAGTTTCAACAACAACAACTAGGGTTGGATCTTTTGAAGAGTCATCTACTCAACGGGTTCACTGAGAAACGTATAACTTTCATGTGTAGAAATTCTATAAAAGTGTAGAAAAATTTTCACAACCAGTACTGGTAAGCATACATAATACGGTTTGGACTGGAATTCTTTTACTTTTTATGGCTTGGCATGCTATTTAACTACCTGTAAGAATAAAAAATAACCATAATACCTATGAGAAAGAGTTTGAATATTTTTGCATTAGCTGTTGTCCTGACCTTGGGTCAAGCTTGTGGATCAAAATCAGAAAATAATAATGAAGAGTCGGTAGTGAATGAAAAGGAAGCTACCAATGCTGATGCGGCAGTCAATCGGGCTGAAAAGAGAGCTAGACTTCAGAAAGATATCGAAGAGTGGGAAGCTAAGAGAAGTGCCGCTCTTGTAGAATTGGCAAAAATCACCCCGACCTACAAGGATGAGAAAGGCAATATAATTTACAATAGAGCAGAAGTTGAACCTGTGTTTGGAGATGGTAGAAATTCCCTGTCAAAATACCTGAATGAAAATCTGATA
>JANOUH010000468.1:0-8325 GCA_031416795.1 Cytophagales bacterium | reverse complement strand
ATGTCCTTCAAAACGCCAGGCCCACGGCTTTCCTTCGGCAGGTTCGCCAAACACGGTGAAGTGATAATTAAGAGGATCCCGATGGCGACTATCAGGCGCCTGCTTTTCAATAACCATTAAAACATTTTCGAGACTCACGATGGCCATGGCCTTTTGATAACCTTGTTCACTTAATGATGATTTCAATAGCACTATGGCCGCATCGCGTTGCTTGTCAGAAAAATCATAGTAGGTTAATCCATTTCGTTTGATGGGCACAAAGTTCCAGTTGAATCGTTCCGCATCATCAAGACCATATTGCGCCTTCGACTTAAGTTCGGGCGTAAGCGTGCTTAGAAAATTCCGTGCGTTTGTAAGAACTACATCTTTTTGTGCATGAACAAAAAGCGATACAGTAAGTACCAGAGCGGTAAGGATGGATGCTTTCATAGTGAAGACTTTATCGAATATACCGATTTTTAAGACGGATAATTTTTAATTGAGTTTTATCTTCATGATCAGCACTTCTTTGAGCCGGGAGGGATCAATTATTTTACCTCTCTCAAGATTGCTCATTTGGCTATTGGCAATGAAATAAAACCAATCATCAACAATTACTCCGGTTGTTGGAATATCAAAGAGCGGATGATCAGCAACCAATACACGGGCACTTTCAATTTTATCATACGTGGCATTCAACTGGTATTGATTAATACCAACCGGGTAAGTGACATTCTGAATGCCGACCAGCGATTGTTTATAAAAGCAAAGTCCATCGATCCCAATTACGAAGTAGTTAGGAAACGGGAGTGCTTTCATCTCTTGCGTAGCCGTATTGATTTTAAAAAATCCTTTGAAGGTATTTACGATCACGCCATCATCAGGGGCAATGGTGATTCCATTCACATACTGCAGCCGGGCATCTTTGATAAGCAGTTCCACATTACTTGATTTTAGATTCACACGATAAATCGCACCATAATCTGAGTCGGATACAATCATATTCCCGCGACTGTCAACCGCCAGGTCGTTAAACAAGTGTATTTCTCCTGGTGGCAATATCCATTTGCTAACTAAATTACCACTGGCCAGATCAAAGGCATGAACCATGGATTGGTCTTGTGCATTTCCTTTACCGGTATTGCTGCACACCCACAATTTCCCTTCGCTTACTTTCATACCCAACGCCTGACCAATGCCTTCTTTACCACTTTTGATAAAGTCAGTTACTTTGTTGCGTTCATCAATTCGTATGATTTTGTTTTTATGAATGCTGCTTACGAAGAAACTTCTGGATGTTGCATCGTATGCAATTCCTTCAGGGATCAAATCTTTTTCTGAAATCCGAAAAGCAACTTCTACTTGCTGTGCATATAACTTCAGAGAACCCAATAGAATTACCAGCAAAATCAGAAATGCTTTTATCCTTGTAACATGGTCAGGCAATCCGTTATACGTCATTTTCTATTTCGGAAACAAAGTCTTATCAATGCCTGGAATCAAACTCATCGCATTTTTATAATAAATCTTCTTCAGAACTTCATCGGACAATCCAATGCCATACATTCTCCAGAATGCATGATAGCGTTTGTGATAAAGAAAATATTCATCTTCGGTTTCGAGCACACGGAAATACGTTTCATATTCATCGGGCACCCAACTGTCTTTTCCAAACAGCACACGATCCTGGTATTTGGTTAAGAACGCTTTCGATGCACGGGGTTGTCTGCCCAACTCAGCAATCACCGCTCCGATTTCGGTGTACATATTGGGATACGAATCCATCAACTCACCGAGTTTTTTCAAATCATTACCATACCATCCCAGGTGCGCATTAATGAATTTTGTTTTCGGATGTTTCTTGAACACATTGTGTTGCTCCGCAATAATGGTTTCCCAACTGGCAAACGTTTCATCATACCTGCGACCGGGATGAGTTTTCAATTCAAGCCAGCGTTCATTTTGATCATCGATTGGATCCCAAAAAGGTTTTGGATCGGCTGAGTGAATTAAAACAGGAATTCCGAGTTGTCCGCACTTAGCCCAGATCGGGTCGATGCGTGGATCATCGATTGAAAGGCGTTTTCCTTTACTGTCTTTATCACGAATGCCAAGGCTTTTGTAAATCTTCAAACCTTTCGCACCACGCTTTACATCGTCTTCCAGTTGTTTAGTAATTCTGGCCGACCACTCCGGATTATCAATGTCAGTAAAATCAACATTGGTAAAAAGAATAAATCGGTTTGGATATTGTTTGCTGATGTTCTCAAATGATTTTTCAAGGTGATCGCCACTGCTTCTGAAACCCCGGCCGCTTAGGTTTACCATCACGCCCATGTTCAGTTGGTCCATAAACTTTACACGCTCACTTAAGTTGGCCGTGTTCATGTTGCCATAGTGATTATGAATATCAATAAAAGGAAACTTGGATTTTTTAAGTTTATGCTCTTCAACTTTCAGTGTCGATGGCGGATCATATTGTTCGAAATCCATCTTCGTATCCAGCGGCTTTTCCTGTGCCCAGGTAGAGAAGCTGTATGAGCAGATCGAAAGAAGCGCTATCAAATATTTCATATTACATCAGATTTATCATGGCAATTTACGATTATCCCGCAAAGAGGTTCTAAAAATGTGTGGAGCGGTTCAACGAAAAACGTCAGGTGATTTAATGCAAATCTTATTAACTTGCCTGATAAGATGAACCCCTTGGTATGATACGAATGATCACCCTTTTTCTTTTACTTCCATTTTTTGCGTTGGCACAGACCGATGCTGCGTTAGAGGCAGCAAGAAAAAAACTCGATGCGAAAAATTTTACTGGAGCCAAAGCTGATCTCACTAAAGTGATCGATGCCAGTCCAAAAAATAAGGCAGCACTTTCTCTCCGTGGGCAAGCACGTATAGGGCTCCAGGATTATTACGGAGCCGTTAGTGATTTTAGTTTTGCCTTAGAGGTTGATTCCACTTTTGCAGAAGCACTCAATTTTCGGGGCGAAGCAAAAATGAATTTGGCAGACGATGACGCGGCCATTCTTGATCTTGACAAAGCAATTAAATTTAATCCTCGCTATACGGATGCTTACACCAATCGCGGCTTTGCAAAATTTAATGTAGAAGATTTGCAGGGATCATATTTCGATTTCTCCAAAGCATTGGAGCTTGGCCCTGTTGATGCTGATAAATATTTCAATCGTGGATTAGTCAAAGCAGAACTGGGAGAATTTGTAAGTGCCATTGACGATTATTCAAAAGCCATTGAGTTGGATAAGGCCGATGCAAATCTTTATAACTACCGCGGTGTGGCATTTTATAGTACATCCAATTTTGACAAAGCCATTATTGATTATAATGAAGCGATAAGACTTGATCCTAAAGATCCGTTCAAATATGAAAACCGGGCATTGGCGAAGGCGGCTGCCGAAGATTTGAAAGGAGCATTGGCCGATTACGACAAGTCAATAGAGTTGGATAGCAATGATCCTGAAACCTATAATCTAAGAGGCGTGCTCAAGCACACGATGGAGGATTATGATGGAGCCATTACCGATTACACCAAAGCCATTGAGTTGGACGATACCAACCCGATGTACTTTGATAATCGCGCGTGGAGCAAAACTTCAAAAGAAAATTATGCCGGAGCGGTAGAGGATTACACGTTTTCAATCGAATTATATCCCAGCGATCCTGAGACTTACTATCAACGCGGCCTGGTGAAGTTGTTGATGAACAACAATTATGACGGTTGCCTTGATCTGAAGCACGCAGAAGAATTGGGTTCACCTGATGCGAAAGCAGTGATTAAGAAAAACTGCAAGTAAATCCGCTGCCATGTCGGAGTTGGAATGACGATGGTCATGAATGATAAATCATAAATGAAAATCGCGATCATCATCAACGGCATTTCCAGAAAGAAGAAGCGATTCTACCGGCACACGTTACCGGTTATAAGAGAAAAATTTGCTGTTGAAGTTTTTGAAACTCAGTTCTCGGGGCATGCCATTCAACTTTCTACTGAAGCCGTAGTATCAAATTTTGATATCATTATTTCGGCTGGTGGCGATGGAACACTAAATCAGGTAGTCAATGGCATGTTGAAGGCCGCAACACCTGATGAACTTCCTGCCCTGGGCATCATACCATTGGGCTCAGGAAATGACTTTGCCGGAATGATGGGAGTATCTGGCAATCCCTGGCAACTCATAAAGCTTTTGGAAGAGAATGATCCGAAGCCAGTCGATGTTGGAAAAATTTCATGTCTTGATAAAGAAGGAGGATCAGTAGAAAAATATTTCATCAACGTGTGTAGCGTAGGCATGGGCCCCGCCACCGTGCATCGTCTGGAACGCTTGCCGCGATGGATGGGAACCAGCTTCCGTTATTATGCGAGTGTCTTTAACACATTCTTTACACACCCCACCGAAAAGTTTGAAGTGCACACCGCTGGATGGACATGGAAAGGAGGTGCCCGGTTAGTGGCGATCGCCAATGGAAAATCATTTGGGAATAGAATTTACATTGCTCCTGATGCTCAACCGGATGATGGAATTTTCTCCACATTCATCGCCACCGATATGGCTCTATTGAAATTTCTTTTTGTTCTGATGACAGTAAAAATGAAAAAGATTGTACGCGATCATCATGTCATCTACGCAACAGCCAATGAATTAAAAATCACTTCTCCCGATCCCGCATGGATTGAAGCAGAAGGCGAACTGGTGGGGCTATTACCTGCCCATGTTGAACTGCAGAAGGGGAGAATTCAGTTTTTAAGTTAGAGTAACCGTCCTACGCCATTGAAGTGTAGGACGGTTACTGCTACTTGTTCATCACAAGTGTGCCTGCAATAATGTCGTGCAAGGCTTGCCTCTTTTCAGTAAAGCCAGCAACGATGTATCCCACGGTAAATGTAAGGTCACTGATAATTTTACAAAGGTTGCGCACTAAGGCCTTAGTGAAATCCAACTTTGCGCCAGCGGCATCCGTAACAATAATACTTAAGGCCATCTTACCAAGGCTGCCTTGAAATTTAGATGATTCGAAAAAAGAATGGTAAAGTACATTAATCACCGTTTGCACCAGCATGGCAACGCCTGCCATTGCTGTAATAATACCGACCAGAGCGGCAATATCTACTTCATCAGGATTATTCATGAGGTCCGAAAAAGGAAATGCAGAAGACGTAATTCCAATGGCTGCTAAAATGGGTACTAGTATGATCCAATTTACAGTTCCAAGAATGATTTTATCAAGAAGCCAGGCGAAGAATCGCTTCCAAAATCCAGCGTAATTTGTATTCATGTTGAGGGGGTTTGGTTTAGGGTTATTAAAAATAGAAAATGCCGTTGATCCGGCCAACTTAATTTTCCTACTTTTATGACAAATGATAAAGGATTGAACCACTCACTACTGCATTTATTTGATTCCCTCGAAGCTCAACGAAGCAAATTGTTAGGTTTAATAACGGATCTCACCCATGAGCAATTAAATACTCATCCCGAAGGCAAATGGTCAATCGCTCAAGTGCTGTCACATTTAATTGCTTCTGAACACCTTTCCGTTAAGTATCTGAATAAAAAAATGTTGGGGATTAATGAAGCACCCAACACGGGGCTTATCGAAGAATTAAAGATGATCGCCTTGATCGTTTCTCAACGAACACCATTTATCAAGTTTAAAGCGCCTAAGGTTTTGGCAGAGAATACTCCTGTTTATCAAACGGCTGAACAATTGAAAGAAGCGTGGGATAAAAACAGAATTGAATTGAAGGAGGTAATTGCACGTTTTCAAGATGACCAACTCAAACGAAAAATCTATAAGCATCCTATTGCGGGCATGCTCAATATTAAGCAAGCGCTTCAGTTTTTTTATGAGCACATCATCCATCACACTCCGCAAATCAAAAACCTGTTGAGGCAGAAATAATTTTTATTCACCTTGCCATCCTTAATTTTTTAATAGTACGATGAAGAAAAACCTTTTCACAGCGATTGCGATTATTATCAGCCTTACTTCATTCTCACAAACCAAACTTCAGTCACCGGCTGAGTTTTTGGGTTATGAGCTAGGCGATCGCTTTACGCGCCATCACCGCATGGTAGAATATTTTAACCATGTAGATGAAAGCAATGCCAACGTGCAGGTGATGCAGTATGGCGAAACGTACGAACACCGTCCGTTGATTTATGCAATCATCGCCTCACCCGAAAATTTCAAAAACATAGAGCAGATCCGTCAGGATAATTTGAAACGGGCCGGCATGGCAGAAGGTACCCCGTCCATGAAAGTGGCCATTGTATGGTTAAGCTATAACGTCCATGGCAACGAAGCCAACTCGATGGAGGCTTCGATGAAAACGATTTATGAGTTGGTGAATCCGGACAATGCCAAAACCAAAGAGTGGTTGAAAAATACGGTGGTGATCATGGACCCTTGCATTAACCCGGATGGTCGCGATCGTTTTGCAAACTTCTATAATCAATATGGCAACAATCCTCCCAATGCAGATCCGCAATCGCGCGAACACCTGGAGCCCTGGCCACGCGGAAGAGCCAACCATTATTTGTTTGATTTAAATCGCGATTGGGCCTGGGAGACACAAATTGAATCGCAACATCGCTTAAAAATTTACAATCAGTGGATGCCTCATGTGCATGTAGATTATCATGAACAAGGTTATAACAATCCTTATTACTTCGCTCCTGCTGCCGAGCCTTTTCATGAAGTAATCACACCCTGGCAACGTGAGTTTCAAAATACCATTGGTAGAAATAATGCCAAGTATTTTGACGAGCAAGGTTGGTTATATTTTACGAAAGAACGTTTCGATTTATACTACCCCAGCTATGGCGATACGTATCCAACCTATAGTGGCGCTATTGGTATGACCTATGAAAAAGGTGGTATTGGTGCTGGCCTCACGGTAACAACTACTGAAGGCGATCCGATGACATTGAAAGATCGCCTTACCCATCACTTTACTACAGGCATGGCCACCATTGAAGCCTCATCAATTCATGCCAATAAACTGGTCGATGAGTTTGAGAAATATTTTAAGGAGACGATAAACTCGCCTTCGGGTCTTTACAAAACGTATGTGATCAAAGGAGACAACAATGCCGATAAGTTGAATAAGCTCACCACATGGCTTTCTTCGCATAGCATTCAGTATGGGCACGCTGCTGCTGGTCGTGCGGCAAAGGGCTTTGATTATCAAACGCAAACGCAAAATAGTTTTTCGCTCACTACAGATGATATTGTTGTGAACATTCATCAGCCGAAAGGAAGATTCATCGCCACCGTATTTGAACCTCAATCCAAACTCACGGATTCCATGACCTATGATATCACCGCATGGAATTTAATGTACAGCTACGGATTAAAGGCATTTGCACTCAATGAAAAAATTGCTGTAGCAAAACCATACCAGTCAAAGAAAGTAGCCAACGAAGCAATTACCAATAAACCGTACGCATACATCTTCCGATACGAAAGTTTAAATGATGTTGAGTTTCTTGCTGCATTGATGAAGCGGGGCGTAAAGGTGCGCTCCAGCGAAAAGAGCTTTACGCTGAATGGACAAAATTTTGAACCGGGATCATTAATTGTCACACGCAGAAATAATGAAGGCGTTGTTGACTTCGATAACACCGTTCAATCTGTGGCGAATTCATTGGAAAGAAAAATTAACACGGTAACGACAGGGTTTGTCGATAAAGGTTCTGACTTTGGATCATCAGATGTAAATTACCTGGAGCCTCCTAAAATTGTTTTGATTGGTGGCGATCAGTCTTCATCACTCGGGCATGGAGAAATCTGGCATTTTTTCGAACAACAAATTCATTATCCCGTCTCCGTGATTGGTACGGACCAATTTCGCAATGTGGATTTATGGAAATACAATGTGATGGTGGTGCCTGATGGAAATTATCGTTTGTTTGATGAGGCCACATTAGGCATGATGGAGCGATGGGTGACTGATGGTGGTCGATTGATCTTGATTGCTGGAGGCACTTCTGCCTTTGCGGATAAGAAGGGCTTTGGATTGAAAGTGTATGCCAGCGAAGAGGTAAAAAAGCAAACCGAGAAAGCAGAGAAAGAGCAATCAGAAAAAGAAGGTCCGGTTAAATATGGTGAATCAGAACGCAAGCAACTTTCCAATGCCATCTTTGGTGCGATCTATAAAGTAAGTTTAGATAAATCACATCCTCTTGCCTTTGGTCTAGGCGATACCTATTACTCGTTACGCACCAGCACATTGCATTATTCTTATCTTGATAAAGGATGGAACGTGGGCATCTTGAAAGGCAAACAAAAACCAGTGATGGGTTTTGCCGGAGTGAAGATTAA
>JANOUH010000467.1:0-15419 GCA_031416795.1 Cytophagales bacterium | reverse complement strand
CTGAGCTGGTTGTTCGTTAAGGACACACAGCATCACGTAAAACTAGAAGCAACCTCCAGTACCATTCCATTGCTGAAAAATATTTTCTGGGACACCACCTGGAAGCATAAAAATCTTGGATCTATCACTCAAGCTGGATTGGTGAATAATCTGAATGACGGTATGGTTTGGGGATTATTTCCGATGCTACTACTATCCAAAGGATTTGACCTTCATGAAATCGGAATCATCGTGGCAACATATCCAGCCGTCTGGGGATTGGGTCAACTTTATTCGGGCAAGCTTGCTGATAAATATTGTAAGAAGACCTTATTGTTCTTAGGCATGTTCATGCAGGGAATGGCGTTGCTGGGCATGATCTGGGCAAATTCTTTTTCAGGGTTTATGGTGCTCTCTTCGATACTCGGTATCGGAACAGCTATCGTCTATCCAACATTTCTCGCTGCTATTTCGGATTATACCCATCCTGACCAACGACCAAAGAGCATTGGTATTTTCAGATTGTGGAGAGATTTAGGCTATGCCATTGGCGCAATACTAACTGGCGTGATTGCCGACCGTTTCGGATTAGTTGCACCTATTCTTGTCATCGGATTATTAACCATTGCTTCTTCATTGATTGTTAAATTCCGAATGAGCTGTGCTCCACAGTCAATTGTTCCATTCTCACATTTTCATTTCAGACTCACCAAGGCAGCTTTTTTGAAACTGCAAAACAGAAAGTTTTGAATCGTATTAAAAGGTGTAACGTGGTCTTCGGTGACGCAACGGATTTTTCTAAAGTAATAAATCAATGTTTTCTCTAACTCACTTTCTGAATATTGCTTAATATCAAGACCGCTGCATTTTGTCGGGCCCTTCTCAGAAAAAGTGCCTATTGCTAAAAAGCCTTTTGGATTAACCGAGCGGGCCGCCAGCTCAATATATTTTTCGATTTGCTCTTTAGTGGTTAAGAAATGAAATGTTGCGCGATCGTGCCAGACATCAAATTTTTGTATAGGCCTGAATTCCGTTACATCTGAAACAATCCATTTCACTTTGGATGCCCTTTCACCCAATCGCTCTCGTGTTATTTTGAGTGCCTGTTCGGAGATGTCGAGCACAGTTAAATTAGTAAAGTCCTCATCAAGCAGAAAGTCTACAAATTTGCTGTCACCACCACCAACATCAATAATAGCAGCATCTTTAAGCAAGTTGAAGCTATGAATGAAACTTAGTGAAGTCTCAGGAACTTCCTGTGTCCAACTTACCTCATGGGGTTTCTTTGAAGTGTAGATCTTCTCCCAGTGCTGTTTTTTGTTTTCCATAAAAATTTCATTGGTGAAGAGTCGGTGAGTAGGTGTCCTACATCTCAAAGATGCAGGACACCTACTCAACAAATCCTCGGCAGCTGCTCACCCGGCAACATCGTTACAACCCTGCGGCCACCAATTTTACTTTGCAATATCACCTGGCCGGCATGGGCTTCCGTTACTTCGCCAATGATTGCTGCTGTGTTAAAATCTTGCTTTAAAATTTCAAGAACACGATCTGCAACAGTTGGCGAAACGATAGAAATGAAAACTCCTTCGTTCGCTACATACAATGGATCAAGGCCCAGCATTTCGCACGCGCCTTCAACTTGTTCATCAATGGGAAGTTGTTTCTGAATTAATTCGATGCCCAGTTTACCTTGCTTGGCAACTTCGCTCATTACGGTTGCTACACCTCCTCGTGTTGGATCGCGCAGAAAGTGAATGTCTTCTCCACATTCGTCCAGTAATTTTTTTACAATGCGATGCAGTGGCCGCGTGTCACTAGTTACTGTGGTTTCAAATTCCAATCCTTGTCGCACCGAAAGAATGGATACGCCATGTTGAGCGATAGACGCATTAATCAAAATCTTATCGCCCACTTTGATTCGTGCCATGTTGATGTTGGCGTTCGGATGAACGCTTCCAATAGCAGAAGTATTGATAAAAATTTTATCGCCCTTTCCTCGCTCCACTACTTTCGTGTCTCCGGTTACAATGGGCACGCCTGCTTCTTCACTGGCTTTTTTTATGCCGAGTAATACTTCCCAGAATTCATCCATGGGCAATCCATCTTCAATGATGAATGCCAATGAAAGAAATTGAGGCATCGCCCCACACATGGACACATCATTGATCGATCCATTCACGGCTAACTCACCAATGTTGCCACCAGGAAAAAAGATGGGGGAGATGACATAACTATCCGTGCTGAATGCCACTCTACCTGAAAAGTTTAACAGTGCGCCATCGTGCTGTTCATTGAGAATCGGATTTGCAAGGATGTTAAAAACACCTGACTCCAGTAATCGATGGGTAAGCAATCCACCACTGCCATGACCTAATGTGATTACATCGAAGTCAAATTTCGGAAGGGGACAATTGAGTTGGATGGAGAGTTTAGAGTCAGATTTCATATTCTTTCAAACCACTTCTGTGGATCACGAATCGTATGAAATACAGCTAAAACTTTCACAGATTCTTCGTTAATAAGATAATGTATTCCGTAAGGAAACTTATCAATGTAATGGACACGAATCTCATCGTATTTTTTTTCGAACAACAAAGGTGAATTTTGAATGAGATTAAATCCAGCCTCCAGGAAACTTTCAAATTTTAACCCAAGCCCTTGTTGTTGCTCTTCATACCAAAGAAAGCCATCAAAGATATCTAGCTTTGCTTCCTCAGAAATCGACAAAGAATACATTCTATTTACCTGTGGTCTTGTGCAATTCTTCTTTTATTTCATTCCAGGTATAAAACTTTGTTTTTCCAGCCCTATATCTTTCTAATCTTCTTACGAGTTCTTCTCGCTGGGTATTCTTTATCGGGAGTTTTTTGTGATCCAAACTTTCCCAAATTTTCTCAATAGCAAGCATTCTTTCCTGCTCGCTTAATTTCAATATTTCGTCAATATGCATAATCAAATTTACTAAATATTTTCTGCAACCATATTGCTATTCGAATAATGATAATACGCAGCACACGATCCTTCACTGCTCACCATCGGTGCGCCTTGCGGATGTTCGGGGGTGCATGCTTTGCCAAAGAGCGGACAATCAAAAGGTTTCTTCTTTCCCTTCATAATCTCTCCGGCAATACAGTTTTTGTTTTCCTTTACCTCAATCGGCTGAAGGTTGAATTTCTTCCTGGCATTGTATTGCTGATAGCGATTGCTCACTTCCCATCCGCTTGACGGAATGGTGCCAATGCCCCTCCAATCACGATCAGAAACATCAAACACTTTATCGATCGCATCCTTCGCCAGTAAATTTCCTTCACGTTGCACCACGCGTGCATATTGATTTTCAACTTTGTATTCTCCTGCTTCTAATTGTTTTATGGTCATGTAAATTCCTTGCAGTAAATCCACCGGTTCGAATCCCGTAACAACAATAGGAACTTTATACTTCTCGGCTATCGGATAGTATTCATCAATGCCCATGATGGTGCATACATGGCCTGCGGCAAGAAATGCATTCACGGTAGTTTCCGGATCAGAAAGAATGGCTACCATAGCGGGCGGCACTAACACATGTGAAGCAAGAATGCTGTAATTTTTTATTCCCGATTTATCGGCCTGAATGACGGAAAGGGCATTTGCGGGCGCAGTGGTTTCAAAGCCAACAGCAAAAAACACGACTTCGCGATCCGGATTTTCTTTCGCCAGCTTCACAGCATCGAGCGGTGAATACACAATACGCACATCAGCCCCTTCCGATTTTGCTTCTAGTAAACTTTTATCCGAACCGGGAACGCGCAGCATATCGCCAAACGAACATAAAATCACTTCCGGCTTTTTAGAAAGAGTGATCGCCTCATCGATGATACTGATGGGCGTAACACACACCGGGCAACCAGGACCATGCACCATGGTGATTTCTTTGGGCAGCATATCAAGAATACCATTCTTCACCAGGCTGTGTGTCTGTCCGCCACACACCTCCATGATCGTCCATGGTCTGGTCGTGATCGCTTTTATGTCCTCTACCAGCTTAGTTACTAACGCAACATCACGATATTCCGAAAGGTGTTTCATGATTGTTTGAATTGCTGGTCTTTGGAATGAAACTCATCTTGATTTAACTCATTCAGTTCTCCAATCTGTTTAATGTATTCAAATGTTTTGAGCGCTTCCTCTTCATCTACCACACTAATCGCAACGCCCACATGCACCAATACATAATCTCCTACTTGTGCCTCAGGTACCATCGATAGGTTTACTTCTTTCATGATTCCTCCAAATGAAACTTTGCCAAAGCGAAAGGTTTCGTCAAGTTGGCCGCTGATGGAGGTAAGTTTTCCTGGTATAGCGAGGCACATAATGTTTTTGTTTATTGATAATTTATTGAAAGCTCACTGTGCTCAAATACTCTTTGGTTGGTCCGCGCAACGCTGGCAAGCTGACCTAGTGAAATATTTTCATCATTGGATGAAAGCGCTTTATGAAGATACAAATTAGTTCCGGAGGGAAGTGCCTCTTCGATCAGATTGATGAGCAGGGCATTTTGAAATACACCTCCGCTCAACGCGATGTTTTTGATTTTATATTGTGAGGCAACTGAATAAATTACATCGGCCAGCCAGGCGTGAAACTTAAAAGCAATCCGCGCAACGGGAACATGATGATCGACATCGATAAGAATTTGTTTAATCAGCGACTCCGCATCGAATGTGTTTTGTATCCACTCTATTTTGTAGCGTGATAAACATTTTTCTTTAGTAGCCACGGTTTCCAGTAGCATGGCGGCCTCCCCTTCAAAGGTATTATGATCACAGACATTCAACAGGGAAGCAACTGCATCAAACAATCGCCCGATGCTGGAAGTATGTAACGTATTTTTGGATTGAATCAATTTTGAATAGTAACTCCACTCGGTATCGTTGAATTTACTTCTGAGCGAAGTCTCCTTCAGAAAATCCCGGCACATAAAGAATGCGGACAGCCGCGGTTCGTGAGCCATGATATCACCTTGCCAAACGGATACGTATGAAAGATGGGAAACCCGTTTGAAGGATTGTTTTTCATAGCGAAAAAATTCTCCGCCCCAGCTCTGCTGATCTTCTCCATAGCCCGTGCCATCCCACACTACACAAAGAACGGGCTCTTTACTTTCTAGCAATTTATTCTCTGCCAGCACCGACCACGCGTGGGCTTCATGATGATACCCCTCTTCAACCGGAATTTGCCATAAGGTGCCAAGCTGTCTGCCCAATTGTGAGGAAAAGTAATTTGGATGCGCATCGATGATGATGCGTTCCGGTCGAACACGAACCAGCGACAATAAATGATCTAATGTGTGCCTGTAAAACTCCTGGCTTTCGTAAGTTTCAAGATCTCCAAGATACTGACTGATATAAACGCGACCGTTAGCCTGCAATGCAAATGCACTTTTCACATCAGCGCCCATGGCAAGAATACATTCTTGGCCGGATGTGAAATCAGTGTTTATAAAGGTGGGTGCATAACCTCGCGATCTTCTGATAATTACTCTGTGATTTTGTGAAAACCGAACTACACTGTCGTCTTCCGAAATTTGAATTTCCCGGTCGTGCATCAAAAATACATCGGCTATAGTTCGCAGCTCTTCCATCGCCTGATAATCATCAAACACAATGGGAGAGCCACTCACGTTTCCGCTGGTGGCGATGATCGGCTTGCCCCACTCCTTCAACAACAATTCAAACATCGCGGTGTATGGGCGCATTGCACCGATGTGTTGTAAGCCAGGAGCGATTTCCTGTAGGCAAATTCCGGATTCTGTTTTCTCCTTTGCCTTCACCAACACCACCGGACTTTGAATACTTTGAAAGGCTTTGATCTCTTGTTCTGTTAAATTTGCGTCTTGCTTCAACATCGCCACATCTGGATACATGACCGCAAATGGTTTGGTAGGGCGGTGTTTGCGGAAGCGAAGTTTTTTTATCGCTGCTTTATTAGTGGCATCCGTCATCAACAGATATCCGCCTATGCCTTTCACCGCTGCGATTTCACCTGCCTTTAATCTTTTAATCAGTATTGATAAGGCTTCATTCCAATTGGTAGTTAATTCTGTTCCCTTGTTATCCACTAACCGCAATGGTATCGTACAAGTGGGGCAAGAATTGGTTTGTGAAAAATGCCTGCGGTTATGCGCATCATGATATTCTGTTTCACATTCAGGGCACATTGTGAACGTTTCCATCGAAGTGGTATGCCGGTCGTAAGGCAATGATTTAAGAATGGAATATCGTGGACCGCAATGAGTGCAGGTAGTAAAGGGATAGTGATATCGTTTATTCGTTGATGTGTTAATGTCATCGCGGCAAGCATCACATAAGCCCAAGTCAGGAGTGATCAGAAGATTCGGTGTGCCTAATGGATTGCTTTCAACGATTTGAAAATCTTCAACCTGAATTTCACTTATATCTTCCATTGAAAAGCGTGTGACGAAGGATTCTTCAGGAGCCTTTTCTTTGAGGTGATTAATAAATTTCTCCACGTGCTTATCCGTTCCGCCTGTTTCAATGTGCACACCATCCACCCCATTGCACACCCATCCTTTCAGATTCAATTCGGTAGCCGACTTAAAAACAAAGGGCCGAAAGCCAACCCCTTGCACTAACCCTTCAATATGGATATGCACCCACCTCATACGAAAACGGGAGCTTCAATGGTTTCTTTTTTCAACCAATCATACCAATGAACAAAGCCTTCGCCTGAGGTGCATGAAAGTTCAATGAATTCAATGTTGGAATTTATTCTCCTCGCATAGCTCTTCGCTTTCTCCACATCAAATTTTACATAAGGCAACAGATCAATTTTATTGATGATGCATAGCTGACTGCTCTGAAACATATCGGGATATTTGAGTGGCTTATCATCTCCTTCCGTTACGCTGATGATGACTACTCGCTTCTGTTCACCCAAATCGAACATAGCAGGGCACACCAGGTTGCCGATGTTTTCAATAAATAAAATGGAGCTCTCCGTTGGTCTTAGTTGCTGTGTGGCATCCCAAATCATTTCTGAATCAAGATGACAGCCTTTGCCGGTATTGATTTGCACAACAGGGACCTCCGTAGCGGCAATGCGATCGGCATCATTAGATGTTTGCTGATCCCCTTCTATCACAAAGAAATTCTCTTGAGCCTTTAGGTCATGAAGGGTTTTCTCCAGCAAAGAAGTTTTTCCTGAGCCAGGGGAACTTACGAGGTTAAGGGCTACAATATTCTTAGCCAGAAAATAACCGCGATTGCGCTCTGCTCTTAAGTTATTCTTCAGCAAAATGTCTTGCTCAAGATCAATTTGTTTTCTTCCGTTCGGTAATGTGGTTGTCTTTGGTTCAACCGGGGTGAATTTTATATCTCCTAAATTCAACGATGCCGGTTGATCGATCCGGTGAATGGAAACTTTGGCTTCGCTTTCGCATCCGCAGGTGGCACACATGGGGGTGGTGTTTAGTTATTTGTAATTAATTTTTCTTAATAATCAATTCAGGATCATGGATTTTATCTGGAGTTCTTTTCCCTGTATAATTTGTAAAAGCGGTTCTCCGCATAGCGGACAAGAATCATAAAGTTCTTTGATCTCAAATTCACAATCGCACTCCAGGCATTTCGCTTTTGCCGGCACATGGATAATATTCATCTTCGCTGTCTGCAACACGGTGTTCTTTACTGCCGAATCCCAGGCAAAATCAAGCGCCTGACTATCCACTCCGGCTAAGTCGCCAATTGCCAAATCAATCGATTCGACTGAACTCGCATGATGTTCTTTTACTTTCTCTTCAGCCGTCTCTACAATGCTCATGACAATCGAAAGTTCATGCATAAAATTTGTGTATTATTTGTTTTGCTTTGAATGACTCCAGTAAGATCGATACGTCAGCACAGCGATAAGAACTGCGCCAACGGTTAACGCAAGCGGAAGAAAGTGTTCCGGATTTGTCACATAGTGTCCAGGACTTAAAGGACTTTCATGACCATGACCCGGATGAGCAAGTAATGCGAATGGTGTTAACAGTATGCAAAAAATACTGAATATGATTCTGGATATCTTTTCCATACTCTTTAAAGGTTTTAGTAATCGAATATCCGATCTATCATGATCATAAAAGATGACATTAATCATTGACAGTCATGAAATTAATCATGCCTTAATATTATAATAGTGAGTAAGCTTGTTTACTCCTTTTTTCAAAGTTTTTAATCTATCGGACTGCGGAAAAGTTTTTTCATAAGAAAAAGTAAGCTTTAGGTAAAATAGCCTGAGGCAACTAAAGATAAAACCATGAACAAAAAAGTTCTGATTATGGGCGTTGGTAATTATCTCATGGGCGATGAAGGTATGGGGGTACATTTCGCTCGCCAATTGAGCAACGAACTGAACTGATGAACAGATTGATGTGGTGGATGGTGGAACGGGTGGCTTCGCGCTGATGGAACTGTTTGAAACATATCCTACAGTAATTTTAGCAGATGCCACCCTCGACCAGAGGCCGGCTGGTACCATACGACTTATTCAACCGAAATTTTCTGCCGACTTCCCCAAAGCCATGAGCACTCACGAAATCGGATTGAAAGATGTGGTAGAGTCACTGATCTTGCTAGACAAGCTTCCAGAGATTTATTTGTTCGTAGTGTCGATAAGCAAAGTTCAACCCTTGAGTATTGAGTTATCGCCTGAGATTAGCAAAATTATTCCTCAACTTAAAGAACACGTTCTTACTTTGGTTAATCAACTTACGAAGGGCTCTGTTGATCTATTTGCATTCACACATTAGCAGGATGTAATATTTGAAATCCACAACGTAGTAGGCGAATCACATTTACCTTACTCAACATCTCTTTATTTCTGACTTCCAAGGTTATAATCAAAGTGGCAAGACTTATTCTGGCTTTGGGAGGAAATAGAAAGAAAAAGTTGATTCTTTGCTTGATCTGCTCAAGTAATAAGGAATTCATGTATAATATCAGGCGAGAGAACGCTATTAAAGTACCACCTAAATGCCGTTTACAAGTTCAAGCTAACAATTTCATATCTTGAGAATTCACTTTTTCTTTTTGAGATCACGCATTTTGACGTAAGCTTTCAAGGTGTTCACTAAATTTCGGGAATAATTCGAATGGCACTTTTTATCTGGACAGAGTTTTGGAAACGCGAGTCGCAATCTTTCTTCAAGATTATGCGCATGAGCACTTCTGTGTTCGCTAATCGTTTTCAGGCAAGGTTCAACCATACAGATTGTAAAATTCTCGATTTTGGCTGCGGACCGGGGTTCCTCGTTGAATTGTTGGCTAAACAAAAATGCCAGATAACAGGATTAGATATAAATGAATCATACATTCGGATCTGCCAACAGCATTTTCCTTATCATTCATTTTCTGTCATTGATACCGACTTAGAATCTCTTCAGACTTCACTGAATGAACAAACCAAAATTCTTTCTTATGATTTTGTTATTTTATTAAGCGTTTCACAATACTATCCTTCGCACAAAGAATTTGAGAGTACTATTATAACGCTTTCCAGCTATTTGAAAAAAGGAGGCACTTTGATTGTGGCTGATGTTATCTCCAAAGATACATCTGGGTGGAAAGATTTACTGGCTGTATTCAGGCAAAGTATTCGATCAGGAAATGTTTTCAACTTAATTGGATTCGTCTTGCATTTGCTTTTCTCGAATTACCATAAGGTAAGTAAGCAGGCCCCATTACTAACGTTCGAGGATGAGTCTTTGAAAAATTTGGCCAATTCCTTAAGTCTTTCTTATCAAAAGTTCGAAGGCATGACACTTCATCCTACCCGCAACACTTATGCTTTTTCAGTTCCTCTTGAATCAAGGTAGGATTGTATCGTATTAAACTCAACGTTTTGCTGCACCATCCACTCGAGGAGTTTTGTAAACCGATTTACCATTTTTTGACCCGTATTTTTAGTGGTAAGGTAAGTCAATCCATATTTATTCGTAAGGTCGATAAACTCCCACGGGTGAAAATATAAAACCGCATAGCCATCGGTTTCTAAAGTTTTCTTCAGAAAATACTGATAAAGCGATAAAGGGAAATGATGAAACGAAAGCCAGAACAGGGGAATACGAAATAAAGGAGTAGAAGACGCAGGAACCACCCAGTGATTATGCTCTTTATGAAGTATTCTGGGTTTACCGAGGTTATTATAACGACCCGGAATGTATACCGGATTTAATGATGAATCATAGGCATATCCAGCATTCTGTATTTCTTTCTGATCCACATCCTTCATTCTGGGCATGCGGAATCCTGTTACGATTTTGCCGGAAATTTCTTCCAGTTTACGTTTGGATCGTAGCAAATCTTCTAATGAGAATTTTGAATGATAGTAACTGTGTGAGGCGAGTTCATGCCTGCTACCCGCTAATGTTTTAACTAGTGAACCATTCTCTTCCGCAAAAACACAGGTACTAAAGAACGTTGCCGGCACATTAAACTTCTCTAATAGAGTTAATACTAGTTCTGTTCCTTTACGAGAAACAGCAATCTGCTCATCAAAAGAGATTGAATAACCATATTCCAATGGCATGTCAAACTCCTCAAGATCAAACGAAAAAAGAACACACTTCTGACTCATTTACTTTTCAATGGCGGATAGTTGGTTTCTCGTATAAAGTAAAGTGGGCGTTGTTTCGTTTGAATTACCAACTTGCTGACGTAAAGACCTATTATTCCAATGAGAAGCAATTGAAGGCTTCCAAAGAAAAATATAGTGATAATAATGGAGGTCCATCCTGATACCGCGTTACCCGAAAGGTAGCTTATCAATGCATACGGAATTAGCAAAATAGAGAACGCAAAAAAAATCAATCCAATATATACGACCAATTTAAGAGGACGTGTACTAAACGAAGTGAGTCCCTTAAGCGCAAACGATATCATCTTGTACACTGAGTATTTGGATTCTCCATCGTGCCGTTCGTTTGGTGTATACTCAATAAAGGTTTGCTTAAATCCAGCCCATTTTACAAGTCCCCTGATAAACAACTCATTTTCGCGAAGCTGGAAAAAAGCATCCACCACGCTTCTACTCATCAACCGGAAATCAGCTGTACCGGGTTCAAGTTTTACGTCAGAAAGCTGGTTATGCAAAAAATAAAAAAAGCTTGAGGATTTCCTTTTTAGCCAGGATTCGTGATTAATCTCTTTGCGCTTCGTGTACACCACTTCATAACCTTCTTCCCATTTCTTAATAAGCTCAAGAATGATTTCCGGAGGATGTTGCATATCTGCATCCATGGAAATGACACAATCTCCACGTGCATGGTCCAGCCCTGCCTTCAAAGCATTCTGATGACCAAAATTTCTTGAGAGTTGAATGAAGTAAATGTTATTCACTTCATTGGTTAATTCCTTAATAGCCTGAAGGGTTTTGTCATGACTCCCATCATCAACAAAAATATATTCTATCTCATAGTTAACTAATGAAGTTGCAACATCCTTTAACCTCTTGTAAAGTGGAACAACATTCTTTTCCTCATTATAAGATGGTATAACAATGGAAATAATTGCGCTCATTTATAATTTATAAATACAAAAGTCATCTTCTTCATGGACGATTGAATAGGGTAAAGCTACATCTATTCCGTCCAATTTCTTCTGTATCAAGATGTACTTAAATCCCTGAGCTCTGAATAATTTAACCTGTGCAGGATCTACTAATGATTCTTTTGAAGAAAGAATACCCTTTCTGTGAGACATATAGATAGAAGTAGCGCTGCAACCATCACAGCCTACGATGATTAAGTCTCTTCTATTCGCTCCAATACTATCAAATGTTGATTCCAGTCTTGTATAAAAAAGGTAGGCACTATTGATATTAAAAACATGTGCCTGATTGGCAATATTTTCTATTAAGATGAACGCCAATAATATTATTTTAAGTCTACCTTTAAGATAGCTTAAACCTATAGCAGCCAGCAGTACTATTGCTGGAACATACATTACAAAGTAGTAGCCATTTATATAAAACCATCGTCCGGATTTCAGGATAAAAACAAAGTATGCGGTGAGTAATATCATGGGTGCGAGTAATAAGTCTATCCTCCTATTTTTAATTGAATAGTAGATGGAAATGAGAACAGCCGCAGTGCCACCGTACTTCAGCGGACTATCATAAAACTTCTTTGCGAACAAAAGTGGTTCATCTAATATATCTTGTACACCCATAGCTATTGGGAAGCCCATGGAGAAGTAACTTGTTCCTATTGAAATTAAATAAGGGACCCAATAGAAATACCATATCGAAATAATACCAATAATGACAATGGAAGCCACTGATATTATGATCTTTCGATTGACCGCAAACTTCAATTGAAGCATGGGTATAATTAAAATAGTAAGTATGGAAATCGCTGAAATTTTAGATAGACATCCTATGGTTGCCAGAATTGTATAAAGTAGACAATCCATCCATTTACCATTTTCAAAAAATTTAAATGCATAATATAGAGATACGATACAAAGCGAAGCCGCAACAATATCGGGAAAGGTAGTTCTTGAATAGGCAAACCACGCAGAAGCTAAAAGTAAAAGCGAAGAATGGAAGGCAATTTCATCCGTATAATACCTTTTCAATAAACGATGAAAGAAAAAGACGCCAACAGACGAAAATATCAAATTGATTAACCGCCCATACCAATCCTCATAACCGAATAACAATGCTGTTAAATAAATTAAGTAATTATAAATCGGAAACTCTACTCCGGTAATAGAACCCTCAGGAGATGTTGACACATCAATGCGTGGAAAGAAAATGTTATTATCTGTTTCGTAAAAGTTACGGGCAATCATTAACACATCCGTTTGCCGCCATAGCGTTGAGGGGTCTAAAGGAGGATTAGTAATCGCATAAAGCCTTACTATGAAAAATAAGATGATCCAAAATCGAATATCCGTAAGATATTTCAACCAGGGTTTGATGTAATCTGCTGGCATTTGCTAATTGAGAAATGTAAACATATCATTCTCATTCTTATTTTCCGAAGGATAATTCGTGTGCTTGAGTTTAACTCGGATTAATCAGGCAGCCAATTATGTCTATGCGCGTTACGCTATCCGCAAAATTCTTTATAAAAAAGTGAATTCAAAAATTCACTGATTCTTAACTGTTCATCTCCTTCCCTTCTGCTAGCTCATTTTCTTCGTTGCCAGCTCTTTCGCCTGTTGCACCCAATGATCGCGTTTGATACGGTCAGGGAAAAACTTTACGGCACGCGCTATTTGATCAATGGCCTCGTCAGTAAAAGCACTCACCTGTTTGAAGCTCACAATGCCCAGCATGTTCAATTTCTTTTCAATGACCGGTCCGATCCCTTTTATTTCTTTTAAATCATCTATGTCTTGTTTTTCTATTTGGGTAGCCGCTAAAATACGCTCACTGATAAAATCGGATTGAATATGTTCCTTCCGCTCACTCTGATGACGAACCTCCTCCAGGTTAACTTCCAGTTCGTGCTTTGAAACTTGTTCCTTATTCAGAGTTCTTTCTAGCTGAGTGTTGATCTGTTGTAAACTTTGCAGGGATGATTGAGAGGCCGATAATTCGTTTTGCACATGTGTTATTTCATGCTTACTTTTTCCCAACTCTACCTGAAGTCTTTCCTTTTCCCGGTTTATTGTAAAGAAATCTTCACGGAAGGTTTCACGCGCACGAGCCAGTGTGTGTTCCAGCTTCCTGAGTTGTTCGTTAGCAATCTGATTACTTTTTCTTGAAGCGTTTATTTCTTCAACTAAATGGTTAATCTCTTTTTGCTTGTACGTCAATGAATCGGAACGCAAATACCAGGCTATTCCAAAACCAATGAGCACAGAAACCAACGTCATGATTAGTATTTCGGCAATGGCCAATGCAGAATCCTGTGGGTTGATTTCTGAAGAGTTTATTCCTTTGACGGAAAACATATACCAAAGTGCGCTAGCCAAACACCAGATGCCAAATAAGGCGAGTAATACATATGCTTTTTTCATAATCCCTATATTTTGGGTCGTGGAGACAAGCGCATTTATTCGGTAAATACGCTGTTTTACGATTCCCGTGTGAAATTACTTAAAAAGTGGAGAGTATGTGCAACCTCCTTATCGCCATACGCGTCTGATATGCATAATTCACTTATGTATTAATCCTTTATGCATTCTCCCGAACTATTAAAAGGAACACTTCAGACCATTCTCCTCAAGGTGTTAAAAGATCATGGCAAGATGTATGGCTATGAAATCACCCAACGCGTAAAAGAACTATCGGATGGCCGCATTCTTCTTACTGAAGGAGCCTTATATCCTTCTCTTCACAAGCTTGAAGCGGAAGGCTTGCTAAAAACAGAAACGGTCATGATGGGCAAGCGTGTGCGAAAATATTATACACTCACACCGGAAGGAAGGAGCTTGGTGAAAGAGCGCGTAAGTGAGTTTGTGGATTTTATCAGGACGATGGGGAATGTGTTACAGGTGGAAATCAGTAGGCAGTAAGCAAAATGCAATAAGCAAGGTGAAGTTAACCAACGAACATATTGATTACATCATCAAAGACCTGAACTACCGAGGCATTGTGGTGGAGGGGATTCAGGATGAGCTGATCGATCACATCTGTTCGTCCGTAGAAACAGAAATGGCCAATGGATCACGATTCATCGATGCTTATCATCAAATATTAAAATCATTCGGGCATACCGCTGGTTTGCGCGAAACACAAAAGGAGGTTATTCAATCAGAAAATACAAAGCCTAAGAATATGTTAAAGAATTATTTCACAGTAGCTATTCGCAATCTGCGCAAGCATAGCTTTTACTCATTTATTAATGTGGCTGGCCTTTCAATAGGGCTGGCTATTTGTTTCATCATCGTATTATTTGTGATCAATGAAGTAAGTTATGACAAGCACTTTGCGAATGCTGATCGCATATATCGTATTAAAAGTGAGATAAAATTCGGGGGCAATCATTATAACATGTTGTATGCTCCACCGGTGATGGCAAACACCCTGGCTACCGAGTTTCCTGAAGTAGCGTCTGCAATACGTTTCCGTCAACGTGGATCATATCTTGTTAAGCGAAACATAGATAACATCAAAGAAGATCACGTGATCTGGACCGATAAGGATTTCTTCAAGTTCTTCTCTGTTCCTGTCATAGCAGGCAATGCCGAAACCGCGCTGGCAGAACCAAACTCTATCGCGATCAGTGAAGCAATCGCCCACAAATACTTCCCCAATGAAAATGCCTTGGGGCAAACTCTTATTTTCGACAATGAAATGAATATGAAGGTTACCGCTATCTATAAAGCCCTGCCGGACAATACTCATTTCCATTTTGATATACTCATCTCATTGGAAGGTTTAGAGGAAGCAAAGAGACCGGTTTGGTACAGCAACAATTTTCAAACTTATCTTCTTCTGCG
>JANOUH010000466.1:0-59097 GCA_031416795.1 Cytophagales bacterium | reverse complement strand
TAGAAACACCTGAACAATCATACTCCGGGGTCCATGTATTTTTTTACTCGCTTATAGATCTGTGTGCCTTCCTGAAGAGAAAGGTAAGGAACTCCGCGTTCATGATTTTCTTTACTTACGCGATAGAGATTGCGCCAGTGGGTGATCAACACACCGATTGCCTTGACCAATGATGAGCCTGGATGATAGACATGAGCGGGTTCGGCACCGCAGCCGTTCAACTCCATGATCTTAATTTTGCCATTTTCCATATCCTGCAACGTATCGCACCTTAAATCATAACGACCAAAATAAAAACCATTAATCTGCTTGCTGATGGCGTCAAAAGAAGCGGTTAGTTTGTCGTTGATCAGATGATTAAAATTTAAAAAGGTGGTACCCAAACAATGATTGCCAATAGACACAAGTTCGATCTTCTTGCCCGAAGGAATGATTTCTGACAAGCGATCGGCATACATGATACGAAGCGTATTCCATTGAATTTTAGCTCTGTCTTTTTCCAGAATTAATTCCTGTAATGGTTTCTTGCCATCACCGGTAACGGATAAAAATTCTTTTCCCGTAATAGAATTGACAAAACCCTGTTGCTGTGAGGGAAAGCGAACATAATACACACCAAATTCCAAAGGCAGATCGACCAACTCCTGCATGATAAAATTAATTTTAATTTCTTTCAGATAGCGTTCGATATCCAATTCATTTTTTATTCTGCGCACCATCCACCCGCGCTCACCTAAATCGGGTTTTAAAATAAAAGGGAAAGTTAAGCCCGCTTCAAGCATAACTTCTGTAACACGCGTTACAGTCGCGGGCACTTTGATTAAAATAGTTTTTGGTTTTAGTGGTTCAGGAACCAGTTGCAATACTTCATATTTGGACTCGCCCATCATGCCTCCTGTAAGTATAGAAGGATTGGATGCAGAGAAATACAAAAGAGATCGCTCTTTCAGCGCATACCAGATCCACATGAAGAAAATAGGGAACTGAATGATTCCGAAGGGCCAGTATTCCCATGAATTGAGCTTGATGAAAAAATTACTTCTGAGAAGTTTTTGCACAGGGATTTATGAATGATGCAAAATAGAGAATTAGTGCGCGGCCACGACCGACTCTTTGTAGCGCAAGGTTGAAACAGCAATACCAAAATCAGCCGGCAAAGTAATGTAGTCAGCTATTTCCCTGATCCCGATTTTCATAATGGCCATGTGGTGAACGGCATGTTCAATATTATAAACCAATTCGCGCATGTAGTTGGTGGTGATGGTTTCACACTCCTCGCTGTCAGGTAGATATCCGACTTCCAGCTTTAATATCTTGTCTCCCTGATTGGCATTGATAAATTCTTGAATCTGCTGAATAGTGTTCAATGCAATGAACCTGTCGTTTTCCATCGCTTTGTTGTGAATGCGTTTGTCGTAATTGACAACTCCATCACCATAGCCTTGTTCAAGACAAATAAAAAACTCAAGCGTATGTCTTAAGTGTTGACCTACGGTTGCGTTCAATGAGTGAGAAGGCTTGCAAAAATCGTCTTCGGTAATTTGTGAAACTACACCCGATAATTGATTTAGTATGTTGTTCGCTGCTTGAGAAAGCTGCATGTTGATTCAGGTAAAATTTTTAAAAATGCAAAGTTACACGAAATCTTATTTCTTGTAGGAAAGAAAAAGGCTTTGGTGTTTATTGAACGATTTTCTTCCAGTTTTGATCGGCTTTTGCTTTTAATAGCTTCTCATTCTTATTCCAATCAGATAATGTGTTACTCCCCCAAAAATTATAGAATAAGTAGAGTTTGCCATCAATGATTTTGAAAGTCTCCGGATCGACTTTCACTTTTTCACCGGTTTCTCCCATGGCATAAGCACACCAACCACCATAGGCAGGTTCATACTTTTCTGGACTGGATTTAAACTTTGCCAGGTTTTGTTTAGTGGCAAAAAGATAAGTCACTGCTTTATAAGATAGCATTATTTCAGATTTTCCTTCCTTAGGCTTGTTATCGAAATAGCTTATTGGATCATAGCCTTCAATAGCAACCTGTTTCTTTAGATTGAATAGTTTGATTCGTGCTTCATCGCCTTGTGCCCACACCAATGAGCTAAAGAAGAGAAGTAGGATAGTTAATTTCATAATCGCTGAAACGATAGAAGTACAAACTAAGGTTTTCTAAATTCTGTGTTTTGTCGTGCGGCTTACAAAAGTTTCAATTAGGCATTAGATCGCGCACATATTCCCACACCGTCTCAGGTTCATAGCCTTTTCCAATAGCAAAGCGGGCTACCTTATCACGCTTTTTAAAAATATTTTCTTCTTTGCTTTCGGCCAACTTCTTTTTGATCAGGGCCTTCAATGTTTTAGAATAATCCGCAGGTTCAATTTCTTTTAGTCCGAGTTGAATGCAATTTTTTGTGAGACCTAAAAATTCCAACTCATTTTTGATTTTCAACTTGCCCCACTTCTTCATTCTGAATTTACCTCCGGCATAGGCTTTGGCAAAGCGTTCTTCATTGAGAAAACCATCGGTAATCAACTGTGAAAGAATCTCATCCACCTGGCTTTGATAAAGCCCGTAATCGTATAGCTTGTTTTTCACTTCTTTGTGGGAGCGCTCCTGATAGGCACAATAATGTTGAATTTTGGCCACCGCTTCAGTGGGAGAAAATCTTTTCTTTGGTCTTGATTCCTGATCCTCGTAGCGGGCCATAATTCAAATATCATCATCTATTCAGCTACAATCAAGTTCCGATTGCTCTTGATGAACGACCGCGGATGAATAACTTACAACTACTTGATAAGTCCCTTATTCCTTAGAATACTAATCAAAAATTTTCGCTCATTTTCGGTATTGAAAATCTTGAAGGGCAAATGAATGAGTTGAGCTTTATTTACAAAAAGCAGAAAATAATCTTTTCCAATCTCAGCGCTTTTGATCTGATCCCACTTGATTGGCATACCTTCGCGGGCGTTGAGTTTCATGATAATCTGCTGGCTTGTAATTTCATAAGAAAAACGCTCGAAGAGCATTTTGCCTTGATCCAGTTGGGTAACCCCATAAAACTGTATCCACCAAAACAATAAATACAAGCCGGCACCCAGCATGGCACCAATAAACCACCAGATACTGGCAACCCAGAAATAGCCAAGACAGATGGCCACTACGATTAAGCTAACCCACCATTGTTGCTTTAAAATGGCTTTCAGCGCCATTTTGATATAGTCTTTTTTTTCCAGGCGATAATTACGAGTCTTGACAACCATAAGGACACTTCAATTTTAAGGAGGGCAAAAATAACGGGGATTTGTGGGATTTTCTAATCTGAATGAGAAAGCCACAGATTCACAGATTTATTCTGCTTAGTTTCAAAAAGAGCGAATCGCTGGTGATGATACAGGCACCGATGGCAAATACATCCGTTTTTTGAATTAGGGAATCTACTACTTTCCAGATACCGCCAGAAGTGAACAGTTCAATTCTCTTTCAGATTT
The DNA here is from genome assembly GCA_031416795.1 of Cytophagales bacterium. Taxonomy (GTDB): domain Bacteria; phylum Bacteroidota; class Bacteroidia; order Cytophagales; family Cyclobacteriaceae; genus ELB16-189. The sequence continues at coordinate 55,611 of JANOUH010000466.1, read as the reverse complement.
AAGATTCACGGTTTCGAATAGGCTGCAAGAGGAGATAATAAAAGAATGAGCACGAAGCCAACAACATTTTCATTTGAATAAAAAGGGTTAAATTTTTTTAAAGATCTGCTGAGCAACGGGCCATTATCAATACCCGTGGTGTTGTATTTTAGATACGTTCTGGAACGGATTAGAACAGAAATGCCACATACTCTCCGATTTTAAATCAGTGAATCTGTGGCTATAAATTTTTGAAACAACTTTACTTCTCCACCTTCAGGCTCAAATCCAAACTCTTCACAGAGTGGGTGAGGGCTCCAACCGAAATATAATCCACGCCACAATCAGCTACAGAGCGCAGTGTAGCTTCTGTGATGCCACCGCTTGCTTCAATTTTATATTTTCCCCCAATTAGCTGCACGGCTTTTTTCATATCATCGACACTCATATTGTCGAGCATAATGATGTCAACACCACCAACATTCAAAACTTCTTTCACTTCTTGAAGATTACGTGTTTCGATTTCGATCTTCAGATCTTTATTCTTGTCGCGAAGATACGTTTGTGTGTTTTCGATCGCAGCGCGAATGCCTCCAGCCATAACCACATGATTGTCTTTAAGCATCACCATGTCATACAACGCAAAGCGATGATTCTTTCCTCCTCCAATGGCCACTGCCCATTTTTCCATCAGACGAAAGTTGGGAGTTGTTTTACGCGTGTCCATTATTTGAGCCCCTGTTCCTTCAATCAGTTTGCAAAGTCGGTGTGCATAAGTAGCTATTCCACTCATGCGTTGCATGCAATTCAACACCAAGCGCTCGGCTGATAAAATAGATTGGGCGGTTCCTTCAACAATAAAAGCAACTTCTCCTTTTTTTACGACTTCGCCATCGTGTTTAAAAAATGCAACGTGCAGCGAAGGATTAATTTCACGGAAAATTCTTTCGGCCATTTCAACTCCCGCAATAATGCCATTATCTTTAATGAGTAGTCGTGCCTTACCTATTTTAGATGCAGGTATTGCACCCAGAGAAGAATGATCACCTTCACCGATATCTTCGGCCAGCGCGCTTTTAATAAATTCATGAATGGCTTGATCTGTGAGATAGGAGGGCAACATCACTCTTTCACAAAACTGATTTCGTGCACGAGATAATTATTGCCCGTTTGCTTTACGCGGATGAGCACGTTGTAGGTATCCGCGTTGCTTTTCAAATTACCAATAGCATATTGCAAACCACCTTTGGATGAACCAGTATGCACGATGGTAAAGTCGGTAGGAGGATGTTTTTTGAAAAAGTCACGTATTACAAATTCTGCCTGAGCCTTACTGTAGGTATTGATTTCTCCTTCCAGATTGATATCCAGCGATTGATTGAATGATTTGACAGCCTCTTTGGCACTTCCAGCCTTTATGGCATCTTTTATAGGCGTAAAGATCTCAGCCTGCGCCCACAATAACTGCGCAGCCAGGATCAAGATGACGGTTAATGCGCATTTCATACTCTTCATAGCGTTCTGGGTGAGACCAAAATTATGCCATTAATGCGGTACTGAAAAATTTATTCAAATATGAATGATTGAATCCTAACAATTGTTCTTCGGCTATTAAAAACAGAACTCAGGAAAGAAGGCCAAAAAACCATAAATCAACTCTATATTTGGCCTCTCAAATTTTGATAAAGTAAATACTATGAACAAGAAAGTGTTATTGATGATTTTGGATGGTTGGGGCATCGCAAAAAATCAAAAAGTATCTGCAATTGATCACGCACAAACTCCTTACATCAAATCTTTATACAGTAAATATCCACATAGTAAGTTAGAAGCTTCCGGTCTTGCCGTGGGATTGCCAGCCGGTCAGATGGGTAACTCAGAAGTTGGGCACATGAATATTGGAGCTGGCCGCGTAGTTTATCAGGACTTGGTGCGAGTAAACAAAGCCGTGGAAGAAAAAGAGCTGGACACAAATCCGGTGCTGGTTGAGGCGTTGACTTATGCGAAGAAAAGTAATAAAGCCCTTCATTTGATTGGACTGGTTTCGGATGGTGGCGTACACTCACACACCGATCACCTGAAAGGACTTTGCACCATTGCGGCTAATTATGGGCTCAAAGATGTCTTCATCCATGCATTCACTGATGGTCGTGATACTGATCCTAAAGGAGGCATTGGTTATTTGACCGACATTAAAAATCATATTGCAAAAACGGCAGGGCAAATTGCCACCGTGGTAGGTCGATATTATGCCATGGATCGCGACAAGCGATGGGAGCGTGTTAAACTTGCTTATGATGTGATGGTACATGGCACCGGTGAGAAAACAACGGATGTATTGAAAGCAGTTGAAAAATCGTACGAAGCTGGAGTTACCGATGAATTCATCAAGCCCATTGTAGCTGTAGATGCAAATGGCCAACCATTAGCTACGATAAAAGATGGAGACGTAGTGCTATGTTTTAACTTTCGCACGGATCGTGGAAGAGAAATCACGATGGCACTCACGCAGCAGGATTTTCATGAGCAGAATATGAACAAGCTCAATCTGTACTATGTGACGTTGACCAACTATGACGATTCATTTGTTGGTGTTAATGTGATCTTTGATAAAGATAATCTGGTAAACACGTTGGGTGAGATTGTATCCAAAGCCGGAAAGAAACAAATCCGCATTGCCGAAACGGAAAAATATCCGCATGTTACCTTCTTCTTTTCAGGAGGTCGAGAAGAGGTCTTCATAGGTGAATCAAGATTGATGTGCCCATCACCTAAGGTGGCTACTTATGATCTGATGCCGGAAATGAGTGCCAATGATATTAAAGACAAAATCATTCCTGAACTTGAGAAACGTTCGGCAGATTTTATCTGTTTGAATTTTGCAAATCCCGACATGGTTGGTCACACGGGTGTGTTTGAAGCAGCCGTGAGAGCATGCGAAACTGTTGATAAATGTAATGAAGCTGTAACAGAGGTAGCGCGCAAAAATGGATACGCCATTATCATCATAGCCGATCATGGCAATGCAGATATGATGGTGAATGAAGATGGCAGCCCTAACACAGCGCATACCACCAACCTCGTTCCTTGTATTTTAGTTGATGATGACTATAAAGGAAAATTGAAAGATGGCAAGCTGGGAGATCTTGCTCCTACCATTCTTACTTTGATGGGCGTGCCTATTCCAAAAGAGATGACCGGAAACGTATTGCTGGAGAAATATGAATAGATTTGTTTTAATTTGCTCTTGCGCATTTATTTTTTCCTCTTGTAACCGCGCCAATCAGAAATATGACAAAGCGTATTTTGATTTTGATAGTTTGATTAACGTGCAAGTGGCAGGATTGTTAAAGGCTCAATCTGCAATTAGCAAGAAATCGGTGATCAATGGAAGGGAAGATGATTCATCATTTACTCCCGATAGTCTCAAACTGGCAAATGAGTTGGATGTATTTCGACAACTGGACTTGATTAACAAGCCGCTCTTTAGAAATGCCTATGAGATCAAAGACGGAGAGAAGGACAGTAAAAGTAACCTGCTTATTCGAAGTTATACGACAAAAGCACCCTCACCTGTTCCTTTTGTAAAATTTTATTATCGGTCGTCTCCACATGAGATAAAGAAAATTGAATCTGTGTTTCAGGAGGAGAATACCTTGTATAGCACCAGGCGCAATTTGCTTTTAGAGTTTGATGATAGCAGCGGTCCACTTTTACTCAAGCGCTATCAATTAAGCGGCATTCAAAAAATGATTTTATACGACACGGTTAATTTTTCTGTGAGTGTTTCTTTTTCGTCCGCTAAACACTAATTTAATTTTATTTTCGTCTTTTAATTAACTATGGCCAAGCGCAAATCATTGGAGGAGGGAGAAAAACGACCTCTCAATAAATCAGGTATTGAAAAGCTCATTGGTATTTTCAGGTTTGTTCTTCCTTACCGCTGGACGTTTATCGTGGGACTTATTGCATTGGGTCTGTCAAGTGGCACGCTCCTTTCATTCCCATATTTTGCCGGCAAGCTATTGGATGTGGCACAAGGCAAAACAGATTTTGTTTTAACAAGCATCAATCAGATTGGACTGGCTCTCATTGGAATTCTATTAGTACAGGGTGTTTTTTCTTTTCTGCGCGTGTATACATTTACTACTGTAAGTGAGCGCACCCTGGCTGACTTGCGACAACATGTGTATTCCAAAATCATCTGGCTTCCCATTTCATTTTTTGATCAGCGCAGAGTGGGTGAACTGATAAGTCGCATCACTTCGGATGTAAGTACACTGCAGGACACCTTTACATTCACACTGGCTGAGCTGCTAAGGCAATTATTAGTATTGATTATTGGCGTGCCGATGATATTTATACTTTTTCCAAGCCTTACTATTTTTATGCTGCTCACGTTTCCGGTATTAATCCTGTCAGCCTTATTTTTTGGTAAGTTCATTCGAAAACTTTCAAAGAAGACACAAGATCAGCTCGCCACCTCAAACGTAATTGTAGAAGAAACTCTACACTCTATTGCGGTTGTGAAATCATTTACCAACGAACTCTTTGAAGTGCTACGCTATAGGAAGTCATTAAATGAAGTGGTGAATACAGCAATCCACGCATCTAAATTCAGAGGTGTTTTTATTTCATTTACCATCGTGGCTATGTTTGGAGGAATTGTAGCGGTGAGTTGGTATGGTGCTTATTTAGTGCAGGCTGGTGAAGTTTCAGTTGGTGATCTTTTCTCATTTGTTTTATACACTACCTTTATCGGAGGCTCAATTGCTGGTCTTGGAGATATCTATTCTCAACTGCAACGATCGGTGGGGGCTTCTGAAAGAATTTTAGAAATTCTGGATCAGCAGGATGAGCAGTCTCCATCATCACATAATCTTAAGTTGTCAGGAAAAATTGAGTTTGATCACGTTCAGTTTTCATATCCCACCCGGAGTGATGTGACCGTACTAAAAGGAATTTCCTTCTCGATAAAGCCAGGTGAAAAGATTGCATTGGTTGGACCAAGTGGTTCAGGGAAGTCGACTATTATTAATATGCTGATGAGATTTTATTCACCTTCGGGTGGAGAAATCAAGGTGGATGACTTGAATTCATCGGATTATAACCTTTCGGATTATCGCAGCAACATCGGCATCGTTCCTCAAGAAGTAATCTTGTTCGGAGGCACTATTCGAGAGAATATTGCCTATGGAAAAACGAATGCTACCGAAGAAGAAATCATTGAAGCAGCACGAAAAGCCAATGCATGGGAGTTCATTGAAAGTTTCCCTGAGAAATTGGATACTGTAGTGGGCGATCGTGGCGTAAAACTTTCGGGTGGACAACGACAACGTGTGGCGATAGCACGGGCCATTCTAAAAGATCCGGCCATATTGGTGTTGGATGAAGCGACTAGTTCTCTGGATGCAAAATCAGAACAACTGGTGCAGGAAGCACTCGAGAAACTCATGGAAAACCGAACTACGGTAGTTATTGCTCACCGCCTGAGCACCATCCGCAAAGTGGATAAAATCTTTGTGATCAAAGACGGTTCCATTGCCGAATCAGGTGCTCATTCGCAACTTGCCTCGATGGACAATGGTATTTATAGTAACTTGCTAAAGCTACAGCTAGAACTACACTGATCATGCAGAAACTCGAAGGCCAGATTCTGAAAGATTACGATCTAAGAACCACCACCAGCAGGTCGGCCATCCTGCGACTTTTCATTCGAAATTCATTTGCACTTTCTTACTCAGACATTGAGCAAGAAATAGCTGCAACATTTGATCGCGTTACTGTATACCGCACCCTTAAAACTTTCCTGGATAAAGGGGTTATTCATAAGGTGCTGGATGATGAAGGAAGTTTGAAATATGCTCTTTGCAGTGACCCCTGCTCTACACACGAACACCACCACGAGCATGTTCATTTTAAGTGCACGAAGTGCGGCCACACCAGTTGCCTCGAGGACGTAACGATCCCAAAGGTGAGGTTGCCCGATGGCTATGTGGCCGGAGAAGTAAACCTGTTGATCCAGGGATCGTGCAGCAAATGCCGGTAGTTCATCCTTGATTGCAGAGGAATATTTTGAAGGGGCCTTTTTTGAACGAAATTAATTGTAGATTTGCCCCTTGTTAAAAGGTGATTACGTGACTTTTAAGTCAATGATCACCTCTTTTTTGATTAAAACCTGACAAAGAATAATGCTTTTATTCACGTTATTTAATTTCGAGCTTAATGACGAAACCTTTTTATACAGCGTATTCGGAACGATAATCTCAGTTTTTCTGCTTGTCGATCTTGGTTTTTTTAATAAATCAGCGCACAAGATTTCAACCAAGTCAGCCCTCTATCAATCCATTTTCTGGGTTATCGTAAGCACAGCCTTCGGGTTTTTGGTTTATAAAATGGGTCCTTTTGAAATAGAAGAGGACGGAAAAATTTTAAGCGTTTCAGGGTTAGATGCCTCTGTTGAATATTTCTCGGCATATCTAACCGAATATGCGCTATCAGTAGACAACATTTTTGTTATTCTCCTTATTCTCAAATTCTTCAAGGTTAAGGAGCAATACTTCCACAAAGTATTGTTCTGGGGGATTTTGGGAGCGGTTTTCTTTAGGGGTATTTTCATTTTCGTGGGTGCTATTCTAATCCAGCATTTTCATTGGATTCTATACGTGTTCGGAGTGTTTCTGATTTACTCTGGTATAAAAATTTATTTTGATGACGGTGACGAAAAGATTGATCCAGAGAAAAACCCGATACTCAAGTTTTGCCGTAAGTATCTACCGATCACTAAAGATGAGATGGGCGGGCAGTTTATTGCCAGGGTTGGTGGAAAACTCATGTTCACTCCCTTGTTTCTGGTAATTGTTTTGATTGAAACCACCGACCTTATTTTTGCGGTTGACTCCATTCCGGCAGCCTTCGCTATTACTACCAATGAATTTATTATTTACACTTCTAATATTTTTGCGGTGATGGGTCTTCGGGCCATGTTCTTCCTGCTTTCTGGTGTCATTGATAAGTTCTACCTGCTGCAGAAAGGACTTTCGGTTATCCTGTTCTTCATTGGGGCAAAGATGTTGCTTGAAATAGGCAAAGGTTCTGACGTGCTTCCGGCCGTGTTAACGGATATGCCACCCACGCTTTCTTTCATCATCATTATTATTACATTGACCTTGTCCATTGTTTTTTCAGTATTGAGACCGCAAAAAAACAAGGAATCAGACGAGCTTTCTTAAGGCTTATGATTTATTGACCTCCGCAAAGAAATTATGAGGGAGAATTTTTAGTAGCATCGGCAATGTCAGAAATCGCTGAGGCAACGATATAATTACAAACGTAGGTATTGATTTCAATATACTAAGCAGCATCTCCTGCATGTGTATTTTTTCCTCATCGCTTAATTCCTGAGATTTTGCCTTTGCAAGCAGCGTCATTAGTTCCTGACTTTCCTGGACTTCCTTCAGAAGCCGATTTTTATGAGCGCCTGTAATTTTGCTGATGCGTGAAACAAACCGGTCACTCACCTCTTGGTAGTCTTGTTTGTTTTGTAAAGAAGTGAGATGGTCCCAATGTTCCAGAACGAACCCTTCAATAGCGATCAGACTGTTCTCCAGATCATCATCACTGAATCCAAGATTCTGACTTAACTTCTTTAAGAAAATCATCTCCGAATCTTCAACGCGCTTGTCGGCCCAGATGGTGAGAATGGCAATCTCGATAAAGTATTTTTTAAGAATCCAGGAGTTGTTGGTCGGGAGATTGATTTCTTCAATGGTAATACCTTCTTCGAATATTTTTTTTGCCTCTTTCTTTTTCTCTGGTGAGAGGTCAGAGCTTTGTAAAAAGAACTCTAATAGTCTTCGCTCTTCATACTCTACGTTAGCATTGGCGTGTGCGGCACAGGCAATCACCTTCACCACCGAGAAACGAAGTTCTTCACTTTCAAATTTGAAGAAGTCAGAAACAATACGATCAGCATTGGTGTGAATCCATTGGCCGAAAATGAAAATATCAAGAAAGAAAAGACTGTTGTGAAAAAATTGCGTCCAGAAATTTTTGTTGAAATCTCCCGAGCGGTCGATGCGTTTGTCTAGAATTTTTTCTGCTAGTTCAAGTGGGGTCTTCTTCTTTCCAAATAATGTTTTGGTTGGTGTAGCGATCTCAGGGAAAATAGTGTTGTAGAAATTTCCGATTTTCTCGAGGCTCTTGAAAATCACCTGACTCAATTCATCAGGATTCTTGATGGGCTTATCATGAAATAGCAGGAAACTGGTGATCAGGCTCTCGGCCAGTAATATTTTCATTCTGTCCTTTTCATCCCACAGCTCGGAGTCAGGAAGGGGAATGTTGCCCACGGGATGACCATACATGAGCCCTGTTGGCTGTATGATCCGATAGAGAGAATGCTCGGGGTGTGCCGATCGTTTCACGTTTTCGTTAAGATCTTTTAAAATATCTTTTCGAAATTCGAGATACTCTTTGAGCCAACCCTTTTCGCCTGGATTCATAGAATGATTTATGCGAAATTAAATTACACCTTTTATCGAGGATTGTGAAAAAATTATTGGATGTGCCGCCAACCTTTTCTTTCAATAGCCTTAAAGGAGTCTTCAACTTTTTTGCGAAGATTGATTTTAAAAGCGTCCAATTTTTTTGCAATCGATTTATCACTGGCACCCAATATTTGAGCGGCTAAGATGCCGGCATTCTTCGCTCCGTCCAACGCCACCGTAGCCACGGGCACTCCTCCTGGCATTTGAAGAATAGAGAGCACAGAATCCCAGCCATCAATTGAATTGGAAGATTTAATAGGAACACCAATTACCGGAAGGGATGTGAGTGAAGCAACCATACCGGGCAAATGAGCTGCTCCGCCCGCTCCTGCCACAATTACTTTCAAGCCACGCAATCGCGCTGATGAGGCGTAGTCAACCATGCGTTGAGGCGTGCGGTGTGCGGACACTACCGTAAGTTCAAATGGAATTTTCATTTCTTCCAGAAATTCGGCAGCCTCTCTCATTATATTAAGATCCGACTGACTTCCCATGATGATGCCTACTACGGGTTTACTCATGCTTTTACTTTCAAGGTTTGTTTTACAAAGTTGGCTTTCTTTTTTAAATTTTCCAGATCGGGGTCAACCAAGGTGACGTGACCCATTTTACGAAAGGGTTTAGTTTGCTTCTTACCATAAAGATGAACGTATACACCAGATAAAGATAGCACTTCGTTTAGTCCTTCATAGCAGGCCAACCCCGTAAACCCTTCTTCACCCAATATATTGACCATAGCGCTGGGAGCAGTGCAACTTGTATCGCCTGGAGGTAATCCTAAAATCGCACGCAAGTGTTGTTCATATTGCGAGGTAACATTCGCTTCAATAGTTTGATGACCACTGTTGTGTGGTCGCGGTGCTACTTCATTGACGAGCACTTGTCCGTCTTTGGTAACAAACATTTCAACTGCGAGAAGGCCGACTAATCCAAGTGATTGAATCACCTGTATTGCAATTTCTTTGGCTCGTTGTGCCACATCTTCATTGAGTTGTGCCGGTGAGAATAAGTATTCAACCAGATTCGCTTCCGGATGAAACACCATTTCCACAGCTGGGAACGTGGCAATTTCACCTGCTTCATTGCGCGATACGATCACCGCTATTTCTTTTTCAAAATCGATTAGCTTTTCAAGCAATCCAGGAGCATCAAATGATTTTGAGAGATCCTCTTTATTTCTAAGCACCTGCACACCACGGCCATCGTAACCTTCTCGTCCTAATTTATTTACCGCAGGCAGGTAAGATTGGTGGCTAAGAATATCTTCTTTATTTTCTACAAGTAAAAAGTCCGCAGTGGGAATATTGTTGTCTTTGAAAAACTGTTTTTGTTTTCTCTTGTCCTGTATAAGCTCAATGATGGAGGGTTGAGGAAAGACTTTTTTGCCTGCTTTTTCAAGATCGGCCAATGCCTTGGTATTTACATTTTCGATCTCGATAGTAAGCATGTCGCAGCCTTGCCCAAAATTCCATACAGTCTGATAGTCGGTAAGTTTGCCACAGGTAAATGGTGCCAATTGGTGACATGGCGCCTGCGGGTCTGGATCGAGTACTGAAAAATTAAGGTTCAAATCAATTCCGGATTGAATGAGCATTCGGCCCAATTGACCACCTCCGATTATCCCGATTTTAAAGTTCTGATAGAATGCCTGCGTCATGATCACGCAAAGTAATTAATTATCGAGCATAAGAACGCTAATAATTTTATCGCCTACTTCCATTTTGTGTACTGCATCCATGCCTGATTCAACATTCGCGAATAGGGTATAGCTCCCGTCAAGATGATGAGTTGGTGAGTGAGTGATGAACCATTGTGTCCCTTCGGTATCTTTTCCGGCCGATGCCATTCCTACAGAACCCTCCTCATATCTTCTAAGTGAAAATTCTGAGCGAATGGAGTATGCTTCGCTACCAAAACCATCACCCCGGTTACAACCGGTTTGGATTACAAAGTTTGGAACGACCCGGTGTACAAACCTGCCGTCAAAATATTTTTGATTCACCAGGTCAACAAAATTCGCAACTGAGCCGGGAGCTTCTTCCACCAATAAAGTAAGCATGATTTCTCCTTTGTTCGTTAAGATTTGAACACGTTGATTTTTTGGAATGATTTTGACCAAATCCCAGTTGATCGGATGGTTAAAAACGTTTTTAGCAGCCTCGGGTTTTTTTCTTCCTTCGAAATAGGCAAGTGCTTCATCCAGTGGTTGTATCGCTTCATAGTCCTTCGGAAGCGTCAACTTCTTTTTTGCTTCCTGCAGAAAGGAATAGTCTTTAATAACAGATTTGTAATCCAGTGTTGAATCGGCAAGACAAGAGGCAATAATGCCAATCACGCCAGGGTCAGCATCCAGCAAGGCGTTCTTATACGTGGTTGCAAAAACCGGCTTTAATTCTGAGGTGAACTGATTAATTCTGTTAAGAGTTGCCAAGGCGTGTGCTGCAGAGGTTTTGATAACCGGAATTTTTGATTCAATAAGTTCTTTCGCTAAAAATGAATGACTGTTGAGATCAGAAGAAAGAGCTGTTAACAATCCTGCTTTGTGATAATCATTTGAGGCCTTTGCATAGGCATTTTGAATTTCTTGTGCCAACTCAGGAGAGCGATTGAGCAAGGTTTTAAAAAGTGTGGATTGAACCCGAAAGTTTTTTGTAGAGCGTGCCAGTGCAAGTAATTCATCTTGCTTTTTAAAATCTTTTTGAATGGCTTCAGCGGCAGCCACCGCGACTTGTGCATTTTCGTCTTGCAATGCTAATAACACAAGTTCATCGCGTTCATTATTTGATTTGGCTCCGGCCACCCGCGCAGCATTTACTCGTACACGATAGTCAGAGTCCGTGGTAAGAATTTGTTTTATTGCAGACAGGTGTTCTTCCGTATCAACCTTGCGAAGCGCCATGGTAGCGGCCATGCGCACGAAAGTATTTTTGTCTTCTGTTGCAGCACGCATTAACTCTTGCACTGGAATCCATTTAAGATTAGTAGCGCGATTGAAAAAGTGTGCGGCACCCAATCGCACGGAAGTGTTGTAAGTGATTGAAAGAAAAGAAGCTGCTTGTTTGGCTATTGTCGAATCAGCAAGGCCACGAACGCCTGCAAAATAAAAGGCCCAGGCAAGTCCATGCTCTTGAATAGAATCTTTAGTTTGGAAGTTGAATAATGAAGTGATGTCACGCGGTGAGATTGTTTTGCCTAGTGCTTGGAGCACTTCGCTGACAACTTCACTACTTGAATCAGTCAATGCCGGAATGAGCGCATTAACGGCAGCATTTCCACCGGTTTGTCCCAGTGCGAATGCGGCATGTATTCGTGCGTGAAGAGAAGGATCTTCCAGGAGCATTGTTCCCAACTGCAAAGAAGCTGATGAATCCTGTACTGACGCCAGTGCCAATGCTGCTTCGGAGCGATAATCTGGATTTTTGTTGAGCAAGTAGTTGATCAGACTATCGGTTTGTCTGCGATCTTGAAAGTCGGCAATGGCAAGAATGGTTGAATCAGAAAATTTGTTCGGCTTGGGGGATGAACATCCAAAAAGAAGTAAACTCACAAAGGCAAAGGAAACGGCCTTCATAAATTTCTACTTAGCTTGCTTTTTGGCTTGACTCACTACGTCATTAAATTCAATGCCCGCTGCTTTAATGGAATAAAGTAACAGACGCACTTCTCTTACATGTACCGCACCATCTACCTCTGACATGTTGTAAAGATTGGCAAAGGCGTCCATTTTTTCCTGATCAGAACATTCACTGATCAGATCAATTCCGGTCTTGTATATTTCTTTTTCTTTCTTATCCATGACACTATCTTCAAATTCTTTGAAAACAGAATCAGGAATTTTTTCTCTGTTTTTAATGCGGAGCAAAGAGGCGAATTCTTTTTCATCAATAACACCATCAGCAGAGATGAGCAAGTGTGTGAGGTAAAGCAACCCCATCTGATATTTTTTTGATGAATTCATTTGAGAAAGATTAGGAGATAAAGGTCCTGAAATTAATGGGTATTAAATAACCAAGCTTATAAATTTCTTTTCAATCACTAAGAAAGCGATTGATAGACTAAAAATGCAGACAGATAGGCAAGAGCAGTCATATAGGCCAATTGTATGGCAGGCCATTTCCATCCTTTTGTTTCGCGCTTCACAACCGCCAGTGTACTCATACATTGCATGGCTAACGTGTAAAATACCAAGAGGGAAAGGCCTACTGCCGGAGTATAACGAGGTCCTCCGGTTTCAGGATTGATTTCTGATTTCAATCTTGTTTTGATGGTGAGTTGATCTTCTGAACTTCCCAAACTATAGATGGTTGCCACCGTGCCAACAAACACTTCGCGTGCAGCAAAAGAAGTGATCAGAGCGATGCCAATTTTCCAGTCATATCCTAAGGGCTTGATCATCGGCTCGATAGTTTTGCCTATGATGCCGGCATAGGAATGTTCAAGTTTGTAGGCGGCAATGTGATCTTGAATTTCCTGTTCGCTTAACCCCTGGTTGGAGGTATCAGATAATACTTTCTGCTCTGCTTCTTGCATACTCCGCTCTGGTCCATAGCTGGCTAGCACCCAAAGCACAATGGATATTGCTAAAATTATTTTACCCGCTTCAAAGACAAATGCTTTTGTTTTTTCGAGGATCGTGTAGCCCACATTAGCCCATCTTGGCTTACGATAAGTGGGAAGCTCCATGATCAGATAACTTCTTTCTTTGGTTTTAATCAAAAACTTTAAAGCCATGGCAGAAAGTATAGCGGCTAAAAAACCGAGGATATACAGGGCCATTAGTACAAGACCCTGATAATTAAAAAAGCCAAGAACTTTGTCATCCGGAATAATCAGCGCGACCAGAATGGTGAACACGGGCAATCGTGCAGAACAACTCATAAAAGGAGTTACGAAGATGGTGATGAGTCGGTCTTTCCAATTATCAATCGTGCGGGTGGCCATGATGGCGGGGATTGCACAGGCTAAGCCTGAAATAAGAGGAACAACACTCTTTCCGCTAAGACCAAATTTTCTCATGATCTTATCCATCAGGAAAACGACACGGGCCATATAGCCGCTTTCCTCCAGAATAGAAATGCAGGCAAATAGAATGACGATTTGAGGAATGAAAATGATAATGCCTCCAATGCCGGGTACTATTCCCTGCGATATCAAATCAAACAAAGGCCCGTCTGGTAAATAGTTATCAGCAATATTGCTGAGCGTAGTAAACGACTGATCAATAAAATCCATGGGTATCTGTGCCCATGCAAAAATCGATTGGAAGATCAGGAACAGTACGGAGAAGAAGATCAGATAACCCCACACTTTGTGGGTGAGTACTTTATCAATGCGATAAGAAAATTTCTTCCATTCGGGATCGGATGTTTTGAGAATAACTTTATTCAGCAAATCCTGGATGAAACCATAACGCATCACGGTTTCTGCACCCTGGTATTTATGTGGGAAGAATTGATTTTCTTTTGCTTCTCCGCGAATATAATTTCGTTCTTCTTCGCTTAAAAAAACGAGGTTTTCAGTTTGTTGTAGAAACTGGTAGGCCTCATAATCCGTAGCCAGATGAAATCGTTCTTTAATTTTATTTACGACTTTCTTAATCTCATTATCTAATTGAAAAATTGTTTTGGAAGAGGGGCTAAGTTTTGTGTTTAAGGCCTGCTTTAATTCATGAACACCTTGACCACCGCGTGCATTGATCATGACCACGGGAACATCCAATGAAGAGGTCAGCATTTGAAGGTCTATACTTTGACCGGATTGTGCCGCCAGATCCATCATGTTTAGCGCAAGCACTGTTGGCAGCTTTAAGTCCATGAGTTGCGTGAGCAAAAGGAGGCAGTTCTTTAGATTGGTCGCATCTGCTACCAACACCACGGCATCAGGGTAATGTCTGTTATTTTTATCAGCTAATATTTCGGCTACTACTTTTTCATCCAGCGTACGAGGATAAAGACTGTAGATGCCGGGTAAGTCAATAATTTCCGCTTGCGTTTTATTATCCAGATTGCAAATGCCTATGCGTTTATCGACCGTTACACCGGGAAAATTTCCAATTTTTTGATTAAGACCGGTAAGCTGATTGAAGAGGGAAGATTTACCAGAGTTGGGTTTCCCTGCCAATGCTATCTTAAGAAGCCTTTGCTCAGCCATTAGTTCAGAATTGTGATCATTGAGGCTTCACTGATACGCAACGATAGATCCAATCCAGAAACACTTACACAAACGGGATCTCCAAATGGGGCGGTGAAATTGAAGCGAACTGCCGTACCGGGCAAAAACCCCATCTCCAGTAGTTTTACTGAAATCTCATCATCGGTAAACCCCGAAATCACTGCTGTTTCCCCGGGAACCATCTCAGCCACTGTTTTGGTCCTTGACACTTCTTATTTAGATTGATTTTAAACAACGCAATATAGGAGTAGGCAAACAGTTACGCAATGATTATATTCGGTCGTGAAAAAGAAAGTTAAAAAGGCATCTAAAAACCAAAAGGAATCTCCTAAGCCAGCCACAAAAGTAGTTATTGAAAAAGAGAATACATTTGACTTTGGAGGCTTGCCTCAACGCGATTTGAAGAAGAATTTAGGTTGTGGATAAAAACCATAGAGGTGATGAAGAAGCAACTTTTCAAAACACTGGCAAGACTTAATAAATTGATTATACCACGCTTTAGCAGGAGGGATATTACTCGACTATCAAAGATTGAAAAAGGATTAGTCTCCTATCGTTATTGGGTAACCATCAATTCGTTAGACTGATCACATACTTTCAGCGAAGAAAATTCGCTTCACCCGCTCACTGGTGTTGGTGATAATTTCATAAGGAATGGTGTTTGCGCGTGTGGCTAGTTCTTGAATAGGCAGCCCTTCACCAAAAATAATAACCTCGTCACCTTCTTTCGCTTCTATGCCAGTAATGTCAATCATGGTCATGTCCATGCACACATTACCAACCACAGGAGCTTTTTTACCATTTATTAAAACAACACCTGCGCCTCTGCTAAAACTTCTGCTGAATCCATCGGCATAGCCGATGGCAATGGTGGCTAGTGCCATTTCACATTCCGCCTTTCCTCTTCTTCCGTAGCCAACAGACTCACCCGCTTTTACTTTTTTTATTTGTGAGATAACAGTCTTTAGTGTGGCAGCAGGCTGAAGTTGATTGAATAATTGGGAAGTAGGATTTACGCCATATAGGCCAATACCCAATCTTACCATATCCATCTGGTATTGATGAAAACGAAGAATGCCAGGAGAGTTTAACATGTGCCGGATCGGGGCAATATTTAATTGGGATGAAATAGTTTGGTACGCATGTTCATAGCGGGATACTTGTGCTTTTGAAAACTCATCATGAGCGGATTCATCGGCACCCGCCAGATGCGAAAACATCGATGCAATTTTTATGTGAGGATTATTTTTTAAGATGCTTACAGCTTCCTGCAAATCCTCTGCCTCCAGTCCTAAACGTTTCATTCCGGTTTCAGCTTCCAAATGCACCGTGCATGATTGTGATCCTAAGAAATCGGATAACGAACGAAGCATGCTCAAACTATACATCACGGGCTCCAGATTGTAATCAACAATAGTTTGAAAACTTTCTTCCGTTGCATTCATCACCATGATGGGAATGGTGATCTGATTTTTACGTAGCTCTACTCCTTCATCCGCATAAGCGACACCCAGATAATCCACTCTATGATATTGGAGTAACGTAGCTATTTCCTCACTTCCACTCCCATAGGCAAAGGCTTTAACCATCACCATCATTTTAACTCCCGGCCTGAGCTGTGCTTTGAAGAAATTAAGATTGTTCACAATCTTATTCAAGTCGATTTCCATGCGGGTGCCATGCACCTTGCGCTGTAAGAGTCCAACTATTTTTTCGAAGTGAAATATGCGAGCACCTTTGATTAAAATAACTTCCTGATGAAAGTCGCTATGGTTTATTTCCTTTAAGGCGCTTTCAGTGTCAGCAAAAAACGAAGTTTGAATGGAGAGTTCTTGAAAATCAACTTGGCCCTTCGTTAGCGCTGGGCCGATTCCAATCAATCGGGTTATGTCGCTTTTAAGAATCAGCTCTTTTATTTTTTGTATCAGTTCTTTGTCATCAAGTCCGGATTGTAGAATATCAGAAAGGATGATGGTCTTTTTCTTCTTTTGAATTCCGGCAAGGAAGTCCAGGCTGATGCGCAAGCCACCCAAATCATTGTTGTACGAGTCATCAATAATCTGACAGATGTTGATTCCTTGTTTTAGTTCGAGGCGCATGGGCACCGTTTTCAACAAGCTGATTCGCTCTTGTATAGTTTGAACGGAATGGCCAAAAAGCAACATAATAGCAACGCAGTGAAAACAATTATCCACTGAAGCCCGATCTTTAAAGGGTAGCTTGAGCGTTTGTATTTCATCTTTCCATTTTATACTGAATTGATCACCTGACGGAGCGATTTGTAAATTTGCATTTTTATGAAACCCCCAACTGAATGAGGGTATGGAGGTGGCTACAACGGCAGACTGCAACGATTCATGATCAGCACAGTAGATTAATTTTTCAACCTCTGAAAAGAGCTTTAATTTTTCCGCAATCTTTTGCTCAAAAGAAGTAAACCCTTCATCGTGCGCTGTTCCAATATTGGTGAAGATTCCTAATGTTGGTTGAATCACTTTCTGCAGTTCACGCATTTCATTGGGTTTGGAAATTCCCGCTTCAAAAATTCCCACCTCATGATACGATTGCATTTGCCAAACGGAAAGAGGAACTCCTATCTGCGAGTTATAGCTTCCCGGATTTTTTACAATTCTATAATTGGGTGAAAGCAATTGATACAGCCACTCTTTAATAATGGTTTTACCGTTGCTGCCAGTGATACCAATGACGGGAATAGAAAATTCATTTCGATACGCGCTAACCAAGCGTTGTAAAGCCTGCACCGAAGAGGGAACAAGCAGAAAATTTGCTTCAGGAAAATTT
Organism: Cytophagales bacterium; assembly: GCA_031416795.1. Taxonomy (GTDB): domain Bacteria; phylum Bacteroidota; class Bacteroidia; order Cytophagales; family Cyclobacteriaceae; genus ELB16-189. The sequence goes on along the minus strand of JANOUH010000466.1, from coordinate 38,110 downwards.
TCAGTTGATATCGTTCTTTCTACGATAAACTGACGAATTCCTTTAGAGTACAATGCTTCTATATAATTATGACCATCATGCCTTTCTCCTGAAATGGCGAAGAACAAAGCATGTTCCGATAACATAGCCTTGCGACTATCGATAACCAGGTCTTCTATGTTTCTGTCTTTCGCCATCTGGAGGATAGCACCTTGGCAAATGGCAGATAATTGTGAAAATTGAAACATAACTTAGAAGAGTTTGGAACCGTTAGGAACAGGTGAACTCACCGTAGTAAGAACTACCCGGTGGTTTTCATCAGGAAAACCCGTTACCAGTACTTCAGAGGTAAAATTGGCTATCTGTTTCGGCCTAAAGTTAACGACACAGACCACTTGCAGTCCGCGTAACCGATCTAATGTGTATAAGTCAGTTATTTGTGCGCTTGATTTTTTTATGCCCAAATCAGGCCCTAAATCAATCCAAAGCTTAAAGGCAGGTTTTTTAGCCTCCTCAAACGCTTCCGAACGAACAATTGTACCTACTCGCAGGTCAATTTTATTAAAGTCATCCCATGTTATCATTTCCAAAAAATTACTATTTTGCATAGCTTACCCCGAAGGTAAGAGGTTAAAACCAAATAAGTCTGGATTTAGATGAAACCAAATTTTTCTCATTTTCTCGGCTTTACTATCATGCTAGTGACCCTTGCGTTCTTTTCTGCAAGCGCACAGGAGGGTATTCCTAATAATGAGATTCCTGATCCGAGTTTTAGCCCAGAACTTCAAGGAGAAAAGCCTCTTTTGTTTGAGCCAGAGAGATCAACTTCCAATTCAGAAAAAATAAATGTGCTGCCGAAAGGGGAAATAACCTCGACTTTAAAATCAGGGAAGTCTAAATCAGAGTCATCAAAAAATTCTGTAACAAAGCCAGAAGATGATGCTCTTTCATTCAACTTTCTATATTATATCATTCAAAAATTCAAGATATCGGATATTGTGGAGCAATAGATCCGATCGTGTAATCGCTCTCCTTTTATTTCATTAAAAGATTATATTTGCAACACTGTTGCATTTTGAAAAATCTATTTATCCTTTCAGTCATTCTTTTCTTGCACGCGTTGGTGGCCGTAGGTCAGGGCAATTGTAAATTAACAATTACCGGTAAGGTGCTGGACGATTCAAAGAACGCACTACCGAGAGCCACCGTTTTTATAAAGGAACATAATATTGGAAAAGTAACAGACCTGGATGGTATCTATTTTTTTTCAGAATTGTGTGAGGGTGACTATGTTCTTGAGATCAAATTTTTAGGCTACGAAACGCAGGTAGTAAAACTCAATCTGAGAAAATCAGAGAGAATAGAAACGATACTCAATACAGAAGATAGACTTCTGTCAGAAGTGGTTGTTTCTGATCATCGCGAACCCGTTGGAAAGGCATCTAACTATGGAGCACTTTCAGGAAAGGCATTGGAGGAAGTGCGGGGAAAATCGTTAGGAGAATCACTTCAAAGTATTACGGGGGTGAATACCATTCAATCCGGTCCGGCCATTTTTAAACCCGTTATTCATGGATTGCACAGCCAGCGTATTTTAATTCTGAACAATGGTGTTCGCCAGGAAGGACAACAGTGGGGAGCGGAACACGCTCCTGAGATTGACCCCTTCATGGCAGCCAACCTGGTGGTTGTAAAAGACGCTGGTGCAATCAAGTATGGCACCGATGCACTTGGCGGTGTGGTAATACTCACACCTGCCGAATTGCCTACGGACCAGCAATTGGGTGGACAGCTCCATGTTATTGGTTCAAGCAATGGTCGGTCGGGTGTAGTATCGGGATTGCTGGAAGGAGGAATACCTAATTATAAAGGCTGGGGCTGGCGCTTGCAAGGCACCGCAAAGAAATCAGGAGATCTGCACACACCGAACTATAATTTATCTAACACCGGATTCCGGGAATTGAATTATTCCGCCTCAACGGGATATCATAAAGGGGGAACCGGATTTGAGGTTTTCTATAGCCACTTTAACACGACCATTGGAATACTGAAAGGCTCAGTGGTTGGAAGCATAGAAGATCTTGCCATTGCATTAGAACAAGAGCCTCCACAAAATACGCAACCGTTTACATATCAGATAAACTCACCCAGGCAAGAAGTTAAGCATGATTTGATCAAGCTCACAAGTCATATTCGTAAGGGCGATAATCTTTTTAATGTTCAATATGCACTTCAAATAAATAATCGACAGGAGTTTGATTTGCGAAGAGGAAGTCTCACTGAGGTACCAGCGCTTGGGTACAAACTCTTTACCCATACGGTGGATGCAGAGTGGGAGAAAACAAAATCGAAGTCACATATACGTTCTCTTGGACTAAATGCCATGGCGCAAGACAATAACAAAATCGATGGGACACAAACGCTTCCTTTCATTCCTAATTTCAACAATTATACCGCTGGACTATTCTGGATAGAAAAAATCGCAAAGACCAACTGGGATTGGGAAATAGGGGCTCGTTATGATCTCAGGTATTACAAGATTGTAGGATTTGATTTTAAAAATCAATTGTATCGCAGTGAGTTCAACTTTCATAATGTGAGTGCCACCGCAGCAGGCACATTAAAAATTAATCCCGCATCATCTTTTACTTCAAGTTTAGGAAGCGCCTGGAGGCCGCCCAATGTTGCGGAGCTTTATAGTTTGGGCACTCATCAAAGCGCTGCCGCTATTGAGTATGGATTGTTGCTGGATGAAATTACCAATGAAGTGCGGTCCCCGGATGAGGTAGATTTTAAAGCGGAGCAGGCAATAAAGTGGGTGAATACCTACCGTGTGCAGAAGGAAAAATGGAGCATGGAAATGACGAACTACATAAATTATATCTTCAATTACATCTACCTCAAGCCTCGTGGAGTAACAGAAAACACACGTGGCATTTTCCCCTACTTCCGATATACGCAAACCGATGCTTCATTTTTAGGTGCTGATCTTTCATTCGGCTATTCAGTAACTAAAAAGCTAAAACTGAACTCGCGCATATCGTTGTTGAGAGCAAAAGATGAAACCAATAACGACTACCTGATTTTTATTCCATCAAACCGCTATGAAGTTTCTATGCGATACGATGCTCCAAACATACAATCATGGACAAATCCTTTTCTTGAGATACGATTAAAATACGTGGCAAAACAGAATCGGGCTCCGCGAGTTGTACCCATCCGTGATATTATCGAAGCAAAGGAGCAAGGAATTGATTTGTTTGAAAATGATAATCTGAACTTTGATTTTGTCGATTCACCTGATGGGTATTTTCTGGCTTCCATTGCTTTGGGCATTTCAAAACCCATTATGAAGTCAAAGTTGGATTTTAGAATTTCTATTGAAAATTTGACAAACACAGCATACCGCGAATATTCAAATAGGATGCGTTATTACGCGGATGAAATAGGTCGTAATCTTTCTATTGCACTGAAATACAGCTTTTAAATGGTTGAAAATTGATGGAGGAAATAAAATTTTTACTTATTATTGCAACATTGTTGCATAAACTAAACGATTAAATATGAAAACCTATTTAAAACACCTGATACTCTTACTTATTACAGGTTCATTTATTTTTTTAAGTGGTTGTAAAAATGACGATCCGGAACCAGAAAATATCCCCGAGTTAGTAACTAAAGTGACTTTAAAATTTACCCCTGCTGGAGGAGGCGCAGTGGTTCCTGTTACGGCAACTGATCCGGATGGGGAAGGTGTTCAGGACATCAAAGTGGATGGTCCCATCAACTTAATAAAGGGAACGCAGTATACGTTGTCATTGGAATTAATCAATGGCCTGTACAATGTCGGAGATGAGGGATATAACATAACTGCTGAGGTTGAAGAAGAAGGAGACGAACATCAATTTTTCTTCCGATTTTCGGAAGGAGCTTTTTCATCGCCAACAGGCATGGGAAATATTAAAGACAACTCATCTTCAACAGTTGGAAGCATTAATTATTTAGACAACGATGTTAACAACTTGCCAATAGGCATTAGTACTTCCTGGACATCATCGGGTATAGCAGCAGGCGGTAAATCATTCAGAGTAGTTTTAAAACATCAACCGGATATAAAATCACGTACATCTACCTCACTGGATGGCGAGAGCGATCTTGACATCGGCTTTGTGTTGAATGTGAATTGATCCGAATAATTAATCAACAAAAAACCCGGAGCACTCCGGGTTTTTTGTTTCAACTTTTCTTGACGATGAATTGCTCCAAATCTTTAAGCTTGAGAATTCCCTCGTAGTAGGCTTTGCCAAAAATTACAGCAAAGACGCCCATGTCATTTAGCTTTTTGATGTCGTCAACTCCACGAACGCCACCACTCGCAAGCACTTTCAAATCTTTGAACTGATCAATGATTTCCTGATAAAATGAAAAGGCCGGGCCTTCAAGTACACCATCGCGCGATACATCGGTTGACTTTACATATTTCAATCCTCGGTCAAAGAAATATTGAACATGATCAAACAAGGTGACTTCTGATTTTTTCAACCAGCCGCGGTAAGCAATCTTTTTCGAAACAATATCGGTAACGTCAGCACCTAACGTCATTTTTTCTCTACCATACGAGATAATCCACGATGCAAATAACTCGGGATTGGTAACGGCAATACTAGAGGCAGTTATATAGGCAGCTCCGAATTCATACGCTTTGTCAATATCGCCATCGGTGCAAATACCTCCTGTGAAATCGACCTTAAGATTGGTATGGCCTGAAATAGTTTCCAGCACATGATAATTCTTTGGACTGCCGCGCTCAGCGCCATCTAAATCCACGAGGTGTACCACTTCTATTCCGTGATCTTCAAATCGCTTGGCCAGATCCAATGGATTTTCATTATAAGCTTTTTCGCTGGCCGGATCGCCCTTCCTCATTTTAACAACTTTTCCGTTACGAATGGCTATGGAAGGAATTACCTGTATCATTTAATTGCAATTACTTTGAGTTGTCAAAAGTACCACCACTTAATTAGATTTTGTAAAAATTTTTAACAAGAAATTCTAGAAAAACCGAACGCCTCATTTATTGAATTGTAAAAGGCAAAGCCACTAAAGTTTTGTCCCAGATAAATGTCAATTCGTGTTCTCCGGCCATGTTTTCAACAGCGATGGTGAACTGTTCAAACTCTTTTTCGATGGATACAGAAGGGGCACCTACCGAAAGGACATCTTTGCCTGGAACCCGATTGGCTTCTCCGTTAAACCCAACACCCCATTGACCAAATTCTGCATTAAATATAATCGTCCACGATTGCTCGCCAGGTATTGTCCATAAGCTGTATTTCCCAGCTTTCAAGGTTTTGCCCCCAAAAGTCAGGGCTTTACTAGTTTCAAAAATGGTGGCTTCGTTGGCACCGGTTCTCCACACCTTTCCATAAGGAACTAACTCACCAAAGATCGCTCTTCCTTTCTTGGAAGGTCGATTATATACCACGGTGATTTTTAAATCTCCATCTTCAAATTTTACCTGATCTTCAGGGCTGAATGATTTGGTATAATACACTCGGAAATAGGTAAGAACTCCCAGAATGATCACTAATATGATACCCAAAACAAGAAGAAATTTCTTCATGACATAGTTTGTTTTAAATCCCTTTTGGCGAACAACCCTTAAATAAGATCTCGAGTTTACAATTTTTAAAGGTCATTTTGCAAATATTCTGGCTGCAGGCTTTAAATTTGTTCGATTCTTATTTTAACCAAATTATACAACCATGTCAGTTTTCGGTGTAGTGATTGCCCTTTTTATCTTAGCTATTGTTTCGGTTTGGGCATTTCCAAATAGTAAAGTAAGCGACAACGAGCACGATATTAAGCACTAATTTTTTAGGGCTTCAATGAATGTTTGTATCTTCTGTGGGTCAGCTTCTGGCGCAAGAAAAGATTATGCAGATGCTGCTATAGAAATGGGCGGTCTCATCTGCAAATCGCAGTCTTCATTGATTTATGGTGGCGGTAATATCGGACTGATGGGCACTGTTGCCGATGAGGTAATGCGCCTTGGAGGCACCGTCATTGGTGTTATTCCTGATTTTCTTTTGCAAAGGGAAGTTGCACACAAAGGTATTACACACCTGGAAGTTGTTAGTAGTATGCATGAGCGAAAAAGGCGTATGGCCGACCTGGCTGATGCGTTTATTGCCATGCCTGGCGGCTGGGGTACGTTAGATGAGCTTGCGGAAATTCTTACCTGGAAGCAACTAGGATTAATCAACGCTTCCGTTGGCCTTTTAAATACACAGGGTTATTTCAACCCGTTGATTCAACAAATGAAATTAATGGTAGAGGAAGGATTCCTTCAGGCTAAGAATCTGAATGAATTGAAAATTTCTGAAACCCCCACTCAACTTTTCAAACAACTTGGTGTAATAACAAGTTAAAGCGTAAGCATTTCTAAAAAAATCTTAGCTTTAACTAAAGCCACTGTGTTGTATGGGCGCAAAGCGATTTGTTGGTTGTATTCTTTTATTTTTAGCTGGTATTTATTCTGGTTATGCTCAGGTTTTAGGCTTTTCTCTTCCACCCGGAAAAACCAAGGCTCAGTTCCCCATTGAGGTTTACAACAACCTCATTATCATGCCCATCATATTAAATGGCCAATTACCCCTCAAATTTATTCTTGACACAGGGGTGCGCACCTCCATTCTTACTGAGAAAGCGTATAGTGATATTCTAAATCTTCCTTATTCACGAAAGTATACAATTGCAGGTCCTGGTGGAGAAAAGTTGGTCGATGCTTACGTAACCAATAATGTTACGCTGGATATGCCTGGTGTTCATGGACAGGGGCATGCGATGCTAGTGCTTGAGAAGGATTATCTCGAGCTGAGGAACTATCTGGGTACTGATGTGCATGGAATTTTAGGGTATGAGTTATTTAGTCGATTTATCGTAAAGATTGATTATGAAAAAAAACAGCTTACCCTTATGAAACCTGAAAGGTTCAAGCCTAATAAAAGGCACACATGGTTGCCAATTACTGTTGAGGACACTAAACCATATATAATTGTAGGATTGCAAATGAATGACACCACTTCACTTTCGGCAAAGCTTTTGGTAGACAGTGGCGCAAGTCACGGAATATTTCTTGAAACAGAATCCAATCCCAAAATTACAGTTCCTGAAAAGCATGTCAGTACTATAATTGGAAGAGGGCTTGGTGGAGAAATTACGGGACAAATAGGACGAATAAAATCTGTTGAGATCGGAGACTATTTAGTCTCTGGTGTGATCGCCAACTTTCCTGATCCCCAAAGTTATATTGACACGTTAAAAACGAGTCGCACCGTTTTTCGCAATGGTTCTATTGGCGGTGAGATATTAAGCCGGTTCACCGTCATATTTAACTTTCCGAGTGAAAGAATGTATCTGAAGAAGAACTCAACCTTAAAGAAGGAGTTCTATTTTAATTTGAGCGGACTAACCGTGCGTGCGCGGGGAGCCAAGCTAAGGAATTTCGAAATCTCAGACGTGCGTGAAAACTCTTCTGCCGCAAAGGCGGATATTCGAAAAGGTGACAAAATCATTGCCGTGAATGGTAGGATCACCGTTGATTTAGACTTAAGTTCAATCAATGGTTTTCTCAACTCAAAGCCTGGGAAAAAAATAATCCTTGAGATTCAACGAGATGGTATTAAAGTTAAGAAGGAATTCAAGCTGGAAAATATTATTTAATGCATGCAGAGGGATTTTTTGAAAACCTCTCCTTTCAATTCATTTTTTAAATGAAGTAGTTCAAGCAATGAATCGTGTCATTATTGTTGGAGGAGGCCTAGCAGGATTGATTATTGCTAATTATTTGGCCAGCGCAGGAATAGAGGTTATTGTTATGGAAAAAAAGAAGTATCCTTTTCATCGGGTTTGCGGTGAGTATATTTCCAATGAGACCATTCCTTTTCTTAAATCACTTGATCTGTTTCCTTTTGAATTTAATCCGCCCACCATCACAAAATTTCAACTCACTTCTGTAAATGGAAAATTGGCACAACTCCCTTTGGATTTGGGAGGCTTTGGTATCAGCCGTTACGCATTTGATAATTTCCTATATAGAAAGGCGCTTGAAAAAGGTGTTAAGTTTTTGTTGAACACAGAGGCTGATCAGATTTCATTTCATGAAAATCAATTTCGCGTGAAAGCTGGTGAAAACTTATTAGAAGGGGAAATAGTCATCGGTTCATTTGGAAAACGATCGCGATTGGATGTTTCTATGAAAAGAGCATTCATTCAAAAACGATCACCTTATGCCGGTGTGAAGTACCATATTCGTACGGATCAACCTTCCGATCAAATTTCACTTCACAATTTTAAAGATGGATATTGTGGTATCAGTCAAGTAGAAGATCAGAAATTTACACTGTGTTATCTTACCCATCGCGACAACCTGAAAAAATACGGTAACATTAAATCGATGGAGGAAGCAGTACTACATAGGAATCCGTTTTTGAAATCGATTTTTGTGAACTCTGAATTTCTTTATGAGCGTCCGGAAGTAATCAATGAAATTTCATTCGCTACTAAACAGCCTGTTGAAAATCATGTATTGATGGCAGGCGATGCAGCAGGAATGATCACGCCCCTGTGTGGAAATGGGATGGCGCTCGCCATCCACTCGTCAAAAATGTTAAGCGAATTGGTATTGCGGTTTGCCCGAAAGGAAATTAACCGTGAACAGATGGAGTTCATCTATGGTAAAAAATGGAATGTACTTTTTGCGCGCAGACTTTGGGCAGGAAGACAAATACAACAACTCTTTGGAGCAGAATGGACATCAAATCTGGCTGTTAATCTTATGAAAAGCATGAAACCAGTTGCAGACTTTCTCATTCGTCAAACTCATGGAGAGCCATTTTAACTTCTCAAAGGTTAGTTGCCAATAGCGGCTGAGATTTTCTGCTATTGAAAAGTTTGAGCGACATGGCTGGTCTCTAAAAAGAACCAAACAAAAAACCCATTCAGACATAAAGCTGATAAAAAGTTAAGCCACATCGTGTTAGAAAAATTAGCCTTGGTTTGATTTCTTAGCACGAGGAAAAACCAAACCAAAAAAAAGATCACCACCGGACTTAACGATATCAGAAAAGTGATTCCAAAACGCAATTCATAGAAAGAATAGAAGTACCACACATAACCGGCAGCTGCCAGTGTGAATATGATCAGCACAAACATAAACGTACCTCTTATACCCAGCATCAAACTAATAGTACGATCACCACGCTTTGCATCTTCTTCATGCTGATAGACTTGTGTCATGGGATACGTTCCTAATAAAATAATGCTGGAAAGTGCAGCAGGAATAAGAATCCTTGCAGTCATCAGATTTTCGATTCCAAAATCATTAATGCCCACGTAGCACATCAGAAAAGTAAAGAACCCCTGAAAGATACCCACCGTAAACCAGCCGCTAATTGGAAATTTCTTCAATCGAATTAAAGGATGACTGTAGGCTTTTGACACCAGACCGTAGATTAAAAGCATCACCGCGAACAGCAGGCTTACTTTTATAAAGCCTAATGCAATAGCAACGCCATCAAAAAGAAGTGATAAATAATACAATCCTTTATTTACCGGAGGGGGATTCTTCAATCCGCCAATGCTCTTTTCATCCTTATCGAAATAACTATTGAAGCCGTTGCTGGCCGGATACAGAAACAAATGAATGATGATAAACGACCAAAACAATCGACTTTCAGTAAAGTTGGGCGAAATACCCAGGGAGAAAATATAGACGGGCATCAGAAAGAATGAAAAAGGAATGCGCAAATGAAGCCAGGCTGAACGTGAAAACACTGTTTTAGGAATTATTAAGTTAATCAAGGTAATGAATTCAGTAAAGTTAAATCAATGTGGGTAGTTTTTTGTTATACTTGACATCATGAGTTTTATAACCGCCATAGGTACGGCTAATCCTGAGAATAAATTTAGTCAGTCGACCATTGCTGATTTTATGGTGCGCGCCATGCAGATGGATGACCAGGATGCCAGAAAGCTTCGGGCTCTATTCCGCATGACGGGCATAGAAACACGACACTCGGTGATTGCCGATTACGGAAAAATGGATGGATATGATTTCTATTCGAATAATCAGAACTTTGAGCCTGTTCCTTCCACGGGTACCAGACTCTTACTCTATCGCCAACAGGCATTGATGTTGAGCGTTGATGCCATCAGTCATTGCTTAAACAAGGTGACCGGATTTGATAAAAAATCAATCACGCATTTAATTGTAGTGAGCTGCACAGGCATGTATGCACCGGGCTTGGATATTGATCTGGTAAAAGCATTGGGATTGCCAACAAACACGCAACGTTTGTGCATCAACTTCATGGGATGTTACGCAGCGTTTAATGGCTTGAAGCAAGCCGATATGATCTGTCAATCAAATGCCAAAGCAAAAGTGCTGGTGGTTTGCACAGAGTTGTGCAGCATTCATTTTCAGAAAGAAAACACAGACGATAATTTATTAGCTAATGCATTGTTTGCGGATGGATCAGCAGCGTTGCTCGTAGAATCTTCGCCACGAAAAGGATTAAACTTAAAGCCCGTAAGTTTTTATTGTGACCTTTCTCCGGAAGGTGATCAAGATATGGCGTGGACTGTTGGTGACTTAGGATTTGAAATGCGATTGTCCGCTTATGTGCCCGATGTCATTCAACGCGGAATCAAAACACTAACTCATTCTTTGCTTGAACAAATTTCATACGAACTTTCGGATGTGTCTTATTTTGCTATTCATCCGGGTGGAAAAAAAATTTTGGAAGTAATCGAGAAAGAATTGAATCTTACCAAAGAACAAAATAAACCGGCTTACGAAGTGCTTCGTAACTATGGCAACATGTCATCACCCACTGTTCTTTTTGTTCTTCTGGAAGTATGTAAAAACCTAAATGGCGTGGACGACAAAAAGAAAATTTTAAGTTTTGCCTTTGGCCCTGGACTAACCTTGGAAAGCATGGTACTCGAAATACAAAATCACTAACCATGGCGATTAATTTTTCTAATCGATCTTCAACGATTGAGATCATGGACGATTTAGCTTGTGATGGCGAGGTAGTATTTCAAACTTTACGGGAATTAGATATCATCAATCAATGGCTGGGTGGAAATGCGGTAACCATTAACGCCTTGAGAAAAAGCTGGAAGACCATTCCAAAAGAAAGCATTATCACTATTGCAGATTTAGGTTGTGGCAGTGGTGAGATACTGCGCATTATTTCAAAACTTGCCGAAAGAGAAAACCGAAAAGTAAAATTGGTTGGCTTTGATGCTAATCCACATATTATTGAATTTGCTCGAAGTCATTCAAAAGAATTTTCAAGCATTTCTTTTGAGACGAGTAATGTATTTTCACATCACTTTAAAAGACAAAAATTTGATTTCATTTTAGCAACCCTGTTCATGCATCATTTTGGTGAAGCTGAATTGATTGAGCTACTCTCATCTCTAAAAAAACAAACGCAATCGGCAATCATCATCAATGATATTCATCGCCATCCGTTGGCGTATTATTCAATCAAATGGTTAACGCAGTTATTTTCACATTCAGCTATGGTAAAGTTTGACGCACCCCTATCGGTATTGCGAGCATTTAAAAAGCATGAATTAAGAGGGGTAGTGAAAAAAGTAGCAGGTAATGATTACTCCCTCAAATGGAAATGGGCTTTCCGCTGGCAATTGATCATTCCAATATAGGAGAATGAACTCTGGCACAATTTTTACTAATTTTAGTTTCGAATTATCAAACTAACCCCTTATGAAGACAAATCTGATTTTTTTAGCCATCATTTTATTGGTGCTCTCCTCTTGTAGTTCAAGCCCTTTTGGTCAGAAAGTAAAAGAGCCATTCCGTGGCAACGCGTATGAATCCAATAATCGTTTTTTTCGGAGTACGGGTAAGGGTGAAAGCTCTCAAGATAACATTGCACGAAGCAAGGCGGACCTTGATGCCAAATCACAATTAGCAGGACAAGTAAACACTACGATGAAGCAAGTGGCTGATCAATATTTAGGGCAAACCGAAAACGCAAACGCTGCCGATGTAGCCGATAAATTTCAAAGCTTAGTGCGCCAGACAATGAACACCGAGATTGCTGACCTACGCAAAATCGGTGAACAAAAATATTTCAACAAGAAGGAAAATAAATACACAGTCTTTATGGCTTACGAGATTAAGAAGAATGCCATGTTTCGCTTCATGAAAAAGCAAGCCCGCGTAGATCAGACCATTGATGAACGTCAGATGGATATCATTGATAAAATCCTGGACGAGCAAATTAAAAAGGCGGAAGAAGAAGGCGAGAATTAGTTTGAACTGTTCGCCATCTTCTCAGCAGTTTCAGCAATCTTAAGCTGATTAATAAACTCATCAACCTCTCCGTTCATTACCGCGGGGAGGTTGTGTTGTGTATAGCCAATCCGGTGATCCGTAACACGACTCTGTGGATAATTGTAGGTGCGAATTTTTTCTGAACGATCGCCACTGCGCACCTGGCTTTTGCGTGAAGCACCAACTTCAGCCTGCTTTTTCTCTACTTCAAGTTCATAGAGCTTTGCCCGCAACATAACCATGGCACGTGCACGGTTGCCGTGTTGAGAGCGTTCCACCTGGCAGGTAATAACAATACCTGTTGGCTTATGCGTCATTTGAACTTTCGTTTCTACTTTGTTTACGTTCTGGCCTCCCGCACCACCCGATCTGGAAGTAATCACTTCGATGTCGGCTGGATTGATCTCCACATCAACATCTTCAGCCTCCGGTAATACTACTATTGAGGCGGCAGAAGTATGCACACGGCCTTGCGTTTCGGTATCAGGTACACGTTGAACACGGTGCACGCCAGACTCATATTTAAAAATGCCGTATGCTCCATCACCTTCAATGCTGCTGATCACTTCTTTATAACCACCGGCAGTACCTTCGGTAATATCCAATACCGACATTTTAAAGCCTCTTCGTTCACAAAATCGCTGGTACATTCTCCACAAATCGCCAGCAAAAATGGCAGCTTCATCACCACCCGTACCTGCCCTGATTTCGAGAATACAATTCTTATAATCGTTGGGATCTTTAGGCATGAGCAGCTCTTTAATCTCCGCTTCTAATGCCTCACACTTTGGTTCCAGTTCTTCGATCTCCATTTTGGCCATTTCACGAAACTCAGCATCCTTTTCTTTTTGCAGAATTTCTTTGGCATGCTTCACACCATCTAGCGCGGCCTGGTATTGATCGTATTTAATTACCACCTTTTCCAGATCTCTGTATTCCTTACTGAGCTGCTGGAATTTTTTCTGGTCTTTAACCGTCTCAGGTTGCCCCAAAAGTTGACCAACTTCCTCAAAACGGTTCTTTATATCTATCAGTTTCTCAATCATACATCCAAAAAGAAGGCTGCAAAGTTAATAAATTAGTGGTTCGTGTTAGCGAAGACTTTTTACCTTCGCATTTGTTTTAGAATCATATGAAATATTCAGTCTTATTGATTGTCGTGGCGCTGGTTTCCTGCACAGGCTCATTGAGTGATGAGCAAAGAAAAAGGATCAAGGAAAGCATGGAACAGGGACAAATCAAAAAGCTTACGGAAGCACAAGTAACGGAGGCAGCCTTTGCCTATGGTCGTAAGGTCGCTATCATATGGGATAAAAGCGATAAGACCTTAACCAACAACACATGGCAGGATTCTCTGTCGCAAGCGTATCAAATTGAGATTGTTTCTCTTAAGCCTGATAATCAGAATATGCGTTTGGTAGAACGTCAACTACTGGAAGCGTATATGAATGGAGGCACACCTGATGATAACATTCAGAAGATGGGTACAGATTCTCTTCTTTACACGAAGCCAGTTCTTCGTGAAAATCCTGATGGATCAGTCGAATTTCTAAAAGTGCTCGGCATTCGAATGACGCGCAAGCAAGTGGTGCTTTCGATCAAAGACTAATGGACTCAATGCCTTGGAAAATTTGGGTGGACACGGGCGGCACGTTTACCGATTGCATCGCTCATACGCCTGATGGAGAAACCAAACGACTTAAAGTTTTAAGTAGCGGTGTACTGAAAGGTAAGGTAATTGAGCGCATTGATTCAAAAACGATTTCCGTACAAATCAGCTGGCCTGTTCAAACGGATATCTTCAACGGTTTTTTGATATCGTTTTCACGGAATCCAAAAGATAAATTGAGAATAAAGTCAGCGGAGGTTGAAAAGTCAATTCTTCATTTGGCAGATGCTGTTGCGCGAAGCATTAGGAAAGGAGATGTTTTTGAAATCAGTTCGGGCGAAGAAGTGCCCGTGTTTGCCGCAAGGTTAATAACGCAAAGGGGCCTTCACGAAAACTTTCCTCCAATTGAAATGAAGTTGGGATCAACCCGTGGCACGAACGCGTTGCTTGAACGAAAAGGTGCTCGTGTTGCTTTCCTGGTAACAAAAGGATTCAAAGATTTACTTCTGATCGGCACACAACAACGAACGGATTTGTTTGCACTTCAAATCATCAAAGAGAAACCTTTATATGATTCGGTAATTGAAGTGGAGGAGCGCATTGAATCCAATGGAGATATTTACTCCTCGCTTACCGAAAATGAAATCCTTCGCATTGTATCTCAAGTAAAAGATTCAGGTTGTGATGCGGTTGCGATAGCCTTCCTCAACAGCTATAAAAATCCGCAGCATGAAAATATGCTTAAGGAAGCGCTCATTAAGAATGGCTATCAGTTTGTTTCCGATTCACATTCTCTTTCAGGTCAGATAAAAATATTGCAGCGTGCCGAAACCACCGTAGCAAACGCTTACCTCGATCCGATTATTCATAATTATATCAATCGCATTCAACAAGGCTTGCGCGATGTACAACTAAAAATCATGACCAGCGCTGGAGGCTTAGTGGATGCAAGAAATTTTTATCCGAAGGATAGTTTACTGAGCGGGCCTGCTGGTGGTGTTGTGGGTGCAGCCATTTCAGCCAGGCAATCTGGTGTGGATCAACTCATCACGTTTGATATGGGTGGCACAAGCACCGATGTTTCGCTTTACGACAAGCACTTTGCGTATCGATACGAATCAAAAGTAGGTGAGATTAAAATTCTTTCACCATCCTTAGCGATTGAAACCATTGCCGCAGGAGGAGGGTCGATTTGTGATTTTGATGGTCATCGGTTGATTGTTGGTCCGCATAGCGCAGGCGCATATCCCGGACCGGCATGTTATGGCAGCCATGGGCCACTCACCATCACAGATGTTAACCTGTTACTCGGTCGTGCCGATGCAGAATTCTTTTCCATTCCTCTTTATCGAAATCGCTCGGAAGCAGCATTGGAAAAGCTCTTACTGAAAATTCAACGAGCAACCGGCAAGAAGCCAAAGGCAGAAACGATATTAGAATCATTAACCTTAATCGCCAACGAAAAAATGGCGGAGGCAATAAAAAAAGTTTCTGTGCAGCAAGGCCATGATCCTGCCAGCTATACACTATTAAGTTTTGGTGGAGCGGGCGGACAGCATGCGTGTTCGTTGGCCAAGATTCTGGACATGAAACAAATTCTCATTCCCTACGATGCCGGTTTGTTGAGTGCCTATGGAATTGGAAAAGCCCGTGTTGAGCGTTTTGAGGAACAACAGGTACTTCAACTTTATTCTCAAGCAGAAATAAATTTATCGTCTTCCTTTCAGCAGTTGTTTGAACGAGGATTAAAGCAATTTGTGAAAGATGGTTTCGCTGAAGGCAAAATTGTGAATGATAAAGAACTTCTCTTTTTACGATTTAAAGGACAAGAAAGTACCATTGAAGTTCCTTATGAAAAAGGAAAAGGAGTGCTCGCTCGCTTTCAAAAGAAATATAAAGCCATCTACGGTCACTGGCTTACTGATCGTGAAATAGAAATTGAATCCATCCGCGCGGTTTTGTGTGTTCAGGATGAACGCATAACCAAAAGGAAAACCCGCGTCACACCTTACAATCCATTGCTTGTAAAACAATCCAAAATCTTTTTTAACGGGGTGTGGAAAAAGACAGGCGTTTATTGGTGGGAGCAACTGAAGTATGGTGCAATAGTTAAAGGCCCCGCTTTGATTGTGAGCCAGAATTCAACCACGGTAGTGAATGATCATTGGGAATTTAAGTTAGATGAAAATAACAACGCGTTGCTTCGCGAAGAGCAAAAGCGTAGAGCGAAACCAAAAAATCAAAATCACGAAGCAGCTTTAGAATTATTCAGCAACCGCTTTACGGCAGTAGCGCAAGAGATGGGAGCTCTATTGCAACGCACGTCCTTTTCCGTGAACGTAAAAGAGCGATTGGATTTTTCGTGCGCGATGATGGATGCGGAAGGATATCTGGTGGTGAATGCTCCACATATTCCCGTTCACTTAGGCAGCATGGGCGTTTGTGTGCGTGAAGTGAAGAGCGTTTTACCCATGAATGAAGGTGATGTCGTGATCACGAATCATCCTGCCTTTGGTGGTTCGCACTTGCCGGATGTGACCTTGATCAAGCCGGTGTTCTTCAAAAAGAAATTAATAGGCTATGTAGCTAATCGTGCTCATCATGCAGAGATCGGTGGCAAAAAACCGGGCTCTATGCCGGCCGATGCAGTTTCATTAGAAGAAGAAGGAGTGATCATTCCTCCAACCTATCTGGTGAAGCGTGGCAAGGTGCAATGGCCAGATGTGCGGAAAATGTTTTCTTCAGCGTTATATCCTACGCGATTGCCTGAAGAGAATATGGCAGATTTAAATGGAGCGTTAGCATCGGTCAATCTTGGTAATGATGCTTTACAGGAGCTTTGTAGAAAACACAGCCTTAAACAAGTGAGCTTCTATATGAAGGCATTGCGCAACTATGCCGCACAGCTTCTTAAGGCAAAGATCAAGGAATCAAAAGTTAAAACATATCACGCGGAAGAGCGATTGGATGATGGTTCTGTATTGAAAGTCAACATCTCGCTGGATAAAAAGAATAAGTTGATCATTGATTTTTCCGGATCAGAAAAAGTTCATCCTGGCAATCTCAATGCAACCAAAGCAATCGTTCAAAGTGTAGTGTTGTATGTGTTGCGCCTGTGGGTAAACAAACCGATTGCTATGAACGAAGGATTGATGGAATCGGTGAACATCAAGTTGCCAACGGGTTTACTCAATCCTGATTTTTCAGGAACAAAATTACCTGCCGTTGTAGGAGGAAACACCGAAGTAAGTCAGCGATTGACCGATACATTATTGAAGGCTTTTGGTTTGGTTGCCTGCAGTCAGGGCACGATGAATAATTTTCTGTTTGGCAACGATCATTTTGGATTTTATGAAACCATTTGCGGAGGGACTGGAGCAGGACCTGGCTTTGATGGTGCGAGTGGAGTACATTCACACATGACCAACACGCGCATTACCGATCCTGAAATTCTTGAGTTGCGTTATCCTGTGCGACTGGAGAAATTTGAGATAAGAAAAGGTTCGGGAGGTAAGGGAAAATGGAACGGAGGCGATGGTATAGTACGTGAAGTAACATTCAAAGAAAGAGTAGAAGTAAACATTCTTTCCCAGCATCGCGTTGAGCAGCCCTACGGGTTAAAAGGTGGACAGGCAGGAAAAACCGGGCAACAAAAACTGATCAGCAAGAATGGGGAAGAAAAGATTCTGAAAGGAATGGACAATCTTATTGCCAATGCAGGGGATCGGGTTCAGATAAAAACTCCAGGTGGTGGAGGCTATGGAAAAAACGAAGCTAGTTCAAAGTTTTAAAGCGATAAATGACTCATCACTTCAATTGCCTCAAATAAAGTTGGATGGTGTTTTCTAGACCTAAATACAATGCATCGCAAATCAAAGCATGACCAATGGAAACTTCATCGAGGTAAGAAATGGATTCTTTGAGGAAGCGAAGATTATGAAGATCTAAATCATGGCCGGCATTAATACCAAGACCTAATTCATGTGCCATTTTCGCTGCTTCTATATAAGGCTGCACAGCTGCTGCCCGGTTCTGATGATATTGCGAAGCATACTGTTCTGTATAAAGCTCTATTCGATCTGCCCCAATTTTTTTTACTCCTTCCACCATCCTGGGTGATGGATCAACAAAAACAGAAACGCGCACACCAAAGGATTTCAGCTGAGCGATAATTTCAGTAAGCTGGCCTTCATTTTTAACCGTATCCCATCCTGCATTGGAAGTAATCGCATCAGGTTTGTCGGGCACCAGTGTAGCTTGTTCTGGTTTTGTTTCTTGAACGAGCTTCATGTAGCGTTCGTCAGGATAACCTTCAATGTTAAATTCTGTAGTCACAATTCTTTTCAGTTCAATCGCATCCGCGTAGCGAATGTGTCGTTCATCGGGGCGAGGGTGAACGGTAATGCCTTGCGCACCAAATCGTTCGCAGTCAATAGCTACTTTAATGACGTCAGGGTTGTTACCTCCACGCGCATTGCGCAGGGTGGCGATCTTGTTTATGTTTAAGGAGAGGCGAGTCATGCTGCGAAAGGTTGTATCTTTATTCTATTCAAGACAGAACGAACAATCTATTTTTATCTCTATAAAAGTAGAGTTAATTTTGTAGCAAATTTATTTAAACGATTTGAATATGAGCCTGAAACAACAAATTGATAGTGATATTAAGTCGGCCATGCTGGCAAAGAATAAAGAAGAGCTTATGGCGCTTCGTTCGATAAAGTCACTCATCCTGTTGGCAGAAACGGAAAAGGGTGTGAGCACAGAAATAAGTTCCGAAACTGAAAGTAAGTTGTTAATGAAGGCAGCCAAGCAACGCAAGGAGTCGGCCGAAATATTTCAGAAAGAAGGCCGTGATGAGTTGGCTCAGAAAGAGTTACTGGAGTTGGAAGTGATCAGCCGCTACTTGCCTAAGCAAATGTCGGAAGACGAGATCACCCTGGAAGTGAAAATGATCATTGAGCAAGTGGGAGCTAAAGGTCCGCAGGATATGGGCAAGGTAATGGGCACTGCCACCAAGCAATTGACAGGCAAGGCAGACGGTAAAATGATTTCTGAGATCGTTAAGAAACTGTTGGCATCTTGAATAAAGCAGATATTGTAATCGTCATCATCCTTGCAATAGGAACATTTCTTGGATATCGCAGAGGTTTTTTATTAGAACTGTTCTTTTTGTTAGCCATTATTCTGGGTGTCTTTATCGGTTTCAAACTTATGGGAACCGGTGTTGAATACTTATCAAAGGAATTTAATGCGGATAAAGAGGTATTGCCTTACATTTCATTTGCCATCATTTTCTTACTGGTAATGGTGGTGGTTTCGCTGATTGGAAAGAGCATTAAAAATTCATTAGACAAAACCTTTTTAGGGAAGATGGATGCCATTGCCGGAGCGGCCCTTGGTCTGATCAAGTTTGCATTTGGAATCAGCGTCATCATCTGGTTAGTTGAGGCTCTTCAAATACCGCTTCCGGAAGGATGGAAAGAAGAATCTACGCTTTATCCCATAGCAGCTAAAGTAGCACCTACCCTTTCCGAGTATTTCGGTGGATTTCTCCCTTTTTTCAAAGAAACTTTCAAGCAGTTCTAAGGTTCAGTTTTTTTTAGTTACTTATAACAAAATAAGCGCAGTATGTCCCTGGTTGTAAAAGAAAAAGATGGGTTTAAGTATGTGGATGAAGGTAACGGGCAGGTGCTTATGTTGTTGCATGGTCTTTTTGGTGCTTTGAGCAATTGGGAAGCCGTGGTGAGTCACTACTCGAAACATTTCAGAGTGATCATTCCTATGCTCCCTATTTATGAAATGCCCATCAAGGAAGCGGGATTACCCGGCTTGCGCGAATACGTGGAGCAATTTGTAGCCCTCATGAAATTAGACAACCTGATTATCATGGGCAATTCATTGGGGGGTCACGTGGGCATTCTATTCACGTTAGCCAATCCTGAAAAAGTTTCCAAGTTAGTCCTTACGGGAAGTTCAGGTCTATTTGAAAATACGATGGGCGGCTCTTATCCCCGCAGAGGAAGTTATGAATACATACGTGAGCGCGTTGCTTATACATTTTATGATCCTAATGTAGCGTCAAAGGAACTGGTTGACGAGGTTTTTGAAACAACTAAAAGTATACCTAAGTGTATGCGCATTGTAGCGATTGCAAAATCAGCGCAGCGCAATAACCTTGCTTTTGAATTACCAAACATTAAAGTGCCCACTTTGCTGGTGTGGGGTTTAAATGATACGATTACACCGCCAATGGTGGGTCACGAATTCAATCGCCTGATTCCAAATTCAGAATTGAAGTTCGTTGATCAATGTTGCCATGCTCCTATGATGGAGCATCCGGAGAAGTTTAATGAAATCGTTGAGGACTTTCTGATGAGGAAAAATTAATGAAGGACGGCATGATTGCAGAAGAACTGATTAACCATATGATTCCTCCTCTGAAAATCACGGATGATGCCCACAAGGCTATTGTCTGGATGGAAGAATTCAGATGCATGCACCTGCCGGTGGTAGATGATGGTCAGTTACTGGGTTTTGTTTCAGAAGAAATCATTCTTGAATCGAACGATATTGAACGCCCTTTATCCAGTTTTAAACTGGTTGGCAAAGATTGCACGGTTCAATTGGAGTCTCATTTTTATGATATTCTGAAAGTGGCAAATGACCAAAAGCTTCAGATTGTAGCGGTGCTCAATGACGAGCAAAAATACGCGGGCGTAATCACTGTGCAGGACATCATGATTTCGTTTGCTCAAACAGCAGCCGTGCAAATGCCCGGTGGTATTATCGTTTTGTCGATGGACCTCATTGATTACTCATTGGCAGAAATCAGTCGTTATGTAGAGGAGAATAATGCCAAGATTATCAGCAGTTCGATGATTGAAGATCCTTTGGATAAAGGCAAGATCAAATTAACACTTAAGATTAATCAGGTTGAATTGAATCGTATCGTGGCTACTTTAGAGCGCTTTGGATATCGTGTTATTGGTCGTTACAATGAGATCAAGCGTGACACGGGTGAGAAGGATAAGATTGATATGTTGCTAAGATACCTGGACATCTAACCAACATTTCATGAGAATTGGTATACACGGAAGAGACTTTAAAGCAAAATCATCACGATTTATTGAGAAGTTGCTCGATCAACTAAATCAATATCATGCTGAGATTTGGTTGTCGTCCAAATTTGTAAAACAGGTTAAATCGGGCGCACTCAAAAACATTAAGTACAAGACTTTTGAGTTAGGAGATAATCTTAAGAACCTGGATTTCTTTTTCTCATTGGGGGGTGATGGAACCATGCTCGAGTCGGTAACCTTTGTAGGGAAATCAGAAGTGCCCATCTTAGGGATTAATACGGGGCGGCTTGGTTTTTTGGCCACCACCAGTCGTGAGCATGCTGATAAGGCACTTGACTCACTCTTCAAGGGTAATTATAAAACAGAAAGCAGAACCTTACTAAAACTGAGTTCAACGCCCAAACTTTTCGGCAATCTCAATTTTGCATTGAACGATCTAACGATCATGAAGAAGGACACCTCTTCCATGATCACCGTGCACGTATATGTAGATGGTGAGTTATTAAACTCCTACTGGGCTGATGGCATTATCGTATCTACTCCAACAGGTTCAACAGGATACTCGTTGAGTTGCGGTGGCCCTTTGGTCTACCCAAAATCGGAGAGTTTTGTAATTACCCCCGTTAGCCCGCATAATTTGGGCTCCCGTCCCATTGTAGTTGCAGATAATTCAGAGATCTCATTCCAAATTGAAGGCAGGAGTAAAAAATATCTGGTGTCATTGGATTCTAGGTTCGAGACCATTGATGATTCGGTTAAACTTGTGGTCAAAAAGGAGAAATTCAGAGTAAAACTGGTTATTCTTCCCGGACATCATTATTTCAAAACCCTGCGTCAGAAACTTAATTGGGGATTAGACATTCGCAATTAATACTTCATTATTCGCCTGTTTTTTATAAGTTTGTTGTTCTCAAAAGAATACTCCATGAGAAAAATAGTATTTAGTATTTTATGCCTTGTCTTTCTTGTGAGCTTATCTGAGCAAGCTGCTGCTCAGCTCAACAGAAAATCAATCAAGAAGAATAATAAGCGAATGGGTTCTTTTAAAGGAAAGAAGTTCGGCTTTAAGGATAAGGCGTATAGCGCTTTTGGTTTTTCCATCAATGCTTTGAATTATTATGGAGACGTTTCGCCAAAGCCTGATCGCATAAGTACTGATATATCATTCACCAAGCCAGCAGCGGCACTTTCATTTATGCACCGCTTTGGGCCACGCTATACATTTATGGCGCAGCTTATGTATGGCACACTGAAAGGTGCCGATACCGAATCGGCAGATTCTGGTGATGCTGAAAACGGAAAATATCGTTACCAAAGAAATCTATCTTTTAGAAACAGAATCAAAGAACTTTCTGCGGTGGCTTACTTTGACTTATTTGAAAACGATGCAACCTACATCAGCCGTGTAAAATGGACTCCATATGCGTTTGCTGGTGTTGTGGGTTTTTTGCATAATCCTCAAGCACAGGCTCCCGCTACTGATTTGTTGGGCGGAGCATTGAAGGAAGCAGGCGATTGGGTTGATTTAAGACCCTTGGGCACTGAAGGTCAGTATTCAACATTATTATCCACCGATGCCAACAGTGGGATTCAACCATATAGTAAAATTCAAGTGGCCATACCATTTGGGTTGGGCGCGCGTTTTAGAGTAAATGAAGTAATGGATTTTTGGGCAGAAATTGGCTTTCGCTACACGTTCACTGATTACCTTGATGATGTTAGCCAGAACTATGTGGATTTAGGAGTTTTGCAAAGCCAACTTGCTCAGGCAATGTCTTACAGAAGCAATGAATTGCCTCCAAATGAAGTCCCTACGCCACAACCATACGTAGCAAGAGATGGTATAACCTATAGTACAATTCCTGGTTATGGTAGGGAATTTCCAGATAACCTCCGGGGATCTAAAGAGCAAAGAGACATCTACATGGTCACAAGCTTACGCCTTACTTATATCATTGGAGCGACACTTCATAAAGCAAAATTCAGATAGGAATATATTGAATGACGAAATCCTTATTCAGAGTTCTGTTTGTACTTGTTGTTTTGTTCTTACAACAAATTGATACAAAGGCTCAACAAATCCTTGGTCATCGGTCCGAAATAGGTTTCGGATTGGGTACGTTCAATTATACCGGAGACTTAGTTAGAACGTATAATCTTGCTTCTTCAAAGCCAGCGGGCACTGTTTTTTATAGATCTAACATCAGCAATGTTATAAGCTTGCGCACTTCAATAACAGCTGGTAAAATAGGAGCTTCAGACGCAGCCAATCCCATCGATGCCTTTGCGACAAAAAGAGCTGCTTCTTTTGACCGCTTCCTTTTTGAGGTTGCAGGAACTTTTGAATATCATTTTTTGGATTGGAGAGATAGTAAACGAAGACTACGCTTTACTCCGTATTTGTTTGCCGGTGCTGGACTATTCGGGTTCTCGGGAGTAGAGCAAAAGGCCACAGAGTATAGCAATATACAGATGGCGATTCCATTTGGTGGAGGCATGAAGTATGTGCTTAACCCTAAATACTACATTGCCTTTGAATTTGGTATCAGAAAAACCTTTTTCGATTACCTGGATAATGTTTCGGAGGGCAATCCCTCAATTAAAAATTATCAGTACGGTAATTCCTTTGATTATGACAATTATTTTTTTACCGCCATTACTCTAACCTATACTTTTTACGATATCCCATGCCCCGGAAGCCCATATCGTTAATTTAATCATCGTTTAGTCAACTTTTTCACATTTTAAATCATCCTGCTTAGATTAAAAGAACCATCGTTTAACTGTGGAATTGTAATGAAGAAGTTTGAAAAAAAGGCTATTTTTGCCGCCTTGTGGCATCACTTAAAGAAAATATAGACTTCAATAATTTGCCTAAACACATTGCCGTTATCATGGACGGAAATGGAAGATGGGCTAAAGGAAAGGGTGCGGCCCGTATTTTCGGACATCGTAATGCAATACAAGCAGTTAAAGATGTGACTGAAGGGTGCGGTGAACTGGGAATAAAATACTTGACTTTGTATGCCTTCAGTACAGAAAATTGGGGCAGACCAAAAGAGGAAGTGGATGGGTTAATGGAGTTATTGGTAAACACTTTGCAAAAAGAAATTAAAACACTTCACGAAAATCAGGTTAAACTCCAAACCATTGGAGACATTAGTCACTTGCCAGTTGATTGTCAAAATAATTTAGCTAAAGCCAGGGAGGCAACAAGTAAGAATAGTGGACTTATACTTCAACTGGCACTTAATTACAGCGGCAGATGGGAAATTGTGGAGGCGGCAAAGAAATTGGGTGAAGAAATAAAAAAGGGATTGATACAACCTGGTGAAATTGATGAGCATTATTTTGCACAGCATTTGCAAACATCAGGTGTTCCTGATCCGGAGTTGCTGATCCGTACAAGCGGAGAACTGCGTATCAGTAATTTTCTTCTGTGGCAAATTGCGTATACTGAAATATTCATAACGCCAACCTTATGGCCCGACTTTAGAAAGGAAAATTTGTATGAAGCTATTTGTGCATATCAGAAGAGAGAAAGAAGGTTTGGAAAAGTATTGGACCCAATAGGCTAATCTAAAGATGAAGAATTTTATACTTGTAACTATACTTTTTCTTTTTTGCATTGGCCCTTCATATGGCCAATTCAGAACTGGCAAAAGCCAATCTCAATCTCCATCCGAGGCTACACTTAATTATGCATCTCCACAAGAATATCTAATCGCAGGACTAGAGGTAACAGGACTCAATGTATTGGATAAAAGTGCAATGATTTCGCTTACTGGTCTTAAGATTGGCGATAAAGTAAAAATTCCTGGCGATGCCATAGCGGGTGCCATACGCAAACTGTGGAAACATGGGCTGATTGGAGACGCAACTATTCTGGTTCAGAAAATTGAAGGAACCAACGTTTTTCTTGAGGTCAGATTAGCAGAACGACCACGTCTGACTGAATTTTATTTTGTTGGCATAAGCAAGTCCCGTCAAACTGCATTGAAAGAAGATCTCAGCCTGATAAAAGGAAAGATTGTAAATGATGCCACCATTCGAAACGCTGAACTAAGTGTCAAAAAACACTTTGTGAAGAAGGGATTTCTAAACACGGTCGTAAAGATCGTTCAAGAGTTTGATACGCTGAGTCGTGGTGGCGTGAAGTTAAAAATAGATGTTGATCTGAAGTCGAAAGTTCGGATTAACGAAGTTCAGATTGTAGGTAATCATGATATAGATGACGCTAAGCTTAAGAGCCGGTTAAAGAAAACCAAAGAGCATCCAAGAATAAACATTCACAGAGCGATCTTAGGAGAGGCTTTAACGTTCAAGCCAAGTAAAATAAAACCCGCACTGGAGGCAAGTCGCACGGTGACCACGCTCGATGTAAAAGAATTTCTCAATAAGAATATAAAACTTAATGTCTTTGGAGGATCAAAATTTATTAAATCTGATTATGAAGATGACAAACAAAGAATGATTGAGTATTACAACTCACAAGGCTATCGTGATGCGGAAATAACCTCCGATACGATTGTTAATCATGATGACAAAAATATTAATGTGATTATCAATGTGTATGAGGGAAGAAAGTATTACTTCCGAAACATTAATTGGGTTGGAAATTATATCCATAGCACAAACACATTGAATAAAATTCTCGACATCAATAAAGGAGATGTTTATAACAATGAGCTACTTGTTAAAAAGACCACATTCAATCCAAAAGGCGCTGATATCAGCGGGTTGTATATGGATGATGGTTATTTATTTTTTAGTGTTGTTCCAATAGAAGTGGCGGTGTCAGGAGACTCCATCGATATTGAAATGCGGGTACGCGAAGGAGATCAGGCTACTATTGATGAGGTAATCATCAGTGGCAATGAGAGAACAAACGATCATGTGATTCGCAGAGAACTTAGCACCATACCTGGGCAAAAATTTAGAAGATCTGATTTGATCAGAACCCAACAACAGTTAGGGCAAATGGGCTATTTTAACGCGCAAAAAATTGAGCAGGATATACGCCCCAACCCGGCCGATGGAACCGTTGATATCGAGTGGAAGGTAGAAGAACAATCAAACGATCAAATTGAATTATCAGGAGGCTGGGGAGGATTTTATGGATTTGTTGGTACGGTTGGACTTTCCTTTAATAACTTCTCGATGCGTAATGTTCCGAACTTCAAGAAATGGAAACCTCTTCCGGTGGGTGATGGTCAGCGTCTGTCGTTGCGTGCGCAGGCAAACGGTAAATCCTTCCAAAGTTATAGTCTTTCGTTTACTGAACCTTGGTTGGGTGGCAGAAAACCGAATTCACTGACCGTTAGTTTAAATAAATCTATTTCAAGATTGGCCAACCAAAGCTATGAGTTTACCGATCAAACCTCTTTAAAGCAAGGTGGTATTACCATTGGGTTGGGGCGCAGATTGGAGTGGCCTGACAATTATTTTGTACTTACCAACTCTCTCTCGTTCCTGATTTACAAATACAGTAACTATTTCAACTCACCCGTATTACCTCAGGTTGGCAAAACGAAGGAAATCATGTTCAATACAACGCTCTCACGTAATAGTATTGATAATCCAATGTATCCATCGGCCGGCTCAACAATATCCCTTAGCTTAAGTTTAACACCTCCTTATTCGCTCTGGCGCGATCCGAGTTATCTGTTGGACAAGGATACAAGATATGAGTGGACTGAATTGCATAAGTGGATGTTTGACTTTAAATATTATTTGAAATTAATAGGCAGTGATAAACCAGATGGACGCAGCCTTGTTTTAGAGACAAAAGCTCACTTTGGATTTATTGGTACCTATAATAAAAATTTAGGTCCGGGACCCTTCCAGCGATTCGTGATGGGTGGTGATGGTTTGGCAGGTGGATTCAATTCCTTCGTGTTAGGTCAGGAAATTATTGGCTTAAGAGGGTATCCCAACAATCAGGTAACACCACCTCTTTACGCACAGCGTGGTAAACAGCAATCCCCTGGGATTGAAGGTGGAATTGCTTACAATAAATTTGGAATGGAACTACGCTATCCTGTTTCCACCAGCCAGTCTGCTACGATATATGGATTCTTGTTTACAGAGGCTGGAAATAACTGGAACAATTACCAGGAGCAAAATCCGTTTAAGTTATAT
Organism: Cytophagales bacterium; assembly: GCA_031416795.1. Taxonomy (GTDB): domain Bacteria; phylum Bacteroidota; class Bacteroidia; order Cytophagales; family Cyclobacteriaceae; genus ELB16-189. The sequence continues at coordinate 10,929 of JANOUH010000466.1, read as the reverse complement.
AAGTCGGCTGGCGTTGGAGCAAGAATATTTATGCCGGCATTCGGTTTAATTGGACTTAACTGGGCTTATGGATTTGATACCTTACCAGGCGCCACACAAAAGAGTGGATCGCAGTTCCACTTTACCATTGGCCAGCAAATCAGATAGAAAATGCGGTTTTTTACCACGATAATATTTTTTCTTCTTTTCGGCCTGAATTTTGTCTCAGCACAGAAGTTCGGCTACTTTGATTCTGATTTTGTGCTAAGTAAGATGCCGGAATATGGCAAAGCTCAGGGCGAGATTGATCAGTTGTCGGCCGCATGGCAAAAGGAAATTGAAGACATGCAACTGAAGGTAGATGAGCTTTACCGTACTTACCAGGCTGAACAAGTATTGCTAACGGAAGAGATGAAGCAGGAAAGACTTGATGAAATAAAGAAAAAGGAAACCGAATTGAAGGAATATCAGAAGAAAGTATTTGGGTTTGGAGGGTTGTTTTTTTTGAAAAAACAGGAATTGATTAAACCTTTGCAGGACAAGGTATTTGATGCGGTGGAAAAAGTGGCAAAAGCAAACCGATTGGCAATTGTGTTTGACAAGTCAGCTGAATTGGTGATGGTGTATACCGATCCCCGTCACGACTACACCGATTTTATTTTAGAAGAATTAGGATTAGGAGACCCGAACGATAAAGTCAAATAAATTAAACAACTAACGTGAATTGAAATGAGAACACTTTTTTTACTTCTTTTTTGTGTATCTGCAGTAAGTGCACAAGCCCAGGAAACCCAGAAGATTGGCTATGCCGATTGGGAATATATTTTTAGCCAACTACCAGAATTCAAGCAAATTGATAATGAGCTGAAAACACACGGCACACAACTTGAAAATCAGTTGAAAGCAAAATATGCGGATTACGAATCAAAAGTGAAGGCGTATCAGGGTATGCCTGCCACTACACCAGATGCTATCAAAGCAGATAAGGAAAGAGAACTGGCAGCTTTGCAGGAAAGCATCCAGAAGTTTCAGCAAGATGCTCAGACTTCATTGCAGAATAAGCAGACCGCGTTGATGGATCCTGTTTTCAAGAAGGTAGGTAAGGCTATTGAAGATGTAGCAAAAGAAAATGGATTTGCATTCATCATGGCCCCACAGGTTATGGGTGGCGGAGATATTCTTTTGTATAGTGATGAAAAATATAACATATCAGATATGGTGTTGAAGAAGATGGGTGTAACCCCTCAGCCAGCTACTCCAGCGATTAAGAAATAACATTAATTTATAAAGAGAGAAAGCCCTGTTATCTACGGGGCTTTTTTATTTTCCAGAAAGCTTTAAACGAAGATATTCAGCCGTATACCATTTCCCTTTCTTCGCCATTTCTTCAGGGGTACCTTCAAAAAGGAGATTGCCACCTTTTTTCTCTCCACCTTCAGGCCCAAGGTCGATAATCCAATCCGCGCATTTAATTACTTCCAGATTATGCTCAATAATGATGACCGTATGCCCCTGATCAACCAAAGCGTTAATCGCCTTTAATAGTTTTGATATATCATGAAAGTGGAGTCCGGTAGTGGGCTCATCAAAGATGAACATGATATTACTTTGACTATCGGAATTATTCTTACCTAAAAATGAAGCGAGTTTAACCCGCTGCGCTTCTCCTCCGGAAAGAGAGTTGGAGGATTGCCCCAGTTTCACATACCCAAGCCCTACTTCAAACAACGGAAGTATTTTTTCATACACTGGCTTTTTGTCTCTGAAAAATTCAAGCCCCTCTTCGACAGTCATGTCCAGCACATCGAAAATATTCTTTCCTTTGTGCTCTACCTCTAATACTTCTTGTTTGAAACGTTTTCCATGGCAGCTTTCGCACTTTAAATAGATGTCGGCCATGAATTGCATCTCTACTTTTATTTCACCCTCACCTTCACAAGTATCACATCGTCCACCCTCTACATTAAATGAAAAATGAGAAGGTTTATAGCCACGTTGTTTGCTGATCGGTTGCTCCGAATAGAGCGTGCGAATGGCATCATATGCTTTTACATAGCTGATGGGATTTGAACGTGAAGATTTACCGATCGGATTTTGATCTACAAATTCTACTTGTGAGATTTTTGTAAAATCTCCTTCAAGACGATCATACTTACCAGGAGTTTCAGATACTGATCCACTCAATCTACCCATGGCGGGGTAAAGAATTTTCTTGATTAAAGTAGACTTGCCCGAACCACTTACACCGGTCACTACGGTGAGTGCACCTAATGGAAATTTTACCGTGAGGTTTTTCAGGTTGTTTTCACGCGCACCCGTAATGACTACCGAATCCTTCCACTTTCTTCTGATCGTTGGAATAGAAATTTTTTCCACTCCCGTAAGGTAATTTGTGGTGTGCGATTTGGTCTTTTCGTTAAGGTCATTTTGGGTGCCCTGAAAAATTAGTTCCCCTCCATACGAACCGGCATCGGGTCCAATGTCGATAATCTGATCGGCCGCTCGCATAATCTCTTCTTCGTGCTCAACGACAATCACGGTGTTTCCTAAATCCCTCAAGGACTTTAAAACCTCAATCATGCGAGCCGTATCCCGTGGATGCAATCCAATACTCGGCTCATCCATGATATACATCGAACCAACTAGAGCGCTACCTAATGAGGTGGCAAGCTTTATGCGTTGAAATTCTCCACCGGATAGGGTTGAGGTAACTCTATTCAATGTGAGGTAACCTAATCCCACCTTCACCATGTACTCAAGACGGGATTTTATTTCGGTAAGAATTCTCTCAGATACTTTGTGCTCATAAGCTGGCAGTTTTAGTTTTTCGAAAAAGACTAAAGTGTCTTCAATAGGCATCAACACCAAATCGGTAATGGAGGTGTCTGCAATTTTTACATAGGCAGCATCTTTTCTCAACTTGGTTCCACGACAATCCGGGCACGTAGTACGTCCGCGATAGCGCGAAAGCATAACCCGGTATTGAATCTTATATGTTTTTGATTCCAGGTATTTGAAGAAGGCATGAATGCCATCGAAATACTGATTTCCATTCCATAACAGATCACGTTCTTTTTGTGAGAGCTCACCATAAGCTCTATGAATCGGAAAGTCAAACTTGATTCCGTTTTTGATTAGCGGCTTTGCCCACTCACTCATCACCTCACCACGCCAAGGGGCGATGGCGCCTTCATATACAGAAAGACTTTTATCGGGTATCACCAGGTCTTCATCAATGCCAAGGATCTTACCAAATCCTTCACACGTCTGACAAGCTCCAAATGGATTGTTAAAGCTGAACAGATTGATGGAGGGCTCGGTAAAAGTGATTCCATCCAATTCAAAACGATCTGAGAAATGAGTTTTCTGATTTTCAGAATAGATAACACAGTCGCCATGACCCTCGAAAAAGGCAGTCTGAACAGAATCTGATAAACGGAAAGTAAGATCTTCATCACCGGCATTAACAGCTGCGCGATCGATCAATACCTCATAATCACCCTCAATTATTTTTTGTGCTTTTGCTGGCTTTTTCTTTTTAACGGTTGCTTCAGGATCATCAGCGACAGCTGCAGAAGGACTTAATACCTCTTCAATAAAATTCACTTCTCCATTTATCAGAATCCGAGGAAAACCTTTACTTAACAGAAGATTCAATTCATCTTCAAGTTTGCGACCCCTCGAAATTTTTAATGGTGTGGTCACCATCACGCGAGCGCCTTCTTTTTGTCGATGGATAAAATCAATAACATCGGTCACTGTGTCACGCTTTACGTCTTTACCGCTGATTGGAGAATAGGTTTTTCCGATTCTTGCGAAAAGCAACTTTAGATAATCATAGATCTCAGTGGTTGTCCCAACCGTAGAGCGCGGATTGCGGGTGTTTACTTTTTGCTCGATGGCAATGGCCGGAGACACTCCTTTGATGTAGTCGACTTCAGGCTTTTCCATTCTGCCTAGAAACTGACGAGCATAGGAGCTTAAGCTCTCCACATACATGCGTTGCCCTTCTGCAAACAGGGTATCAAATGCCAACGATGATTTTCCTGAACCAGATAGACCGGTGATGACCACCAACTTATTTCTTGGGATAGCTACGCTAAGGTTTTTTAGATTATTGACTCTGGCCCTTTTAATAATGATAAATTCCCTGGGGTCGAGATCGTCTAGGTATGAATCGTTTGGAGTTGGAAGCATGAGCGGCCGCAAAAATAGAAAATAGCTGTGCGTGGTCCTACTAAGGATTCAAACACGGTAACGCCTTAATATCAGAGCTTGCAGAAAAAAACACCACTCATGTGGATGGTGTTCGCTTTAGTTCAGCCTTAATGAGAATTAATTATCGAAATCAGGGTCGTAGCTGGCTTCTTTGCCACCTTCGTCACTGTCATTGTCAAAGTCCCCGCTATTATCAAAATCGTCATCTTCCGCAGGGGTGCGCACATCGTCATCATCCCCTTCAAATTCCTGCTTCTTGCCGGATTCTACATCATATCCACCGTCACTGTTTTTGGTAGCAGGTACTTTCACCAGGTAAACGGAGTCATCGGTTTCAAGAGGAAAAACAAAGATGGGTTCCTTTTTTGCGTTGGTAATTCTGGTAATGCTGGATTCATACCCATTAGGGTATTGCTCACGCAATAAATCCCTCAGGTCTTCGGTAAGATTCTCCAGACTTTTGATTACTCGTTTTTTTGCTACTGCCATGGTTTTTAAAATCGGGCTCAAATAGCATAAGAAATTATGTAGGAGGCAAGAAAATTTTTAAAAATTTTTGTGCTTTCGCAGAATATTTCTACTTTTCATTTCACAAACATTCCATTTAACCCACATACTATCGAGCCAGACATCTACGTTACCTAAACGCAAGACAGATGATTGACAGAAGATTCAGCGACAGCCAGTTGGTTTCGCTCTATCAAACCGGTAACGAAGAGGCGTTCGATATGCTACTTCACAGACACAAATCCCGTATTTATACGGCCATTTACATGATTGTAAAAGATCGCTATGAGGCAGAGGACCTGCTTCAGGATACCTTTATCAAGGCGGTGAATACAATCAAAAGTGGCCGATATAATGAAGAAGGCAAATTTTTGCCATGGATTAGTCGCATTGCTCACAACCTGGCCATTGACCGTTTCCGCAGAAACAAACGCTACCCGGAGGTAGTATTAGAAGATGGCAGTAGGGTTTTTGATTCAATGCAGTTTTCGGAAGAGTCTTATGAATCGAAGCAACTTATTCGCGACTCAAGATCGCGCCTTCGGGATTTGATCAAGGAACTGCCTGTCGAACAAAAGCAGGTATTAATCATGCGCCATTACCTGGAGATGAGTTTTCAGGAAATTGCGGATCGTTCCGGAGTAAGTATTAATACAGCATTGGGCAGAATGCGCTATGCCTTAATTAACCTGAGAAAGAAAATGAACAAAAATAATATTGCCTATGATAAAGACCTTTACCCAAAACGATCTGATCAGGTTTCTATACCACGAGACCTCGGAGAAGGAGACGAAGGAGATTAACAAAGCGCTCCTTTGTGATAGTGAACTGCAGGCTCAGTACAAAGAACTGAATTTTGTGCGTCACGAATTGGATTCAGCGCGCCTGGAGCCATCATCTGAATCCGTTCAGAATATTCTTCATTATGCGCGTAGCATGCAGGAGAAATAGTTTATCGAATACACTATTTTAAACAAATAAGGTCTTCCATTTTGGAAGACCTTATGCTTTATAGCCAATTTAGCTTACAGTGTTTTGATGCGAATATTCTTCCATCTGACTTTAACACCACCACCATCATGAATTTGGAGGGCAATCTTCCCAGACCGCGAACCAATCTTTTCGTCTGTTAACGTGATCATCTCAGTGCCGTTAAGCCAGGTTGAAACGGTGTTTCCTTTCACCATCACTTTCATTTCATTCCAATCATTTTCCTTAAGCATCTTTTCTTTATCTGCTGTTGGCTGAATGAGCCAACCTCTTCCATAAGATTCATAGATGCCACCACTGTGCATGTTCATGGGGGCCACTTCTGCCTGCCATCCATTTACAATGATTCCTTCAATTTGTGAATGAAAGAAAACCCCACTATTTCCATTCGATTCTTGTTTGAACATGAGTGTCAGTTCAAAATCTTTGAATTCTTTATCGGTGGCCAGGTATCCGTATTGTTTATCGGGGCCGCTCTCACAGATTAGCTCGCCTTTACTGGCATACCATTTTTCTGTGCCGTGAATTTTCCAGCCTTTCAGGTCTTTTCCATTGAATAATTTTTCAGGCTTTTGACCAAAGCCCAGATGTGCAGTGAATAAGAGAAGCAAGAGTGGTAGAAATTTCATGATGACAATCGTTTAATGTTTTCAAAAGTACTAAATATTAAAGTAAGCCGATTAAAAAGGCGAACCGGATTGGTGTGATACACACTTCGTTTTCTTTCTTTGCACCCGTGAAAGTCTTAATCCTTCATCAGCATTTCAATACTCCTGAAAAGGGCGGAGCAATTCGTTCCTACTACCTGGCAAAAGCTTTGGCAGATCATGGGGTGAAGGTATTCGTAATCACAGCACAGAACCATCCGGATTTCTTAAGGAAAAATAGTGAGGGTATAGAGGTACACTACCTGCCGGTGCCGTACGATAATCGTTTTGGATTTGTTGCCCGCAGTTGGGCTTTCATCAAATATGTGTGGGGTGCAGTAAGATTAAGCAATCAATTTAAAGACGTTGATTATTGTTATGCGATTTCGGTGCCGCTGACGGTTGGATTGGCCGCCCAATGGATAAAAAGACGGCATAAAATTCCTTACATTTTTGAAGTAGGGGATTTGTGGCCCGATGCTCCGGTGCAGATGGGCTTTGTAAAGAATTACTTTTTTCAGACCCTGCTTTATCAACTCGAGAGATCCATTTATAAATCAGCAGATTCTGTTGTGGCATTGTCGCCCAGCATTCAATCAGTTATTGAAAAGAAGGTGCCCGGCAAGAAAGTTCACCTACTACCCAACATGGCAGACTGCGATTTTTACAAACCGGAGGCAAAGAGTTCTGCATTGGAGGAGAAGTTTAATGTAAAGGGTAAGTTGGTGATCTCCTACATCGGGGCAGTGGGTTTGGCGAACGGTCTTGACTATCTCCTGGAATGTGCCAATGCATCACGCAAAGCCGAGTTGCCCATTCATTTTTTTATCTGTGGCGATGGTGCATTGCTGGACCGTTTGAAAGGAAATGTAAAACAGCTTAGGCTGGAAAATCTCACTTTTATAGATTTTACCAACCGAGAGGGAGTAAAAGAATTATTAAATGTGACAGACGCCACATTCATTTGTTATAAACCTCTTCCTATTTTAGAAACTGGTTCACCCAATAAGTTTTTTGATGGACTTGCTGCCGGCAAACTTATCCTTGTCAATTTTGGTGGTTGGATCAGAAAAGAGATTGAAGAAAATCAATGCGGAGTCTATTTAGATCCCCATCAGCCCACTGACTTTGTAAAAAAGATAAGACCTTTCCTTTTAGATCAGGAGCTTCTCACAGCACATCAACAAGCATCACAACAATTAGCAGAGAAGAAGTATTCCAGAAGTCTGCTTTCTAAAAAATTTGTGGAGTTATTCCGGTAATTAGGTAAAACCCAACGCCCTTGCGTAAGAGTTTATTTTTTGTTTATTTGCTTTACAAAGTATAAGCATATATATGGCTAAAGAATATCTTGGTGAGTTTGAAGAATTGATTTTAACGATGGTGGGCGTTTTACAGGAAGATGCTTATGGAGCAGCTATTGCAGAGGAGATACAGACCCGGCTGAAGCGTGAAGTGAACCTGAGTGCTGTTCATGTTACCCTCTATCGGCTGGAAGACAAAGGATTTATTAAATCGAAATTAGGTGGCGCCACCAATGAACGAGGAGGTAGAAGAAAGCGCATCTATACGATCACAAGTGCAGGCATGGCCATGCTGCGAGCCATCAAAGATGCCCGGGTGGATTTATGGAAGATGATACCGCAATTAAAAATATCCGGGTCTTGAAAACGAAGGGTCATGAACCTCCATACTGGATTTTGAAGTTTTTGAGCTGGTTCTGTCCATCGCATTACCTCGAAGAGATAGAGGGTGACCTGCTTCAGAAATTTGAAAGAGATATTAAATCATTCGGTGAAGAAAAGGCTAAGCGAAGATTGTTTTGGAACACCATCCGATTCCTCAGACCAGGAATTTTATTACGCAACAAGTTTTCTATACACACAAACCATACCGACATGCTTTCAAATTATTTCAAAGTTGCCTACCGTGTGATGTTACGCAACAAAAGCTATTCATTCATTAACCTGCTTAGTCTTGCATTAGGCATAACCTCCTTTGCCTTTTTGTTCTTATGGATACAGAATGAATTTAGTTATGATCAGTTTCATGCTGATAAAGACCGCCTTTATAAAGTTTGGAACAGAACCCAATCCGATGGAAAGATTAATAGCTGGGATGTAACCGCGCGTGTGTTAGCTCCAACGCTAAAGGAAGAATATACAAACGTTGAAAGCGCCATCAGTTACACCGCCTGGGGCGAGCAGCATTTGTTTATAGAAGGTGATAAACGCATTTTAAAAACCACGGGTGCTTATGCCGATGATGCTATTCTCACCATGTTCAGTTTTCCGTTGATTAATGGTGATGCAAGCACCGCTTTTAATGACCCAATGTCCATCGCCATAACCGAACGATTTGCACACGAATTGTTTGGGGATAAAGAAGCTTTTGGTGAAACTGTTACCATTGGTGAAGGAGGTGAATCTTTTTCACTTAAGGTTACGGCTGTCTTGAAGGACCTTCCTTCGAATACGGATTTTCATTTTGAATACATAATCCCTTATAAGCTGATAGAAATGCTGAGTGAAAAAAAACCCAAGTGGGGCTTAAACTCAGTATATACATTTGTGAAACTAAAAGAAGGAACAGACCTGGCCACGTTTAACGAAAACGTAAAAGGAATTGTAAAAAAGCATTACAAAGATGCCGATACGCAGGAAGTGTTTTTATTTCCACTTACTAAAATGCGCTTGTATTCGCGTTTTGAAAATGGTGTACAGGCCGGTGGTCGCATCGAGATAATCCGCATGCTTAGCATTTTAGGAATTTGTTTGCTGGCCATTGCTTGTATCAACTTCATTAACTTAAGCACAGCACGTGCACAACGCAGATCGAAAGAAGTAGCGGTACGAAAAGTAACGGGTGCACTTAGAGGTTCACTGATCGGCCAGTTTTTATGCGAGGCGATGTTGTTGGCATTAAGCGCAGGCTTGTTGTCGTTGTTGACCGTGTACACAGGCTTGCCTTATTTTAGTCGGTTAGTTGGATCACAACTTTCATTGGAGTTTAATAACCTTAACTTTTGGTTAGGTGGCCTATCATTGATTGTGTTGGTTGGTTTATTGGCCGGCAGTTATCCGGCATTTTATATATCGGCATTTAAGCCCGCAAAAATTTTAAAAGGAATAGGTATTACCACAGCTGGCAAAAGCCGACTCCGTGCAGCGCTGGTTGTCTTTCAGTTTGGTATTGCTATTACACTTATGGTAGCGGTTTTTGTGGTGCAACGACAAATGACATACGTGCAAAACCGCGATTCTGGTTATGAAAAAGACAACCTTGTTTACCAGTATTTTACAGGTACACTGGGTAATAATTATGAAGCTTACACTAACGAATTACTGCAAAAGGGTGTGGCTACTTCGGTTACGAAAACCAGCACGCCTATCACCGACCGATGGAGCAACACCAGTGGTATTGAATGGAGCGGGAAAGACCCGCAAGACAAAAATATATTCGAGCGCATTTATGCCGATCAATATTTTGCTACTACAGCCGGGCTTACAGTAGTGAGTGGACGTGATATGGATCTGGGCAAATTCCCCACCGACTCAACAGCTGTTGTGCTAAACGAGACAGCGGTCAAAGCCATGGGTTTTGATGATCCGATTGGAGAAATAATTAAAGACAATGGTGTGGAGTGGCATGTGATCGGCATTGTGAAGGATTTTATACTTACATCGCCTTTTCATAAAGTAGAACCGGTGGTGCTTTTCGGTTGCAATCAATCATGGGCTTTTGCAGTAGCGCATATTAAACTCAATAACAATAATCCCGTTCAGGAAAACATTCGTGTTATGGAGGAACTTTCAAAAAAGTACAACCCCGATTATCCGTTTGAGTATGAATTTGTAGATTCCGCGTATGCACGCAAGTTTGCCAATCTGGAAACCACCCGACTTATTACACTACTAGCAAGTTTTTTAACAATCTTAATTGCGGGCATGGGCTTATTGGGCTTATCCACTTACATGATTGAAGTTCGCGTGAAAGAGATCGGCATTCGTAAGGTAATGGGAGGTTCGGTTTTAAGCATTACTAAAATGCTCACGTGGTCTTCAATCAAACCCATTTTAATTGCTGTATTGATCTTTGGTCCCCAAGCCTGGTTTGTGATGAACTGGTGGCTTTCTTCTTACCCTTACCGCATTTCAGTTGGTTTGCTAACAATTCCTCTTGCGGCTTTGGCAGTAATTGGTTTGGCGATATTGATTACGAGCACACAAACCATTCGCGCTGCACAAGCCAACCCGGTGAACAGCCTGAGAAATGAATAGAAAGTTTATGAATAGTGGTCTAAAAACTCTCTTGGAGAAATGATAGGAATATTTTCAAATGGATTGAGAACTAATAGATCAGGATCACCGGAAACAATGCAATTTGCTTTGCCCGAAATGGCCAGTTCGAGGTACATATCATCCTTTTGATCGCGGCAGACTTTTACTCAAAAGAATTCCTCGAGGCTCTGCCTCGGGGTTGAGCTAAGAGTATCATATTTGTGTTGTGAGCGAACATATTTTCAAACGGCACAATAAGAGTTTGTTGCTTTATCATTTGGTTTGTCCGATAAAATATCGGAGAAGCG
>JANOUH010000465.1:0-17293 GCA_031416795.1 Cytophagales bacterium | reverse complement strand
TCTCTATTATCGGCACCAGGAAATCTTGCGGTAAGGAAATCAACAGTCCAACCATCGAGATTGACACAGTCGATAAAATCCTCTTCGCTCTGTGCGGGTTTGCAGAAATGTTCGCGCGATGGATAGTAAGGATAGGAGATCGAACCTTCACCATCACCGTTGTCCACTGCATACTGGCTCCATATATTACCTTGGCAAACATGAATCCCTTCTTCTTCGGCCAGAAACTGAAGATTCTCAGCAGATAAAAAGCCTGCAATGACACTAAGAGGACGGTAACCGTCTCCAACCATTTCCGAAACCATTTGCAAACCTTCATGCAAGTCTTTATTAACCTGCTCACGCGTGTTATACATATTTGCAAAATAGCCTCCCGGAATAAAGGTTATCTCATCGCCATACTTTTCATGATAGGTGACAACTAGCTCCCTTAGCTTTATGTAGTTGAGACGTTGGTCTTTGAGCGCGAGCCAACTGAAGGCCCAGGTAATCCGTGCACCCGGCAAGGCTTTTTCCACTGCTTCGCGAAATGTACGTGCTTCTTTGGGAGTATGAATAGTTGATTCGTCTACACCATTAGATACATCACGTGAAGTTTCAATCTGGTTTACGCGAATGACGGTACTTAATGTAAAAAAACGATTTCCCATTAACTTAAACCCCAGATCTTTTGATAATGGGCCAACGCTGTCCACTGCAATCTTCGCTTTCTGTCGAGTAGTACAGGAGATACAGAAAACTGTAAGTGTAACTACAGCTAAACATGCTATGAGTTTTTTCAACAATTCAATTTTCATGATGTACTTTGTTAGATGCGTTTATTACCTGCGAGCCATTTTTGATACCATCACTATACTTTTAAAATTATTTAAAATACGTCATACGAAAAACCTTTCTGAGTTTTGAATTCAATCGTTCCATTCGAAAGTTTCACATACTTAATTGGCTTTCCATTACTTCTTATTTTTATAGAAGTTGCAGATTCAAGCCGGCAAACTTCCCCTGCCTTTGATAGAATTTTTAATCGGGTTATTTTCTTTTCCTTCCATGCATAATCTAACTCGAAAGCACCCCTAGCGCAAACACCTTTAAATTCTCCGCCACTCCACTCATCGGGCAAAGCAGGAAGTAATTTAATAAAACCATCGTGGGATTGCATAAGCATTTCTGTAACGGCAGCAGTGACACCAAACGTACCATCTACCTGTGGAGCCCTTCCGCAGAGAGAGAATAATGATGCACAATTTTGTTCTTTTAAATAGCCCTTATAATGGTACAATAAAAGCCTCAAGACTTAAATCCCGATACTTTCCATTTAATTAGGTGATGTATTAAATCCCACCCAACACTTCTTCCAACTTTTTATCCAATGCAGCACCGCGCAGGTTCTTGGCGATGATCTTCCCTTGTGGATCAACTAAAATTGAAAATGGAATGGCCGAGATATTGAAATCAGCAGCTGCTTTAGATTCAAAATATTTTAAATCAGAAACCTGTGTCCAGGTAAGTCCGTCTTCCTGAATGGCCTGTACCCAATCTTCTTTATTACGATCGAGCGATACACCGTATACTTCAAAGCCCTTGTCTTTAAACTTAGTATAAGCCTTTACCACGTTCGGGTTTTCCCTGCGACAAGGACCACACCACTTCGCCCAAAAATCAACCAATACATACTTTCCTCGCAGTGAGGACAACTTAATCACTTGACCTTCTGGATTAGGGAGTTCTATCTCAGGAGTCATCTGTCCAATAGCGGTGGGTTTCATCTTATCCACCATGGTAACGAACTCTTTGGCTACATCATAATCTGGCCATTCCTTTTTCAATTTGTCAGCCGTAGTGAGATAAACATCAAAATACTTATCCTGATCGAGGACATTGTTTTGCTGTAATAAATTAATCAACCCTAAGGATACAGGCTGATCCTTTAAAATGCTCGAAACTAAAACATGGGATTTGCTTACTATCTTCATATACTCATACTGAAGCTCTTCAATCTTCCCTTGATTTTTAGCAGTCGAAGCTTCAGCAAACTCCTTTTCCAGTTTTGACATTTCAGGTGAATTTTGAAAGTTGCCCATGATACCTTGAATCTTGAAAATCAAATCATGATCGGGTGATCCTTTTATTTCCGCAAAACCGGTCATCGAATTACCATCTACATTTATTTCAACATCACTTTGACTGAGCATCACCAGCACATACTGCCTGTCGTAAAATGAAAGCCTGTAATATCCAGGTTGAGTTAACCTTATTTTCTTTTCATATCTATAATCCTCTCCAAGTTCAATCTTTACAATTTCACCTGTATTATCCGCTTTTACTTGCTGAATCGTAATCTGACCGGGCTGCGGAAATCCAACCTTTCCACGAAGCGTTATCTCCGACCCTGCTTCCTTCTTGCAACCGATTAGAAAAACAGAAACGACTACAGTAATTAAAACTTGAATGCTTACTTTCTTCATATCCTTTTTAACTTAATTTTTTCAATAATAATTCAGTGGCCAATTTAGGATCAGCCTTGCCTTTGCTGCGCTTCATCACTTCACCCATAAACATCGTGATGATGGCTTTCTTTCCTTTTTTATATTCTTCTACCTTCAACGGAAACTCTTTGATCACCTGCTCAACCATGGGCATAATAGAATCTTCGTTGCTGTCCTGAAGAAGATTTAATTTCTGTGCCAACACGAGCGGGGATTGATCAGGTTGCTTGATCAGTTCTGGAAATATTTTTTGAGAGGCTACGGCAAAACTTACTTTTCCTTGCTCTACCAATTCAATAAGATCGGCTAATGTGCGAGGTGAAACCGGGAATTGAAATTCATTTTCTTTCCATTCATTCAAGAAGGACTTCACCGGCCCCATCACCCAATTGGATACTGCTTTGAAATTCTGGCAGTGCTTACAAATGGATTCAAAATAGTTTGCCACCTCTCTTGAGTCAGTGAGTACCTGCGCATCATACTCCGGCAATTTATACTCATTGATAAATTTATTCTTTAGCTCACGAGGCAACGCTGGCATCGATTTTTTTATCTCTGCCAACCATGCTTCTGAAACGATCATGGGGCTCAAATCCGGATCAGGGAAATAGCGGTAGTCATTGAGTTCTTCTTTGGTGCGCATGCTATACGAGTCGCCTGTGTTTACATCATAGGTACGCGTTTCCGATATCACCTGCTCTCCGTTTTCAATAAGATTAATTTGTCGCTCTACTTCGTGGTCAATGGCGCGCTGCACGTTGCGGATGGAGTTCATGTTTTTAATCTCTACTTTCTTGCCGTACTCACTGGCATCGTTCAACATCACAGAGACGTTCGCATCACAACGTAGTGAGCCTTCTTCCATATTGCCATCACAAATTTCAAGATACCTGACCAGTTTGCGCACCTCAGCCACCAGTGTGCCTGCATCTTCTGAACTTCGCAACGCAGGCTCGGTCACAATCTCAATCAATGCCACACCGGAACGGTTGAAGTCCAGAAAGGTATCGGTTTCATTATCCAGGTGAATGGATTTACCGGCATCTTCTTCAATATGAATGCGGTTCAAGGGAATATTTTTCTCACCGGATTTAGTAGCAATGGTAATAAAACCTCCCTTGCAAATGGGTGTGCGATCCTGTGTTAATTGATAACCCTTTGGAAGATCGGGATAGAAATAATTCTTGCGATCAAAAATCTGGTAATGTGAAATCTCGCAGTTGCAGGCCAATCCCATCTTCATGGAAAACTCGACCACTTTCTTATTGAGCTTGGGCAATGTGCCAGGGTGCGCCAACGTGATCACACTCACATGCGTATTGGGTGCACCTCCATACTCAGCAGAATCTGAATTATAGATTTTACTTTGTGTCAGAAGCTGCGCGTGCACCTCTAACCCTATGACTACTGTATATTTATCGCGTACGGCTTTGTCCATGTTACCCCCTATCAATCTTTAATAAGCTCCGATTGACATCATTTAATAAGTTGCTTCGCTTTCTCCAATACGTTGTCAAGTCCCGCTAAATTCTTACCACCTGCCGTAGCAAAGAAAGGCTGACCACCACCTCCACCATCAATTTCCTTCGCAAGCTCTTTCACCAGGTTGCCTGCATGAAATTTATTTTCGGCAGCGAGCTTCTCTCCAATCATCACAGCAACTTGCGGCTTGCCATCGACATCCGCAGCCAGTACCAGCACCAGGTCTTCAAACTGATTACGAAGCGCGTACGCAATGTTCTTCAACGTATCCGCGTTGGGCACACTCACTTTTTCTGAAATCAATGTATAGCCGTTGGATTTCGTTGCCTTTCCTGCTAAAACATCTTTCAATACATTGGCTTGTTGCTGATAGAGTACTTCCAGCTTTTTTTCCAGGGCATGCTTTTCATCCATTAATGTTTTTGCCGAAGCAATTATATCCTTTGGATTCTTCAGCACCGATTTTAATTCATTCAACAATCCCAATCCTTCATTCACAAATTGCTCCGCGCCATCAGCCGTTACCGCTTCAATTCTTCGCACACCGGCTGCTACTGAGCTTTCAGAAAGAATTTTAAAGAGACCAATGTTTCCGGTAAACGGCACGTGAGTTCCGCCACAAAGTTCAACAGAGAATTTAGGATCGAACGTGATAACCCGTACAAAGTCACCATACTTCTCTCCAAACAAGGCCATCGCACCTAAGCTTTTTGCTTTTTCGATTGGCACGTTGCGCTGCTCATGGAGTTCAACATTCTCGCGTACTTTCTTATTGACGATGTCTTCTACCTTCTTTAGCTCTTCGTCTGTCATGGCAGCAAAATGAGAGAAGTCAAAGCGCAGAATCTTATCATTCACCAATGATCCTTTTTGTTCCACATGTTTGCCCAACACCTGGCGCAAGGCAGCATGAAGTAAATGCGTGGCCGAGTGGTTATTCATGCTGAGTCTTCTTTTAGAAGCATCAATTTTCACATGCCACTCACCTTCCAGTTTTGCGGGAAGTTTTTCGGTAAGGTGAACGATCAGTTCATTTTCTTTCCTGGTGTCAACCACAAAAACCTTTTCACCATTCACTTCAATCACACCGCTATCACCCACTTGGCCACCACTCTCTGCATAGAAAGGAGTTTTATCCAACACGAGTTGAAACAGTTCTTTATTCTTTTGCTTGATCTTTCTGTATTTGATCAGGCGTGAAACTGATTCGAGGTTATCATAGCCGATGAATTCCGTTTTTTGATCTTCCCCAATGATTGTCCAGTCACCGGTTTCCTTTACTGCATCTGCTTTTGACCGCGACTTCTGCTTTTGCATTTCTTCGTTGAATCCTTTTTCATCAACGGAAAGTCCACGCTCACGGGCAATCAACGAAGTTAGATCTAAAGGGAAACCAAACGTATCGTATAATTCAAACGCCACTTCACCCGATATCACTTTATCTTTCAAATCACCTCCAATGGTTTCCATTCTTTTCAACCCTTTTTCTAATGTTCTGAGGAATGAAATCTCTTCTTCATGCACTACCCTACTCACGTAATCGAGTTGTTGATGTAACTCGGTGAATACATCTTTCAGTTGGTCCGCCAGAATGGGAACCAGCTTATACAGGAACGGCTCCTTGAAATTCAGATAAGAAAATCCGTATCTCACCGCTCTTCTTAAAATTCTGCGAATCACATAACCTGCTCCCGTGTTGGATGGAAGTTGTCCATCAGCAATAGCAAATGAAACCGCGCGAATATGATCGGCCATTACGCGAATGGCAATATCATTTTTGATTTCTTCTCCGTACGTAACCTTCGCTTCGTGCGCAATGAAATCCATCAATGGACGAAATACATCCGTATCATAATTCGAAGTCTTGCCTTGTATGGCCATGCACAAACGCTCGAAGCCCATACCAGTATCCACATGCTTATCGGGCAATGGTTCCAATGCTCCGGATGCAAGACGATTGAATTGAATAAATACAAGATTCCAGATCTCTACTACTTGTGGATGATCGCTGTTGACTAAATCGCGTCCCTCTTTTTTCTTTACTTCTTCCGCTGATCTTAAGTCGATATGAATCTCCGAACATGGCCCACAAGGACCTTGCTCACCCATCTCCCAGAAATTATCTTTTTTACTTCCGTGAAGGATGCGCTCTTCAGGAACAAACTGTTTCCATAAATCTTTTGCTTCTTCATCCACAGGAAGGTTGTCCCCTTTATCGCCACCAAATACGGTGACATACAACCTCTCTTTTGGAAGTTGATATACGTCTGTCAATAATTCCCATGCCCATGCGATGGCTTCCTTTTTAAAATAATCACCAAAGCTCCAGTTGCCCAACATCTCAAACATGGTGTGGTGATACGTATCGAGGCCCACGTCTTCCAGGTCGTTGTGTTTGCCACTTACGCGAAGGCATTTTTGAGTGTCTGCAATCCGTTTGCTTTTTGGGGAAGAGTTTCCCAGGAAATAATCCTTGAATTGCACCATGCCCGAATTAGTAAAGAGCAGGGTTGGGTCATTTTTGAGGACCAAAGGAGCCGAAGGAACGATCTTGTGGCCTTTATTTTCAAAGAATTCTAGGAATTTTCGTCTGATTGTACTGGAGTTCATCGCTTATAATGCCATTTTAACTTTTGTCGCAGCAGTTTTTCTTTATATTTATGAGTTCTAAACCGTCATAAACCACAAAATTAAACCCATTGTGATCATAATAAAAGGAATCCTTGAAATTAGGATGCATGGAAATTTGAGTTTGGGGTCTTTATGTTATTGAATTTGCTTTAATGCTGAGAACTAAGTTTCGTTATAACCCCGAAAACCTACGTTATGAGCGCGTGAAGATTTCATTCTTCAACGTGTTTATAACTCTTTTCAGCTACCTCACTTTTGGAGTTTTGTTTTTCGGTGGCCTGCTCATTCTTCAAAATTATATTATTGATACGCCTGCTGAGAAAAAACTGAGGACGGATAACGAATCATTGAAACAACATAAGATTGTACTGGCAAATCAACTCTTGCAGTCTAACGATGCGTTGGAAGAGTTAAAAAAACAGGATCTGGACTTATATGAAAAACTCTTTGAGACCAAATTACCGGGTGAAGGAAATCCTTCTGTAAATAACAGGGAGGAAATTCTACTTGCTGAGTCCGCAGATTTCAATAACGTTATTCATAATCTAAACTCCCGGTTTAGAGACTTATATACCTCTGCAAAATCGAGCAATGAGTTTTTTCACTCTAAGGCAAGTGTAAAAAAAGAAGATCTATCAACGCTTTTCTCAGTTCCATCCATCGTGCCTATAGAGAATTTTGAGTTAACGAATTTGGTTTCGGGATTTGGAACACGAATCAATCCGTTCCACAAAGGACATTACCATCATGATGGAGTCGACATTACATCAGCACGAGGCACAGCCATTTTAGCAGCCGGGCATGGTCAGGTAATCATGGCAAAAAGAAGTGATCTTCTGGCAGGCTTTGGCAACTATGTTGAAATCGATCATGGTCATGGCCTGGTTACCCGCTACAGTCACTTAGAAGAAGTTACTGTCCGCGCAGGTCAAAAAATAAAGAAGGGACAAGCTTTAGGAACTGTTGGCTCAACGGGGGGATCCATTGCGCCACACTTACATTACGAGGTGATTCAGGATGGAGCAAACGTAGATCCGACAAAGTTCTTTGCAGAAGGATTAAGTGCCGGGCAATTTCAGGAATTGGTAACTAAAAGTAAAAAGCAAAACCAATCGTTGGATTGATGGCAAAAGTCAGATACACATATAACACAGAAGCCTGCAAGTACGAGCCTATCATCGTTTCGCCTAAAGCTGCTGGCCGTAAAATTCTAATATTCCTGAGTATCTCATTGATTATTGGTGTAGTCGGTTTAGTTTATTTTAATTCCAGGTTCCCTCATTTGGATGAAACTCTTCAGGCAAAAGAAAGTCAAACGCTTAAAACTGAGTGGCAAGTACTTTTAAAACAGATTGAACGTACCTCTGAACAGTTAAGCAAACTGGAACAAAATGATGATCACAACTATCGTGTAATTCTTGATTTAGAACCATTAGACATTACTCAGCGCGAAGCAGGTGTGGGTGGTCGTGCAAAAGAAAGTTCATGGATATCTGACTCATTCATTAAGACTGCCTACGAACAGTCTGAAAAAATAAAAAACAGGTTGGACATTGAGGCTCAGTCCATGAAGCAGCTGAAGGAAGAATTAGAGAAGAAGGAAAAAATGTGGGCTTCGCGTCCGGCCATTCAACCCATCGATAACAAACAACTCACCCGGCTGCACACCATATTTGGATTGCGATTGCATCCCAAGCATGGAGATGTTCGTCCTCATAATGGGCTTGATTTTACTGCTCCAACAGGCACACCTGTTTATGCTACAGGAGATGGAAAAGTTCAGATGGCATATGTTTCGGCTACCTACGGTAATGTTATTTATATTAATCATGGCTTTCAATTTGAAACACGATATGCTCACCTCAATCGCTACATTGTAAAAGACGGTGATAAAATAAAACGAGGACAGATCATTGGATATGTAGGCGATACAGGAACATCCGTTGGACCCCATTTACATTACGAAGTGCTTTATAGCGGAAATCCTGTTAACCCCATCAACTTCTTTCAACGCGATCTTAACAACAAAGAATACGAAAAATTGATTGAGCTGGGCAGCCGATCTGTTTCATCGCTGGATTAACCTTCTCCTCTATTTCATCCATCCAAGACTTCTTTTTTTCTTTGCACTTTTAAATTTAATTATGAATCGATTCCTACTCATCACACTATGTGCGTTTTTAAGTTTTAGTGTACTGGCGCAAAAAAAAGACACGATAACTGTTATTGGCGTAGGCGACATCATGATGGGCAGTAATTATCCTACCGTAGAGAGGCTTCCTCCAAACCATGGGCTTGACCTAATGAAAGATGTCGAGTCAATACTTTCCAGTGCGGATATTACGATGGGTAATTTAGAGGGAGTACTTCTCAATGAGGGAGGAACCGCAAAAACTTGCCGGGACCCTAAGGTGTGCTACGTATTTAGAAGTCCGCAGCAGTATGTGCAAAACCTGGTGAATGCCGGATTTGATCTCATCAGCCTTGCCAATAATCACGCAGGCGATTTTGGTGAAATGGGCAGGAAGAGTAGTATCAAAGCATTGGAAGAAGCAGGTCTTGCTCATGCAGGCCAAACGACAAAACCTTATACCATCGTTGAAAAAGAGGGTGTGCGATATGGATTCACAGCATTTGCGCCTAATAGCGGCTGCATGAATCTAAACGACATCGAAGGGGCAAGAAAAACTGTAGCACTGTTGGATTCACTCTCGGATATTGTGATTGTTTCTTTTCATGGTGGGGCCGAAGGGCCTGAACATCAACACGTGCCTCGCAAGAATGAAATTTTTCACGGTGAAAACCGTGGCAACGTATATGCATTTGCTCACACGCTGATCGATGAAGGTGCTGATATCATCTTTGGTCACGGACCACATGTCACCAGAGCTATAGAAATTTACAAAGATCGATTCATAGCTTATAGTCTTGGCAACTTCTGCACGTATGGAGGAATTAATGTGTCGGGTATCAATGGATGGGCTCCCATCGTTAAGGTATACACCAATGCCAAAGGGAATTTTTTAAAGGCACATATCACTTCAACGATTCAATCTTACCGATCACCAGTAAAAATTGATTCACAAAAGCAAGTTTTAAAGCGCATTCAGGAATTAACCAGGAAGGATTTTCCTGAGAGCACCATACAAATAGGTGAAAATGGATGGGTCAGGAAACCCACAAACTAATGTGCATAGGTTGTCAATAAAAAAAATAATGGCCGTTGCATCAAGGTTAAAGAATTATTACTTTGCATTACGTTCGGTAATCAACACGAATTAATTCAGGCACCAAGTCCCTCATGGCGTATAAAGAAAAAGAAATTGAGAAGATATATTATTCAATCGGTGAAGTAGCCGAGATGTTTAATGTAGCCCCATCTCTTATCCGCTTTTGGGAAACCGAATTTGATCTCATTCAACCCAAGAAAAACAGAAAAGGTAATCGCCAGTTTACTAAAGAAGATATTGAAAATGTACGCACGATCTATCATTTGGTGAAGGAGAAGGGTTTCACTCTCCAGGGAGCCAAAGAAATGATCAAAAACGACTCACAATCCGTGCGCGATAAAATGGATTTATTGGATTCGTTGAAAAAAGTCCGCCAGTTCTTAGTTCAAATAAGAGAAAAAATATAATTCTCTTAGCTTAAAACAGTTCCATGGATCAGGAACGTCTCTCCTTTCTTTCACTGCATTTCACACCCGGTATTGGTGATTTTTTAGTCAAGCAATTGGTCAGCTATTGTGGCTCTGCCGAGCAGGTATTCAAAACTCCCAAGGGTAAGCTCCTCAAAATTCCTGGAATTGGCGAAGTCTCAGCCGCAGCTATTAAAACTGGCAATTCATTTCACGAAGCGGAGCGAGAGTTTAAAAAAGCTGAAAAAGAAGAAACTGAGATTCTCTTCTTCACCGACAAAAAGTATCCGCAACGACTAAAATTAATTGAAGACGCTCCGTCATTGCTTTATTATAAAGGCAATCAAAGCTTAAATCCAATAAAGTCAGTTGGCATTGTAGGTACGCGACAGGCCACAGAATATGGAAAAGAGTTGGTCGACAAAATCTGTCGTGATCTAGCTCCACATCAACCACTCATCGTGAGTGGACTTGCCTATGGAATAGATATACAAGCTCACAAACATGCGCTCCAATATGGATTGTCCACCATAGGTGTGATGGGTAGTGGCATGGATGTGATTTATCCTGCTGCTCATAAAGACACTGCTCGCAAAATGATTAGCCAGGGTGGCTTGCTGACAGAAAATCATTTTGGGACTAAACCAGATGCACATAATTTTCCAGCACGCAATCGTATCATCGCTGGCTTATGCGATGCACTCATCGTTGTAGAGGCCGCTGAAAAAGGTGGCGCACTAATCACAGCGGACATTGCCAATAGTTATAACAAAGATGTATTCGCTATACCAGGCAATATTGGTAGTCAATATTCAGAAGGGTGCAATAAACTGATAAAAACTAACCGGGCGAATCTTTTCAACAGCGTTAAAGACCTGGAGTACATCATGAATTGGTCTTCAGATGCACCTACGTTATCTCCTGCACTTGATCTTTCTTCTTTTGAACCTGACGAACAAGCAGTCATTCAGATTTTGAAAGCTAAGAACACACCCATGATGGTCGATGAACTCAGTATTCGTTCTTCACTGAATCCAAGCAAACTGGCTTCCATCCTCCTCACCTTGGAGTTTAAGAATATAGTGAAGTCCCTACCCGGAAAATTGTTCACACTTAAATAGAAGGGCGAGTAAAAATCGAATCCGCCAGGTGAAGAGCCAAAGAAAATTCATCTCTATTGATTTCAGGAGCATCATGTTTGGAATCAAGAAAAGCCAAAATCGTTTCAGTGGCCATATTGCCTACCAAATCATCCTTTGCCATAGGACATCCACCAAATCCTTTGATGGCACCATCAAATCGCTGACATCCGGAAATATAAGCTGCTTCAATTTTTTCAAAACTCGTTGATGGATGAGAATGCAAGTGGGCCCCAAACTCAATTTTAGTAAAACGACTTGTAAGAGTCTTAAATAAATAGGTAATCTGATCAGGCTGTGCAACGCCAATGGTATCAGCCAATGAAATAATCTCAATGCCGAGTGTAGAAAGGATATCCGCAAAGTTTTCCACTACGCCCATATCATACGGATCATCATAAGGATTTCCGAATCCCATACTGATATAAACAACTTGCTTTTTGTTATGCTTGATGCAAAGCTCCTGAAGTTCATTGACCACATTCAAAGCTTCAACGATTGACTTATTCGTGTTACGCTCTTGAAATGATTCCGATAGTGATAAAGGGAAACCGAGATAATTTATCTCTTCAAATTTACAAGCCTCCTCTCCCCCACGCGTGTTTGCCACGATGGCAAGGAGTTTCGATTTCGTTTTGCTTAAGTCCAACCTATTCAAAACCTCCGCGGTATCACGAAGTTGAGGAATCGCTTTGGGAGAAACAAAGCTGCCAAAATCAATCGTATCAAATCCCACCTTGAGTAATTGATTCATATAACTCACTTTCCTTTCCGTGGGAATAAAATCAACCAGGCCCTGCATGGCATCGCGCGGACATTCAATAATTTTCATCCATATAAAGTTATAAAAGCAGGGTAACTTAAGATCAAAGAGGTATAAATACAATAGTCGGGTGTAAAAGAGATGCGAAGCGGCCAAATAGCACTTTGGATATAATAGGAGAATGGCGAGTTCACTGGCTGGCTGTATCTCGGATTTTCAAATCTATTTGAGATTGCTTCCGTGTTATCAACCATCGAAGGAGGACGTGCTGATTGCGGAACAACGTTCGTGGCAGGTCGCTTCCCCCGGATTGTACTTTTAAGTTATCGCATGAAGAAGCGATCAAGTCATTTCACTAATCATTTCGTTATTTCATCAGTTTTTTCTTCCTTGTTCACAAAATGCCTATGATCCAAATTGAAGAACATGTGGGACTGAAGTCCTATAACACCTTTGGGATAGATGCCACTGCGCGCTACTTCTGCCAGATTACTAATGAGGATCAGTTCAAATCATTATTGCAGACCGATTTATATAAGAATGAAAAGGTATTAATCCTTGGCGGAGGAAGTAATATTCTCTTCACCAAGGATTTTGATGGGCTAGTTGTTAAAACCGACATCAAAGGAATCGATGTTGTTGATGAAAATGATGACACCGTAAATATTAAAGCAATGTCAGGGGAGATGTGGCACGACCTGGTAGTGTATTGTGTCAATCACCAATTTGGCGGCATCCAAAATCTTTCACTCATACCCGGCACAGTAGGCGCTGCTCCAATACAAAACATAGGAGCATATGGTGTTGAAATGAAAGAAGTCGTGAAAGAAGTTGCTGGAATAAATCGAATCAATGGTGATGAAAAGACTTTTCAAAACAATGAATGTGCATTCGGATACCGTGAAAGTATCTTTAAACATCAACTCAAAGAAAAATTTTTTATTTCAAGTGTTACTTTAAGTCTGACCAAGAAAAATCATCTCATCAATACCAACTATGGAGCTATTAAAGATACATTGAACGAGATGAATATCATTGAACCAACATTGAAATCAATCAGTGATGCAGTGATTCATATTCGCAAGAGCAAACTACCTGATCCAACACAAATTGGTAATGCAGGAAGCTTCTTTAAGAATCCAACGATCAGTTTATTACACTATCAATCACTGCAAAAAATATATTCCAATATACCCGGTTATCATTCTGTAAATCAAGAGGTTAAAGTACCTGCCGGATGGTTGATTGAACAGTGTGGATGGAAAGGAAAAAGAATACATGATATTGGTGTTCATGCGCAACAAGCATTAGTATTAGTGAATTATGGAAATGGAAATGGCAAAGAAATTTTACAACTCGCGATGAACATTATTTCATCAGTAAAAGAAAAATTCAACATCATATTATTACCAGAAGTAAATATCATTTAAGATGAGTGCGATGTGCAGTTATGATAAAAAATAAAAAGTGTGTACCTGATTTTTTTTTGAGAAAGAAAAATTTTTAACACAAAATTTTTGTGAATTAATTTTTTATTATACCTTTCGTACAGTTTTAACAAAAAATATTAAAACGTTATGGCAAAAAAACCCGCTAAGAAAGCAGCAAAAAAGGCAACAAAGAAAGTTGCAAAGAAGGCTGCCAAGAAGAAGAAGTAATCAAGTTCAACTTGATACTTTAGCAAAGAGAAGTGATCCAGGATCACTTCTCTTTTTTTTGCATTTCTAAAAAGCTAATCTCAAGAAAAGTTCTTCGTGAGTTAACTCCGATCCTTTCACCAGTGATCATTTTATTCTTTTGCCTTATCATCTCATCATGAACCTCTTTGTTGAACTTAGATATCATTCGTCATTATCCAGTGCTGTTATAGTAAATATTGAATTTATGCGAATCGGCAGAATTTTATTGCAACCCATTGAAATTCATTTTATTACTCACTCGATTGCGGAAATTTACTTGCGCATTAGCTTGTTTGCCAAAGTTAAACGGACTTAACTTTGCACCAATAAAAATCAAATAACTATGGCAAAAGCATCTGCTAAAACGGTAACTGCACCAGCAAAAAAGAGTGTAGCTAAACCAAAAGCAAAAACTTCATCAGCGAATATTGAGAAAATTTCAGAAGAGGTTCTGGAAAAACTTAAGTCGTTAGACTTAGAGCAACAACTTCAGGCAGACATCGAATGGTGCCTTGGAAGTTATCGCTACGATCAGAATACCACAGGACTGATCGAAGTGATCGGCAAGGCGCATGACGTGCTTAAGCAGGCACACGCTAAAAAGACTAAGGGAATTACGGCAGCATTAATAAGCAACATTGAAAAGGTGTTGAATTAATAATCAGTGAACAATAGCAAAAAAGCCAGAGTGATCTGGCTTTTTTGCTTATATCATGTGGGTCACATTGGTTAGTGCGCCTTTATAGCGATCGCAGGTAACACCAAATTTATTCAAAAAATCCACCCCCTCATCAGTGGGGATTCCTTTGTGCTCAGCATACGAGTTAAAATAAATAACCCGGTTGATACCCATGCTAAAGATGATACGAGCACATGACAGGCAAGGAGAAAGAGTAACATAAAGTGTAGCGCCATCGACAGAAGTCTTGTTCTTCACGGCATATAAAATTGCATTCTGTTCTGCATGGATGGCTAATGAGCAGCCTCCTTTTGAATCGCGTGGACAACCTTCCTCCGGCCACTCTTCATCGCAATTATGGGTCCCAGATGGAGGACCATTATAGCCAATAGAAATAATACGGGTATCTTTTGTAAGCACCGCGCCAACATGACGTTTGATACAATGAGATCGTTTGGCCAGATTTACTGCCAACTCCATATAAATGTCATCAAATGCCGGGCGCGTCATATCCGTAAAAGTAATGATTGAAATCAAAATACTATATTCGCAAGCAAAAAAGGAATAATGAGAATAGCCTTGAAGTTTACTTTACTTCTCTTTTTATTTATCCCACTATTATCATCTGCTCAGGAGGCAATTAAGCCAAGACCAAGTCCA
Source organism: Cytophagales bacterium (assembly GCA_031416795.1). Lineage (GTDB taxonomy): Bacteria > Bacteroidota > Bacteroidia > Cytophagales > Cyclobacteriaceae > ELB16-189. The sequence continues at coordinate 2,137 of JANOUH010000465.1, read as the reverse complement.
TTGGCTATCGCGAGTGCCCGATACAAAGATACGTATATAAAAATAACGTATAGCCAGCCTCACAAAAGAGAACGCTTGATATTCGGAGGCATTGTCCCTTATGGTCAGGTTTGGCGTACAGGAGCTAATGAGGCAACTGAAATAACGATCACCCGTGATATTTTAATTAATAATACCCCACTGAAAGCCGGCACCTATTCTCTTTTTACTATTCCTGAGAAAGATTCGTGGACGATCATAGTAAATAGTGATCTTGGGTTATGGGGATCGTACAACTACAATTCAAAAATGGATGTTCTGCGATTTATTGTACCCAGTCAACTCTTGCAGGGTGCTGTATATGAACCTTTCACAATCAGTGTTGATCAAAAAAACGACAAGGCTGAAATTATTCTTACCTGGAACTCCGTACAGGTGCGCATACCCGCTCAGTTTAACGAACCCAAACCATAGTGAAATCACTTATCATTAGCTTTCTGTCGATCGTAATCAACACCGGCCTTTGGGCACAGAATCCATATGAGCTTGATCGTAGGAACGGATTCAAAGACATCAAGCTGGGAAGCCCTATCGATAGCGTTAAAGGTGTTGTCTTCAAAAAAGATATCATGGAACAAAAGATGTTCCCTGCTAAAATTTACGAAACCAAGCATGCTGATTATAAATCAATCGGTGAAGTGACCGTGAAGAAAATAGAACTCAAGACATACAAAGGTCTCATCTATGAGATTCATGTGTTTCTTCCCAAAGATCAACGCGTCATGCAAGGACTTGAAAAATCGTATGGTGAAGCCACATTCAGTGTGCGGTTGCACGCATACTACTGGAAAGCCGAGAATCTTAGTTTGGTATTTAAAGGTGATGGCAAAAAGATTCACCTGACGTACAAGTCAGCTTCCATGTTAAAAATGATGCATGATGATAAAAGTAAAAAAGTGAACGAGGTAGCTGAAGAATTTTAGTAAGGCAATCTAAAAGACTGCCTTACCGATTATTTATTATCCTTTATAAGCAATCCGATAAATAACATTCGCCTGATCATCGGAAACCAGCATCGATCCATCAGGTAACAATAATACATCTACAGGACGACCCCATAGCTTTTGAGTAGCTTCATCCAACCAACCCGTAGCAAATGGTTGATAGCTTACTACTTTTCCATTCTCTAACTTCGCAAGACTTAATTTATATCCATTCTTCTTTGATCTGTTCCATGATCCGTGTTCAGCCAGGATTATTTGATTCTTGTATTCCGAAGGAAACATATTTCCTGTGTAAAACTTTAAACCAAGTGGTGCTACATGTGCACCCAGGTTTTGCATGGGTTTGGTAAACTCATCACATGCACGTTTGCTTCCGAAATCTGGATCTTTGATGGTGCCTCCATGACAATACGGGTAACCGAAATGCAATCCTTTTTTAGAGGCTGAATTTAATTCACAAGGAGGAACATCATCACCCAACATGTCTCTTCCATTATCAGTAAACCACAAATCTTTCGTATCAGGATGCCACGTAAATCCAACCGTATTTCTAACACCGCTTGCGAATAACTCAAGACCGGTTCCATCAGGATTCATTCGGTGAATGGCAGCATATACAGGATCCTTTGATTCACAAATATTACAAGGTGCTCCCACAGGAACATATAGTTTACCATCAGGACCAAAAGCAATGTACTTCCAACCATGATGTGTTTCCGTTGGAAATTTATCGTAGATGATTTCTGATTTACCAGGAGCATCCAATTTAGCTTCGATGTTTGTAAACTTATGAATACGGCTTACCTCAGCCACATATAAATTACCATCCTTAAAGGCAACTCCATTCGGCATATTAAGTCCTGAAGCAATCACCCACTTTTTGTCAGCTTTAAAATCGCCATTGGTATCTTTGATGGCATACACTTTATCTTCGTTGCGATTGCCAACGAATACGGTTCCGCTGGGAGATATGGCCATCGAACGGGCATTTTCAACTTCCGCATAGATACTAATGGAAAATCCTTTTGGTAGCTTAATTGAGCTTAACGGAAGATCGGCACTGGCCATAGTAAGAGCAGGCATAGAAGCATCAAGCTTGCCGGTAGAAGTAATAGTCGGTAATTCTAATCCATTAAAGAATAGAATAAGGACAA
>JANOUH010000464.1:0-16821 GCA_031416795.1 Cytophagales bacterium | reverse complement strand
CATCACCGTGCGCCGGCCTTCGAGCGAGGCGCGCTGCTCCCTCGCCTGTTGCCGGTGGAGCACGTAAATCAGCGGCGGTACCTCCGACGCGCCACGGAACGGGATCGTGTCGGCCACCAGGCCGACGACTTCGCGCGCCGCTTCCTCGTCATTCGGGGAGAAGGTCAGCGTCAGTCGCTGCCCGATGGGATCGCGGTCGGGCCACTGCTGCTTCGCCAGCGTTTCGTTCACCAGGACGACCCACGGCGACTCGGGCTGATCGGCATAGAGATAGGTGAGCACCGAACCCAGGGCCACCTTGTAAAACGGAAATGTGGGATCGGTCGAGTATGATCATGATACCATTGTGAATATGCGCCTGAAGGAAGCGCAGCGATCAGCTGAAATTCTGGGCGCTCATTTTCATCCCCCGTTTTGTAATGACATTGAGATTTTCTACGATGAAAAAACATTGCGTCACGTAGCGGCTATTATTCGCGAAGTGAAACCAACGATTGTATTAACACATTCCCCTACGGATTATATGGAAGATCATACCAATACGTGCAGGCTAGCCGTTACCGCAGCCTTCGCCCGGGGGATGCCAAACTTCCGCACCACTCCTGCGCTTCCTGCGGATACATATGATTGCACTGTTTACCATGCGCTGCCTCATACGCTTCGGGATCAATTGCGTCAACCTATTATTCCAGGTGCATTTGTGAACACGACTTCAGTGCATGCAAAAAAGATGGAGGCATTGAAGGCACATCAAAGTCAGCAGCATTGGCTTGACGTCAGTCAAAATCTGAATTCCTATTTGCAGGCGATGGAAGATCTTTCTTTAACAGTAGGATGCATGTCGAAACAGTTCGTCCATGCCGAAGGTTGGAGGCGTCACCTGCATGTTGGTTTCTGCGCACCTGATGCTGATCCGCTTAAGGATTTGGGAAACGATTATTTAATTGATGAAGCATTTGAAAGAAACCTTGAAAAGTAATTTTAATAGAATCAGTACATCAAACATTTTTACTATGGCACGAAAAATAAGTTCAATAGCACCCGACTGGTGGGATTACACCACACTCGACACCGAGATCGTAAAGGAGGCCGCGCAACTCACACCGGAAATAATGTTAAAACTTTCCCGCCCCGGATTTAAGATTCTATTTTATGATACGCTCGAAGATTTTTACCTGGCAGAAGCGCTCGAATACATCACAGCCTGGAAACAATCCACTTCCGATAATCCGGTGGGCATCTGCGGACCAATTGGTCCCACCGAACAACTTCCCCTCGTAGCGCGCATGGTCAATGAGCTAGGCATCTCACTGAAGTCGGCACACTTCTGGGGCATGGACGAATGGTTCTCTGGTGATCGTGAAGTTTCTGCTGATCATCCTCTTTCGTTTGAGAAGGCGGACAGAACATTGTGCTTTGATAAAATCAGAAAAGACCTGGTGATGCCCAATGAGCATTTACATTTTCCAAAAGGAGATACTACGACTTACAGAAAGAGTTGGGATGGTGTGCGCTGTGCCATCATGCAAGGCGGGCAAGGTGATATTAAACATTGGGCCTTCAATGATCCGCCAAAGCGCGAAGGAAATTACAAAGACAATCCACCACCCGCTTCAGAATATCGTAAGCTCGCCACGCGTGTAGTCGATCTGCATCCGCTTACCGTGGCTCAGAATGCGCGCACGTCAGGCGGAGGAAATATTACGATGGTGCCTACTCAAGCCATCACCGTTGGTCCTGTTGAAACCTGGAAGGCTGATAAAGTTTCCATCTGGCACGCAGGCATGCACGACAATCCTTTCGGTCAGCGCCTCACCGCCTACATGATCGCGAATCATATTGTGGATACCGCAGTGCCTATGTCGCTGCTGGCCGATCATCCGAATGTACAATTCAATTACTATCGGGGTGGCTTTGGAACGTGTGACATAACCATGCATTAATGTTTTAACTGATCTGTGAAACCATAGGCAGTATAAAAGAGATTTAAACACAAGGAGTATGGAAAATAGATTTCGAACAAGCTTAATGTTATTCGTGCTTACGCTTTCGCTGATCAAGACCGAAGCGCAAAGCAAACAGAGTGATGTCGGTATCATACCCATGCCTGAGAAGTTGGAAAGAACGAACGCTACGTTTACCATCACCAATAAAACCAGGATTGTAGCGGAGCAAGGAAATAAAGAAGCTGTACGTATCGCCACTATGTTGGCCAGCAAATTTCAGCAAGTGGCTGGATATAAGATCAACGTGGAAGAAGGAAATAAAACCACTGACGATAAAGGGATAATTTTTTTTGCCAGGATCGATGACGCATCCTTAGGTAAAGAAGGGTATCAGCTTTCGGTAACAAATCATGCTGTCATTGTAAAAGCAGCAGAACCAGCAGGATTATTTTATGGCTTGCAAACGATCTATCAATTGTTGCCTGCCGAAATAGAAGGCTCCTCTCCTTCTCTGAAAACTATTTGGAATTTACCGGGTGTAGAAATTAAAGACAAGCCTCGCTTCCCCTGGCGCGGAATGCATCTGGATGTAGCACGTCATTATGTGCCGTTGGATTTTATCAAAAAGTATATTGATAACATGGCGATGCATAAGTTGAATACCTTTCACTGGCATCTCACCGATGATCAGGGATGGCGCATTGAAATCAAGAAATATCCAAAGCTTACCCAGGTGGGTGCCTGGCGCAAAGAATCATTGATCGGACATGTAGAAAAGAAGCCACATCAGTTTGATGGAATTCCTCATGGAGGATTTTATACTCAAGAGCAAGCCAAAGAAATCGTACAGTATGCCAAAGAAAGATTCATCACCGTAGTGCCCGAGATTGAAATGCCTGGCCATGCGAAAGCTGCCATTGCTTCTTATCCTGAACTTGGTGTATCAGGGCAACCCGTGGAAGTGGGCACCTATTGGGGTGTATTCCCTGATATTTTCAATGTAGAAGAAAACACCTTTTCATTTCTGGAAGATGTAGTGACAGAAGTGATGAATGTTTTTCCCAGCGAGTACATCCATATTGGCGGAGATGAAGCGATTAAAGATCAATGGAAAGCTTCGGATAAAATTCAACAGAAAATCAAAGACCTGGGCTTGAAAGATGAGCATGAACTTCAAAGTTATTTTATCAGGCGCATGGAGAAGTTCATCAACGCCAAAGGCAAAAAGATTATTGGATGGGATGAAATTCTCGAGGGCGGACTCGCACCCAACGCCACTGTGATGTCATGGCAGGGAATTGAGGGAGGCATTGAAGCCGCGAAGAGCGGACACGATGTGATCATGACTCCGATACAATCCTTGTACTTCTGGTGGTATCAGGGCAACCCAAAAACAGAACCACTGGCAGCCGGAGGATACATCACGCTTGAAAAGGTTTATCAATATGATCCCATTCCACCTGTGCTTACTCCTGAACAAGCAAAGCACATCCTCGGTGCACAAGCCTGTGCGTGGGCCGAATACATGGAAGATCCCAAAAAAGTAGAGTACATGGTGTTTCCACGCCTGAGCGCATTGGCTGAGATCGTGTGGACACCCAACGAAAAGAAAAACTGGAGCGACTTTAAGATGAGGATGACCAAACAATTCAAAAGATATGACATGCGTGGGATCAACTATGCAAAGATTCCTTTGGATATCGGAACCGAATTAAAAAAAGACTGAGCTTTTGTATTGCCTGAAATCATGATTCAGCTTGCTCAAAAATCATAGCCGATGCCAAGGCGATATCCATAGAGACCATTTAAAGGAATATCGAACGATGACTCTAAAACCAGGTTACCTTTTCCGGTATTTATTGAAAAACCGCCACCAAAATTAAAAACAGGAACTACAGAGATTACATTATTCGGAGCCAATGTGGGATAGCCGCTATATCCTTTTTCATTGTAAAAACCTAAACCAAATATACCAATCAGGTATGGCTTTGATTTCGTGGGCATGGGTGCATACCGATAACCAAAAGGTAAGAGTTGAAAAGCTGAGATCTTGCTTAGGTAGGATGTATTGGTCACCGAAAAATTCCTGGTTTCTGATACGGATTCGTACCGCACTCCGTGTATCCAAAATCCTTTTCGGTTTAGATCCCTGTTTTCTTTTCCAAAAAAATAAGAAACAGTATAGCCTGGATTGGGATAGTCTCCTGTTGTGGATTTAAACACCCCTACGGAGATGATGTGATGTTGAATGATACTGTCCGTGTACACTTTGGCAGTTTCTATATTTGACTTCACGTTGTAGTCGGTCACAAACTTTCGAAATGCCTTTTCACGAAAAGGAATTTGTTTGATCACCGATAGTTCAGTTGGTAACTGTGCTACTGATAAGAATTTATTCGCATATAAATATTCAGAACTAATTCGCTTTGCACTGTAATGCTGCCCCTGCATTTTTACTGGTTGAACCAGCGTAGCCGAGTTACCCGTCAGGTTATTGTTTACAAAATAAATCGGTTCTTTATTTTGGGAGCTGACCAGAAAATATAACGTTCCTTCGTTAACGAGCTTACCAAATTGGTAGTCAGAATCATTTACACTAAATCTTCTGAAGATTCTATTACCCATTCCAAATTCAATAATTTGGGAGGGGCTATAAGTTTTCGAAGGTTGCGACTTGTCAGAAAAGAAATTCACCTCCAAAATCAATTCTTTATCCATTTTATCCTGAATAAATCCGCTCAGGGTATCTTTGTTAACCGTCACCACATATCCTTTTACCACTGAATGTTGAGCCTGCACCATGTGGGACAAACAGAGGAAAACCAGGAAAATCAATACTACTCTCATAGAAAATTTATTTGATAAGACAACTAAATAGCATCTATTCTTGATGATATTCAAACTGTCTTTATCATCATAACCACTACGGGAAAAGGATTGCATAAGGGGGTTGTTAGGGGTAAAGCTTAAGAATATTCCAAAACTAATTTACGGCAGGCTATTATTCTCTGCTAAATATCCTTAAAAAGCATTCTTAATAATTACCGTATTTACACGGTATTAAATAATGGAACCCATTTAGTGTTTATTAGAATTCGTTTCCAGAAAGTAGTAAAGTTTAGGAAATCATACATGGGTCCGACTAATACCATCCCAGAGTAAGTTATAAAAAAAACACCCCTGCAGCTTTAACTACAGAGGTGTTCATGTTGACTTGATTAATTACTCCATATCACTTCCAACCTGTTATCACCGGCTCAATATTCTGTTCTTCATTTCCCAGTGGAGTCTCCGCCCCGGGACTCCACGCCTTTCATCAATCATCACTTCCAACTTGTTACCACCGCCTCAATATTTTGTTCCTTCAACGATTTCAGAAAAGACGCAAAGTCATTCTTTATCAGTGCATCAAATTCCTTTTGAACATCACTGAGTCGTTGCTTGAGCATGGCATATACTTCTTTGTGTTGGTCAGCCGAAGCAATAGCACCTCCCAGGTAGCCAAATTTTCCCAGCAACATTTCAGGATAGCGAACATCGTCCTGGCCTGTGCCGGTGTATTTTAGCTGCACGAGTTTGCTTTCTGTTATGATCAGCATACTATCTAACTTAGAAGCGGATTGCACCAACTTCTTATAGGCGCTACCTTTTGCGCGCAGTACATCCTGCAAATCATACAACTGCCTGCGTATGGATTCTATTTCACTTACCATTTTGCCACCAGCATCATAATCGGCATGGATCTTTGCCAACCACTCCACCTGTGTTGCTATATCGCTGGATGTTCCGTCTGAGTGAGGATCCTTATTAACCGTGAGTGTGCTGTTAAACTTCTGATCACCGGATACCATACTCACATTATATTTCCTAGGAGGCATCAGGTATGATCTAAAACCGTAGCTGATAAAGGCGGGCCGCGACCTGCCTTTATCAAGCGCCACCCAATCGGCACCCGTTGGTGTTGTGCGCATCTTGATGTCTTTGGTTGGTTTTCCATGGAAGTCCCACCACACCCGACTGATGCCTGCTTTTCCTTTTTCCTTGAAGGTCTTCACGGTATCTCCTGTTGTGGAAGTGATGTAGATCTTCACACTGTCCTTGTCAGAATTCTGCCAGTAGTTGATAGATGTACCGGTTGGTGGATCGAAACTCGTAGAAGGTTCTGGCAGGAACTGCATGGTAGAGGTCTTCGGTTGAAAGCGGTAAGCATCTTTCGGATTAAACAATACAGACTTAACCGTGGAAGCGTTTTGTGGAATTTGTTGCAGCGGTGAAAGGTCATCGAGAATCCAGACTCCACGACCATAGGTACCTAAAACAAGGTCATTGAAGTGCTCTTGTATATCGATCCAATACATGGGCGTGTGTGGAAGGTTGCTCATAAACACCTGCCAGTTTTCGCCATCATCGAAAGAAACATAGAGTGTACTCTCCGTGCCAAGATAAAGCAAACCCTTGCGTTTCGGATCTTCTTTGATACTGCGACAGTAGTTTAAGTTGCCTGCTCCAATACCCTTCGTAATTTTTTTCCAGGTCTTACCAAAGTTGTCTGTCTTGTAGACAAAGGGTTGGAAATTTCCCACCTCATGCAAATCGATGGTGAGGTAAGCCTTGCCTTCGCTCCAGCGTGAAGCTTCTATGTTTCGCACAGAACCGAATGGTGGCAACTCGAGCAAGCCCTTGGTAACGTTCGTCCAATCCTTACCCCCATTCTGACTTACCTGAATTTGTCCATCGTTGGTGCCTGCCCAGAATACTCCTTGCTTGACCGGTGACTCTTCAAACGCATAGATAACGTTCGCATACTCCACTCCTATGTTGTCGGGTGTAAGTCCGCCCGACATTTGTTGTTTTGATTTATCATTCATCGTTAAATCAGGACTGATTACTTCCCACGATTGTCCTCCATTGGTGGTGCGATGAACCATCTGGCTGGTCACATATACCGTGTTGTTATCATGCGGACTAATGAGCACTGGGAATGTCCATTGAAACCGGTATTTCACCTCGCTGGCCGGGTGCCCAGGCGTATAGTCGGGCCATACTTCTACCTGACGAAATTGTCGTGTCTTCTCGTTGTAACGAACCATCACTCCACCCACTGCACCCGTACCGGAAGCACTTGACCAAACGATATCCGGGTTCTTGGGATCAGGTGTCGCAAAGCCACTCTCGCCCCCACCTACTTCATGCCACATGCCCGTGGCAATGCCGGCTCCCATAAATCCACCTACACCACTTCGGCTTGGGCCCCGCATAGACGGACCGTCCTGCCGGTTGGTGAGCACATTATAGGGAATATTATTATCCGTAGTGACATGATACAATTGTGCTATCGGAAGACTAATGCGCATCCAGCTCTTTCCACGATTTTCAGAAATCGAAATGCCGCCATCATGGGATACGATCATGCGATTTCCATTTTTCGGATCAATCCACATCTCATGATGATCTCCATAGGGTTGGGTGGCAAAGTCGACCGGTTCGGTGGTGCGCCCGCCATCAATGCTGGAGAAGAACGTGGATGATATGAAGTACACATCATTCGCCTGGTCTGGTGATGCCGTCACGCGCGTGTAGTACGCTTGTCGTCCAGTAAGATTGCGGTTGGAGTTGATCAGGCTCCATGATTTTCCTTTGTCGTCTGAGCGCCATAGTTCACCGCTTTCAATTTTATCGCCCATCTTTTCAACACCATCACCGGTTTCTATCAGAGCATATACCCGGTTAGGATTTGCTGGTGTCATGGAAAGAGCAATCTTTCCTACGGGCTGTTCAGGTAAGCCATTGCCTTTGAGCTTTGTCCAGGTTTCGCCCCCGTCAGTAGACATGTGAAGACCACTTCCGGGACCACCGCTCGTGCGATTCCATGTACTCAACGAAAGTTGCCACATGCCGGCAAAGAGAATGCGGGGATTGTTAGGGTCCATCACCAGGTCAGACGAGCCGGTGTTTTCATCCACAAACAAAACCTGCTTCCATGATTTTCCTCCATCGGTAGATTTATATACACCTCTGTCTTTTTGTGGAGCGTAGGCATGACCCACCGCGCACACATAGATTATATCAGGATTGGTAGGATGAATGACGATTCTTGAAATGCGTCCTGTGTTATCGAGGCCTGCATGATTCCACGTTTCACCACCATCAGTAGATTTCCATACCCCATTACCAATGGACACATTAGAGCGGATGGAACTTTCTCCCGTGCCTGCGAATACGACCTGATAATCAGATGGAGCCACAGCTAATGCGCCCATGGCATGAACGGGTTTGTCATCGAATACCGGCCGCCAGATAAGCCCACCGTCAGTTGTTTTCCAAATGCCCCCGGTAGCAGCACCGGCCAGGTAGACGAGATCATTTCCGGGGATACCTACCGCACAGGTAACGCGGTTACCTATGGGGCCGATGTGACGGAATTTAAGTTGATCGATGTCTTCTTTCTTGAGTGTTTGTGCTTCTGCCACAACGTAGAATACCAGTAAGGCCAGCGGCCCAATAAGGCGGACGAGATTTCTCATAGAATTTATATTGGAATGAAATTGAAAAAGAAATATGGGTGGAATGTGCGGAATAAGGAAGGGATTTGTTTGCAGAGGATGAAATAGAAATAGGCCTTCCCCAAAAACAACAATGCACGTAAGACATGCCCCAGATAAGGTATGTTACAGTAAATTATTTAATTATACTTTGTATTCCATCCATGGAACCAACTGCAGCCCCTAATCCTATCAATGCTATTGGAATTACAACTACTGCCACTGTGGCTCCAGGGCTAAATTTTTTAACAGATATTTTAGTTGAATGTACGATCAGGCTCTGGAATGTATCATTGTAGGCATATTCTGTTTTGCCCAGTGCAGTGCCATAGATATTTACTGAATCAACTTTTTCAACACGTACTATTAAATCCTGACCGGATCTTAACGAAAACATGTATCTTTTCCCAGGAATAATCTTCGATTGAATATCATTTGTAATGGGTTTGTTCTTTTTTGTTATGGGTTGAAAAGTGGAACAGGAATACAGAAACAAAACCAGGCCGGTTTGAATAAGTAGTGTCTTCATTTTTTCACGAATTAAATTACCATGGAGAATAAAGATAACCAAAGTGTAGAAAACCATACGTCAACAGCGTAAAGATTCATTTAGAATTTTCAAAATGACAGTTCCCTGCACCCTCTGCTATGAAACCGTCTTCACAGGCAAGCGTGATAAAAGGTGATTCAGGATTCATATTTCCCCCTTGCAATAAAAAATCAACCGTGGTCTCGCGCGACCCGGTATCTCGTCCTTATAGTACAATCGTTTTATAAAGTTTTTCCTTGTTAATGTAGAAGTGCAATGTAGGTTCTTTTCAGTGAGGTGAACCAGATACCGGGTCGCGTCTTGCTTCGATGTAAGGTGATGCAATGCTTACCATATTATTTTTCAGTCGACCATCACCCTACTTGCCCGGTATGACAGTTTCATATGGGGTATGGTGGTTCAGTTTTAAGAGTAGAACAAACCCGATAACCGGCATCCGAAACCTGCCTTCGTTAGCACTACGGCAGGCAAGCTGGCAACTATTTCCCCAGTCCCTGATACTCTCTCAACAATTCCCCCCACACAAACTGCTGATCAAAATTCTCCTTGACAAAGTTCCGCGACTTCATCGCACAGTGCTCGCGCATCTCTTTATGCTGTGCCATCTGCGACATAGCATCATATAGCGCTGCTGCATTCTTAGGCGGCACAATCAAACCACTCACCTGGTCTTCAATGATCTCATTACAGCCATTGATATCCGAAACAATACAAGGCACTTCCAAACAAGCCGCCTGCATCACTACGTTGGGAAAGCCTTCGCGGTAGCTGGGGAAAACGAAGACGTCTGAAGTCAACAACCACGGCCTCACATCGTGTTGAAAGCCAGCTGCTATCACACGGCTATCATTCTGAATATAATACATTACTCCTTCTGGCAGCGGATCAAGTTCCTGTTCATAGGGACCAACCAATAGCAATCGTGCATCAACAACATCAGCAAGTTTTCTGAACGCCTCCACCAATTCTATGATGCCTTTATCTTTCACCACACGCCCCACAAAACAAAAAACGATCGCCTCATCCGGAATTTGATAACGATCTCTTATAGCACGCCCAGCGTCTAACAATGGAGGAGTCCTCAAAAAATGATTTGAATCAACACCATTGCTACTCCCTCTTCCGATAATTTCAAATTTCAAATTTCTAATCCCAAATTTATGGGTGTTGGATCTCTCCCCAATTTGAAATCTGGAATCTGGAATCTGAAATTCCGCCACCATAAAACGAAGCAGCCCCAATGAATTCGGATAAACCTTACTTGCACACGCATACGTAATCCTCTCCGTCAACTTCAACACCATTCGCTTTACCCCTTTCGCCTCCATCAACGGCAACCCTGCCACCGTATGCATCCTCACGGGCACACGACACATCCACGCTGCCATCATCCCAAGCAAGCCTGCCTTGGGGGTATGCGTGTGAACAATGCCGGGTTTGAATTTTCGGATCACGTGTATCAATTGCCATAGGCAAATCAGGTCCTGCATGGGGGTGATCATCCGCGTCATAGGCACGACCTGGTGAGGCACTCCGTCAGCGATCAGGTCTTTCACCTCAGGACCATCCGCACTGACCGTCAACACATCAAAACCCTGCTGCTGAAAAAATGTAAACTGACCTCTCAGTAAAAGTTTCAGGGAAATGGAAGCAGTGGTGATTCGAAGAAGACGGGAGTTAACTGGCATCATTGAAACAAAACTAGTTTCAAATTTCTGATTTCAAATTTGTGGGGATAGAAATGGTTGCCCGTTACCAGTCGCCAACCAACCCTTCACCGCAATCCTGAGCGGGCATCATGTTTAATTCTCATTCAAATAAAAAAGTCTACAGCGTGCTTTTATTCGATCCTGAAACTTGACTTAGCGAAGGATCTCCACAATCGAAGCCTTTGTCCCGTGGTATTGGTGCTACGGTTGAGGGGATCCTTCGCTGTGTTGCTTTACCTTTAAAAGATTGGATTTCATTATTCGGCTGGTGGAATCATCAGTGTCTTGTTTGCCCGCTCAGGATTGGGTTTCAATTTTTTTGCCTATTTATCACATCACCCATGGCTGTATCCAGGATTGCTTGCAAATTGCCTACTTCCCTCCTACACCCCAACACTCCTCAACCTGCTCAGCTCAACACGCTTCACCAGCTTCTCTGTAAGCTCTCCCATGGTACAGCTTTCCATGCCATACTTCGCTTTCAGATGTTGATAGTGTTTCAATATGCGGTTCAAGCCTTCCATGCTCTCCTGGGGGTAGTTTCCGAAGTTGTGAGGATGCCACCAGAGGTGATAGACTTCCCGCGCACGGGCGGCCTCTTCCATTTCGCGCAGTATGCGGCTGATTTTAAAACGGTTTAAGAATAGCTGTCTTGCACTGTAAGGCCTCAACAGGCGACTGGCAGGAAAACTCAACGGCATCCCTTCCTTCACTTCGATGGAAGACAAAGGATATGATTTCTTATTTCCGGTGTTGAAGTAGGCATCTGCTCCACGATTCAAACGCTTCCACATCGATTCTGACTGCGTGCTCTCAATCTGCCAGAACCAATCGGTAGGGTTTGTTCTGATCGACTGAAACCCTTCTTCATAACAAATTTTAAGGTAGGCTTCGTTTACCTGGTTGCGTGGAAACACCAGCGACTTCAACTCGATTCCTTGCTTTGAGGCTGCCCGCATGGCGGATTTCAGATCGGCACGAAACTGATCTGCGGTCTGTCCTTCCTCGCAGGCGTAATAGTGAGCAAAGGTATGAGAGCCAATTTCCTGGTATGGCGTGTTTTTGATTTGCTTGATCAGGCTCAGTCCATAATGGAAAGGATCTTCCGTTTCTGAGTCTCCGATGCCCACCTGCTCGATATAACGATATGCCGACAATTTCTCATTCACCAGGGAAGGCTTGAGAAAAGGCATGTTACCTATCAACTCTGATTTGGTCTCATGAAACAACAGGCCCACCGTTGCCCACGTCACATGCGTTTCGTGTTGGTGAAAGGCACGCAACATCTCGGGAATGACTAACCTTGTGTTAAGAAAATATTGTCTGTAGGTGCTGCGCACGCCCGAAGCCCTCAGCTCACCTCCCGACACATAATGTCCTCGCTCATCCCGTGAGGCATGTGTGGAGCCACCCAACTCCCATTTCTCAAACCCACCCCAGTGAAGCTCAAAATCAAGCGATATGGTGAAGATTCCGTTAATGGTGGGTTGAATTTAAGAGGTTGTTATAAGACACAGGACGAAAGTTATTGGTAAACCGTTGCTCGCATCAATCAGAGAGCGATCGTAAAGGTAAGCAGATTTTAGAAGCTTTTATTCACTGACTACCGGAGAAACATACATACTGTGGAAATAATTAAATAGGCACTTGACAGTAGGCAAGCCCAAGGAAAAAGTAGGATTATTAAAATTCGCAATTAAAGGTGAAATCAAAGATTACACCGCGTCTCCCTCCCCCCAAAGGAGGCATAGCTTCGGTTGGCACCTGGATGTCCATCGTGAGGCGAATCATATCCTGAATTTTAATTTTGTCGCGATGAATTTGAAAGACATGGGTATATTTAAAAATCAAATAACCTATGTCAGAGCAACTCGATACCATCATTGTCGGTGGCGGATTTTCAGGACTCGCTGCAGCCCGCTTGTTACACAAAGCAAATAGGAAGTTTCTTTTACTGGAAGCACGCGAGCGCCTGGGTGGCCGAACGCATACCCGTTATTTTGCAGATGGCAAATATGTAGACCTTGGTGGTCAATGGATAGGCCCCACCCAGGACCGTATGTATGCACTGGCCAAAGAACACCAGGTGGCTTGGTATGAAACCTATAATGAAGGAAAGAACATAATCGATCTGAACAAAACTATTCGCACTTACACAGGCTTAATTCCGAAGATGGATGTGGCTTCGCTAATCAACATTGATCTCTTATTGAAGCGGTTAGAAAGCCTGGCGAAACAAGTTCCATTAGAAGCTCCATGGCTTACACCTAAAGCAAAGGAATGGGACAGCATTAGTTTAGAAGCGTTTGTGCGAAAGTACAGCTATACAACCCCTTGTTATAAAGTAGTTCGCGCAGGACTTGAGACCGTGTACGCGTGTGAATTGAATGAAGTCTCCTTGCTGCATGCACTGTTCTATATCAAGTCAGGCACGAACCTGAACAATCTATTAAGCATAAAAGACGGAGCACAGCAGCATCGCCTCACAGGCGGTATGCAAACGCTGGCAGAGCGCATAGCAGAACCGTTCATCACTTCCATCCGATTGAATAGTCCGGTGAAAAGCATTTCACAACACGAAGACGGAGTAACAGTACTTGGCAGCGACTTTTCTTACCAGCCACGAAACATCATCGTGGCCATACCTCCTGTGCTGATTTCAAATATCGAATTCACGCCTACGCTTCCCATACTCAAAACCCAATTGATCGATAAGATGTCGATGGGCATTGTAGGTAAAGTGCTGGGTGTGTATGAAAAACCTTTCTGGCGCGAGCAAGGATACAGCGGTCAGGTAGTAGCCGATGAACATGCGCCATTTCAAACTCTGTTCGACTCCTCACCAGGCGATAGCAGTTATGGGGTGTTGCTGGCATTCTGTATTGCCGATCGCGCCCGTGATTTCTTTTCGAAAGATCAGGAAACAAGAAAGACCATTGCCATGGAAAGCTTCACCCGATACTTCGGTGAGGCTGCTGCTAAACCCGTTGAATATATCGACCATTGCTGGGCCGAGGAGACCTGGAGTAAAGGATGTTATGCCGGCTTATATCCTACCGGTGCGTGGACTAATTTTCAGGGCACTTTGGCCAAGCCAACAGGCCATATTCATTGGGCCGGAACGGAGACTTCAGACGTTTGGTATGGCTATATTGAAGGTGCAGTAAGGGCTGGTGAACGAGCTGCCAATGAGATACTTAACAGGTATTAAGGAATGAGAAAATTCGGGTTGGTTATCGTGGTTTTATTCGTTGTTTGGATCGTATGGATTCAGATTGGTCGTGATGCAACCTGGACGAGTTCTGAATCAGCTTTGGATCACACAGAGGTTATTCAAACAGATTCTATTTGCCAGAAGAATGTGGTGGGCATTCAACCCTATATGGTTACGAATGACTATCTCAGTCAGCAGCATTTTCATGAGAAACTAAAGACCTATTTTGAGGAAGCAAAGCAATCCGGGTACTTCAATCAAAATACGGTGGTACTTCTTCCCGAATACCTCGGAACGTGGCTGGTGATCAATGAAGAGAAAACTTCGGTAGCCAAAACAAAGACTATTACTGGTGCGATGGCCATCATGGTCCTGAGCAATCCCATAAGCTTTGTTCAGTCCTACCTGAATCATCAAAACGAGGGTGATGTGGTGGCAGCTTCTATCTTTAGAATGAAGAGTAAAACCATGGCCGCAATCTATGGGAACGTGTTAAAAAAGTTGGCTAAAACCTATCAGATAAATATTAACTCAGGTTCAATTATTTTGCCTGGACCATCTATTTACAATAATGAAATCCTGGTCGATCCTACGCAACCCCTGTACAACACCAGTTTTGTATTTCACCCTGATGGAAGTATCGACACAAAAGTGATCAAGAAATCATTTCCGATCAGCAGTGAGATTCCATTTGTAACCGCCTACCCGATTGCTGAACTTCCTCTCTTCGATTTGCCTATTGGCAAAACTGCGATGTTGGTTTGTGCTGATTCGTGGTATCCTGAAAGCTATGACCGCATCAACCAACTGGCTGCAGAAGTTGTGTTGGTGAATTCCTATTGTGCCGGCACCAACACCATGGCGGCCAACTGGAAAGGTTATGATGGGATCAGGATGCCGGATGATGTGGATACCACCGATGTCCAAAAACTGAAAGAGCGTGATGCCTGGATCAAGTATGCCCTTCCGGGAAGGATAAAGAACACGGATGCTGCCATTGGAGTAAATGTTTTCCTTCGCGGTGAGCTTTGGGATTTGGGTACAGATGGCCAGCCGTTTTTTATAAAGAATGGAAAATTGCTAGAGACCGGGAAATCAGAAAGAGGGGGAATTTGGAGTTTGTGTTTTTAAAGAATGAGAAGATGAGAATTATTCTGTATCACCTTTGCGTGCAGCTGTTTTCCACGGAAGGTATAAAGTGAAAAATAGATAAAGGTAAATTATGAGATATAGAAAATTAGGGGACTCGGAATTAGAACTCTCCGTGATCACATTTGGTGCATGGGCTGCCGGTGGTTGGATGTGGGGTAGTTCAGATCGCAATGATGCAATCAAAGCTATTCGTGAATCCTATGATTTAGGAGTAACATCAATTGATACCGCTCCGATCTATGGTCAGGGCACGAGCGAAGAAATTGTGGGAGAAGCGCTGGTAGGCATACCTCGGCATAAAGTCCAGATCATTACCAAGTATGGAATGAGGTGGGACTTAAACAAAGGCGAGCTGGCCATGAAAAGTAAAAACAACCAAGGCCAGAACATCGACATCTACAAATATTCAGGGCGCGAAAGCATCATGAAAGAATGTGAAGACAGCTTGCGCAGATTGAAGACCGATTATATCGATCTCTATCAGATTCATTGGCATGATGTTACAACACCCATTTCCGAAACGATGGAAACCGTTGCCCGTCTGATTGAACAAGGCAAAGTAAGGTATGCTGGTGTGTGCAATTATAATGTGGCGCAAATGATTGAAGCGGAGAAGAAAGTCACTATCGTTTCAAACCAGGTTCCGTTCAGCATGGTGAAAAGGGACATCGAAAAAGAAGTAGTACCACATTGTATTCAAAACAATAAAGCGATACTGGCTTACAGTCCATTAGAGCGCGGACTACTCACCGGAAAAATGAAACCCGGTTACAAATTCGAGGAAGGGGATCACCGAGCTAATTTGTATTTCTTCCATGACGAAAATATCAAACGCACCAACGAGTTTCTTGATAAGATAAAACCTCTTGCTGAAGCAAAAAGTATAACACTGAGTCAACTCGTATTAAGCTGGACATTAGTACAACCCGGAATTACCATTGCATTGGTTGGAGCCCGGAATCCTGAACAGGCTGTCGCCAATGCAAAAGCAGGTGATGTAGTTTTGAATGCGGATGAAATAAAAACCATCCATAATCACCTGGCCAATTTTCAGATTGTAAAGCCTTGAATTAAAATTGTTAGTGGAAAGTTTAAAATAAAAAGGGATGTGTGATACACTGGTAGCGCTTCCATCGGTAACCAAAAATGGCAACTTACTGCTTGCCAAGAACTCGGATCGCGAGCCTGAGGAAGCACAAGCTATTATTCACATTCCACATCTAATCCATTCAGAAAAGAATCTGACATGCACTTACATAGAAATTCCACAGGTTGCTGAAACATTTGAATGCATTTTATCAAAACCCTTTCACATGTGGGGTGCCGAAATGGGTGCTAATGAACACGGACTTGTTATTGGCAATGAGGCGGTATTCACGAAAGTGAAATTTGTAAAGCATAACAACGGCCTTACGGGCATGGATTTGCTCCGGCTTGCTTTAGAGCGTTGTACTCATGCTGAGGAGGCCATCACCTGCATTACCGCTCTGCTTGAGCGGTATGGACAAGATGCTAATGGTGGTTACAGAAATAAAAGTTTCTACTATCACAACAGTTTTCTCATCGGTGATACACAACATGCCTGGGTATTGGAGACCGCTGGTAGAGAATGGGCTGCAGAAAAAGTGAAAGACATAAGAAGTATTTCAAACAAACTGAGCATCCATGTGGGCGACAAGCTTAGTAGAAATGCCAAATTATTTGCTCA
>JANOUH010000463.1:0-17140 GCA_031416795.1 Cytophagales bacterium | reverse complement strand
ATTGATGGCGGGTGTGAAAGAATGCAACCATGACGTTAGTTCTGAGTTGTAGTCAGGACTATCACCCGCCAGTTGACGATCGATACCTAAGTAACGGGAATCCAAACGGCCAACGGTAAATCCTTTTTCGCGCAATAATTCCTTCCAGAAAAATTGAGTAGGCACTACCAGATTATGTTGGAGAATTATTTTTTCAGAAAGCCCAGAGTAACGTGACATTTTTGCAGCAATCTGTTTTCTCTTTGATTCATCGATGAAGCCTCCTTTAGCAAGAGCAGGAATTAATTCGTCAATCGTGAATGCTTCTACTTCGGGAAGGATATCACTCAAATCTTTTTGTTGAAGATCAGCTGGCAATGCTTTTTGATACCACGCTGCAGCAGCATAATAAGGCAAAGCCAAAGCATCATTTACCGGACCATCGCGCTTGATACCCAATTCAGTAGGCGATACTAAGATCACACCATTCAAATACATCCAATGTGCATTTTGAAGTTCGAGCGCTAAGCCAGAAACACGTGTTGTGCCGTAGCTTTCTCCAATGATGTATTTAGGAGAAGTCCACCGACCTGTGCGACTCACAAATACATCCAACCAATCTGCGAGATATTTAATATCGGCATTCACTCCAAAGAAGGTTGACTTTTCTGCTTTCGGATCAAGGATGCGTGAGAAGCCAGTATTCACAGGATCGATGTAAACGATATCCGCTACGTCCAGAATGGAATGAGGATTATCGCGTATGCCATAGGGCTGTACAGGAAATCCTTCTGAATCGATATTCAATTGCTTTGGACCCGTGTATGCAACGTGCATCCATACTGAAGCAGAGCCAGGACCACCGTTGAAGGAAATCACAAATGGTCTTTTGCTCTTGTCGGTTACGTCAGTGCGCTCGTAATAAGTATAGAATAATGAAGCGCTGGCCTTTCCTTCTGCATTGAATACAGGCTGTGTTCCTGCGGTTACTTTGTAAGGAACCACCTTGCCTTTGATGGTGACTTGCCCGGTAGAATTCACAGCTGATTCAGCAGGAAGCACCCGATCTGTTTGTGCGAAAGTCAGGATGCTGATGAAGCACACTGCGATCATGATGGGAAAACCTTTTGGAGTAAATTGAAAACGCATAGTAATTAATGTTAATTGATGGGCAAAATATAAAAACGATGCATCTAATCCACGAAGGTTATCTGAAAAGAAAAGAAAGAGGGTGAACGGTTTTTATTCCGTCTATTTCAGTAATTCAATCAACCGTTCGGGTTCATTGGTGGTGATGTAATTCACTTTTCGGCCGATGAACCAGCGCATGGTTTCTTCGTCATTCACCGTCCATACGTTGGTGATTAATTTTTTCTTTCTTGATATTTTGAGCCAATCTTCATGTTGTTTAAAAACACTAAAGTGATAATCCATTCCATTAAGTCCGACAGCGACCAATTCATCGGGAGACTTATCACCATTCAAATACGTGACGATGGCGGAAGGGTCCAGCTCTTTTACTTTTTTACACACATCAAAATCAAAGGCGATGTATTCGGTGATAGAAGCCACATTTAGTTCCTGAACCATTTGAACACATTTCGTTGTTAGTACCAATGATCGTTCTTTGCTGATGTCGGACGATTTTATCTCGAGAATGAGCCGTGTAGTGTTTTGATTTTTTCCTGATTCGAGGTAAGACTTCAATGTTGGAAGTGATTCACCATTAGCAAGTTTTATTTGCGAAAGTTCAGCAGCAGTAGTTTTTTCAATATGAATTCCCTGGATGGAATGATCGTGAAGAATAAATGGAACTGAGTCGGAAGACAGGTGAACATCAAACTCGCTTCCCCAACAATTCAATTTGATGGCATGTTGAAGAGATGCAATCGAGTTTTCAGGGACTCCTGTATTTTTCCATGCACCGCGATGAGCAATTACTTGCGTACTGGCTTTTTTCTGACTCATACTTTCGTAAGGCATTGTGCTTAGCAAACTAAGTAAGACTAATGAGAGAATAGATTTTAAAGATACCAGAATCATTGTTCCCTAAAAGTTTAAATGATTATTGCTCATTTTGTACATCAGGTTTAGGTGCCCTTCTACTTCCTCCATACAATTCATATTCTAAAAGACGACAGTCGATCGTGCTGGTATAAAATTCAATTCTGCGACTGGCTTTCAGTCCGATCTTTTTGGCGAGGTCAAGATTGCCAGTGAAAATGTATCCCAGATATCCCTGGCATTTCTTTTTCAGGAAGTCACCGATGCGCGCATAGGTTTCCTCTAATTCTGTAACCTCTCCCAATCGATCTCCATATTCAGGATTGAAATAAATTACTCCGGGAGTTTCAGGCATTTTTGTTTCTGCGAAATCACATACTTCAAATTCTATAAGCTGTTCTACTCCGGCTAGGCCTGCATTTATTTTTGATATGTTGATAGCATCTTCACTAATGTCGGATGCAATTATTTTAAGATTAGGAATCTCCACAATTTGATCTTGCAGCTTCTGTGCCTGCTCATTGTAATACGATGGATCATATCCGGTAACGTGCATGAATGAATAATTCTTGCGATACAATCCCGGTCTGCGATTGGTCGCGATCATCAAGGCTTCAATCGCTACTGTAGCGGAGCCACACATCGGATTCACAAAAGGAGATTGACGGTCCCACCTGGTTGCCAGCACTGTGGCCGCAGCGAGTGACTCCATCATAGGAGCTTTACCGGGAATTTTGCGGTAACCATGTTTAGCCAATGTTTGACCAGAAGTATCCAGAAAAATTTCTGCCTGTTCATCCTTCCAGTATAAATGAAAAACCGCACGATCCAGCTCAGATCCTGAATCAGGTCTGCGCATGGTTTCCCTGCGCATGCGATCGGCAATACCGTCTTTCACTTTTACATTAACAAACATGTCGTTGTTTACGGTAAAGTGGGTGGCGTTACTGGTGACCGAAAAATAACCATCATTGGAAAGTAAATTCTCCCATGGATAGCGAATCAATGCTTCGTAAAGATCATCAGGTCCATTGCATCGGAAACTTTTGAGTGAATACAACACCTGACTGGCGCAGCGCAGATTCAGGTTTAATAAAATACAATCATTCACAGTTCCCTGGAGCTCGACTCCGGTAACGAAAGTGCGGGTAGGTTTTAATCCCAGTTCAATAATTTCCTGCTCCAGATAAGGAGCAAGTCTTTTGCTGCAGGTAACAATGATGCGGCTGGTGGAAGTGAACAATTCAGACATGATGCAAATGTAAACTTTTAAATCATCGCGATTTCCATTCGCGCGGGTTCTAACAGGTGTTTTGGTATTTTAGAAAGAATCTCTTTTCGTGTACCCGCTCAATTAATCAGCACCTCATCCACCAGCAACAGGGCTGGGTTATTTTTGTTCTTATGCCAGGCAGGAAGTTTCATTACAGGTTTCGCTATTATTTTGAGGTACGATACTTTCTGCTTCAGCACTTTACACTCAATCAATTCAATGAATGGCTTTCGATAATTTTTAGGGTGTTCGGGATTCATGCGTATGATCAATTGAATTTTGTCGATCGAGGGGCCTCCCCAAATCTCAATAGTGGCTGGAGGGAAAATAGAGGTCTCAGTTTCAATGAGCGTGTTCATCGCAACCGATGAAATCTCTTTTGGTGTTTTAAACTCCAGTAACAATTCCATGTCATTTCTTATGAACCCTGCCCAGTTATTGGCCCATGCCGGGCTGTTGGCATTAAACGTTCCAAGCTGATGATCAAAAAATGTTTGAGCCCCATTAGCCGGATGAACCCGATTAAGCTTCGAGAGTAACATAATGCTATCGGGTTTAAAGAAGCTCCTGTACACATATAAGGTTACTGCATCACTGTTTAACCAGCCCAACTTATAAGCCCGAGCCTTGATCGTTGTACTTTCTTTCAAAACAGTTGTGCCATCGAATATCGATGCCGTAGTGTCGGGTTCACTGCCATTGGTGGTGAATCGGATGTCAACACCTTTTACTGGATGAAACAATTGAAGTTGTATGGAATCATCAAAAACAAGAGACTTATGTTTCAGTCTTGGCGTATTAAGTTTTATAGGATTGCTTCCATCATCTTTCAACCTAGTGAGAAACTGAATGTTTTTATATTCTGTCTGCAACTGCATTAACTCATCATCACTGACTACCGTCTTCCATAATGAAATAGTACTCAGGTTTTCAAAACGCGCCATGGATTGTTTCAGGTCCTGATAATTAACTTTCGTTCCTGAAAGGGATAAACTTCTTAACTGTTTCAAAGAGGCAAGGGCTGCCAGTCCATCACCGGTAATGTTGGTGAAGTTCAGGTTTAACCTACGCAGATTTTCAAACCTTGCTACACCTTTCAAATCATTATCGGTGACTGGCATGTTACTGAGTTCCAGTGATACAATCTGAATTTTCACATCCATTAATTCAGTCAGTGTTTGTGAAGAATACGTTTCTTTGTTGTAGATACTCACCGACAATGCGGGAGAATTTTTTGCCAATGGGGATACCACACGAGAATTCGTATTGAGCATTTTAACTGTTTCTTCATCGGCTGAAGAAAAATCAAATGGCTCATCGATGGCTTCACTCGAATTCAAAAATGCTGTTGCGCGAAGTCTTAATGAATCTTTTGGTGGCAGGCTTACTATCTTTTGATTAAACCGGGTGTTTGCTTTGATCCACAACCGAAGAAGTTCCTTTTCATCGGGAGTAAGTTGAGTATTTCCTGATGGCGGCATATGCTTTTTATTTTCTGGCGCGAGATGAATACGTTTTATGAGCAGACTGATTCCAGGATTACCCGACACAAACAACTTTCCGGATTTTCCTCCTTTATGAATAGATGCAGAATCTGTCAACACTAATTTTCCTTTAAGCTTGTCAGGATTATGACAACCCGTGCATTTACTATCCAGTATCGGTTTTATCAAATGGTCAAACACTAGTACTTGTTCGATGGGCACTACTTCAGCAGTTTCATCAATAACTGATTTCCAGATAAAACCATCACCGTGTGTTAACGCTGCTCCGAAATGTCCTGTAAGCAGAAGACAAACGATAGTAACAGAGCCACCCAGCTTTGACACTGCTGTTTTATACTTATCCGAATTCCGGATGGCGTACATACTGGAGCCCAGAAAGAAAACACTTACTCCGAACCATTTATGCCATGACAGAATATCAAGTCCATAGTCACCTTCCCTCGACAAGAACAAACCCATGATAACAGTGATACCCGCATAGATGACACCAATGAGCAATACAATGGATGCAAACTCTTGATAGAATGGTTGTGTTTTAAAAGAGGTTTGTGTGCCAAAAATTTCTAAGATCATCGAAATCAAAAGCAGCACAATCGGGAAATGCAGCAGAAGTAAATGCATTCTGCCAAACGGATGCAACCATATCGGAATTTCCAGATTGCTTTCAAAAAGCAGAAGGAAGATAATGAAAATGTTCAGGGCAAATAGAAAATTGCCGGCATAGGTATGAAGGCGTTCTTTCATGACTTCTTATACCAAAATATCTTTTACAACCTTACCGTCCACATCAGTCAGTCGGTAGCGCCTGCCGAGATGTTTGAATACGAGTCGTTCGTGATCAAGTCCCAGCTGATGCAAAACAGTGGCATGAAAATCATGCACATGCACCGGGTCTTTGATAACATTATATCCGAACTCATCCGTTTCACCATAAACAATGCCGGGCTTCACTCCACCACCGGCCATCCAGATGCTGAAGCAACGTGGATGATGATCGCGCCCATAATTATCTTTAGTCAATGTTCCCTGACTGTAGTTGGTCCGTCCAAATTCTCCGCCCCATATCACTAGTGTTTCATCCAGCAAGCCACGCTGTTTTAAATCGGTGACCAATGCGGCAGAGGCTTGATCAACATCTTTCGCCTGCTTTGTAATTTCATAAGGCAGATCGCCATGCTGATCCCAACCCTGATGATAGAGTTGAACAAACCGCACACCGTTTTCTGAAAGTTTTCGCGCGAGCAATGTGTTCGCTGCAAAAGTTCCGGGCACTAAACAATCGGGGCCATAGAGTTTGATGATGTCATCGGGCTCTTTGGATACATCCATCACCTCGGGCACAGAAGTTTGCATCCGGTAAGCCATTTCATACTGCTGAATTTTTGTTGTGATTTCAGGATCACCAAACTCCTGATAAGCAAGTTGGTTAAGCGATGAAACGTTATCCAGCATTTTCCTACGGGTATCACGATCCATCCCTTTAGGATCTTTGATAAACAGAACCGGATTTTCACCCGCGCTAAACTGTACACCCTGATGGATTGAATCAAGAAATCCATTCGACCAGAGTTTTGTGTACACACCTTGCCCATTACCAATTCCGCGCGAAAGTAAAACCGTAAATGCAGGAAGGTCTTTGTTCTCGCTGCCAAGTCCATAGCTGAGCCATGAACCCATGGATGGACGGTTGCCTTGCTGTGCACCGGTCTGCAAAAAAGTTAATGCGGGATCATGGTTGATCGCCTCCGTGTACATCGACTTGACTATACAAATGTCATCAACAATTTTCGATGTATATGGAAACAGATCGCTGATCCACGCCCGCGACTCACCGTATTGTTTGAAATCAACAAATGATCCGGCCAACGGAAAAGAATTTTGATTGGCAGTCATACCGGTCAATCGTTGCCCGCCTCTTATTGAAGCTGGAAGCTCCTGACCTACCATCTCCCTGAGTTTGGGTTTGTAATCGAACAACTCCAACTGTGATGGCGCTCCATTCTGAAATAAATAAATTACTCTTTTAGCTTTAGGAGCAAAATGAGGAATCCCAGGCACGAAGTCGTCATCCTGATTTTTGTCTCCACCAAAAAGACCAGGAACCAATAACGAACCCAGTGCCAAACTGCCAAGACCCAAACTTGCTTTTGATAAGAAGCGCCTGCGGTTGAAGTTCAGACCATATTCAAATAAATCGTTTCCCATATCATTACTTTGTTATGGCCTCTTCTAAATTGTATATCGAGCTCACCACTTGCATCATGGCCGCGAGTTCTATCGTGTCCACATTTTCTGGAATGGGATATTCACCAACATCTAGTAAATCTTTCGCGGTTGTAGCAGAGATATTTTTTAGCCTCTCATCATAATAATTTTGCAGGATCGTGATCTCCTTTTCGCGCGGCTTCCGGCAGATAATTAACCGGAATGCTTTCGTGATTTTATCCTGAGCGTTGTTATCTTCAATCAGTAGTTTTGCGGCAAGGACACGCGAAGCTTCAAGCACGGCAGGATCGTTCATCATCATCAAGGCTTGCAAGGGAGTGTTTGTTCTTAATCTTTTTACTTCACACTGATCGCGGTTGCTCGCATCGAAAATGCCCATGGTGGGAGGGGGAACCGTTCTCTTAACGAACGTATAAAGACCTCTGCGATAAAGATCTTTTCCATGATCTTGTCTATACGTAGATAAAATTCCGCGACCTGAAGTGGCTCCTTCCCATAGGCCTTCAGGCTGATAGGGTTTTACACTTGGGCCACCTATTGTTTTATCGAGCAAGCCACTTGAAGTCAACACGAGATCTCTGATAAACTCTGCTTCAATATGATAGCGTGGTGCACGCGCCAGATAAATATTTTCAGGATCAGCTTTTAGTTTTTCATCAGTGACAATAGCGGATTGACGATAAGTTGCTGAAGTTACGAGTTGTTTTACCAGCCGCTTGATATCCCAGCCGTGTGTCATAAAATCTACAGCGAGCCAATCCAGCAGTGCAGGATGTGATGGCAGTTCACCTTGCATTCCGAAATCACCAGAAGTTTTCACGAGACCTTTTCCAAAAAACTCCTGCCACATTTGATTTACAAAAACTCTTGCGGTAAGTGGGTTCCGCTTATCAAACAACCATTGGGTCAGTCCTAGTCTGTTTTTTGGATAATCATCATTGAAAGATAAAATGGAAGAAGGTGTGCCAACATTTACTTCCTCACCGGGGGCATCATAGTTACCGCGCTTGAGCACATGAGTTTTCCGTAGCGTATCAAGATCGCCCATGACCGAAACAATCAATTGATTCGTGTCTCTTTTATTAATAAATGATAGAATACCCTTTAAGTCCTCTTCGGTAATTTCCATGAATGGTTTCTTGGCATAGGTTTCGGGTCCGCCCACAACAGACTCGATACCAAATTCATTTACGTTGTTGAAGAATGCATAGAGGCGATAATAATCTTTCTGAGAGAATGGATCATACTTGTGGTCATGACAATGGGCGCATTCAATGGTTACTCCCAGTACAGCCTTACCAAGTAAGTCCGTGCGATCGGTAACATACATAGAGCGGTACTCTTCCGGAATAATACCGCCTTCCTCTGTGATCTTATGATTGCGATTGAACCCTGTAGCCAGTAGTTGTTCTTTCGTTGCATCGGGAAGTAAGTCACCTGCCAATTGCCAGGTAATAAAATCCTTGTACGACATATTCTGATTGAATGCCTTGATTACCCAATCGCGCCACGGCCATTGAGTGCGATAGCTGTCATCCTGAAAACCATGAGAATCTGCGAACCTTGCAATATCCATCCAGTGGACAGCCATCTTTTCTCCATAGGCGGGCTGTTGTAATAACTGATCAACTATTTTCTCGTAAGCATCGGGATCATTGTCCGCAAGAAAGGCATCCATCATTTCCAGTGAGGGAGGTAGTCCATTCAAGTCGAGGCTTACACGCTTTAATAAGCGTTCCTTATCTGCTTCTTTATTGGGTGTCCATCGATTCTGTTCCAGCTTTTGCAAAATGAAATAGTCAATTTCATTTTTTGGCCACTCTTTATTTTTTACTGACGGAATGCCCCGATCTTCTGGTGGTATGAATGACCAATGAGGTTCATAGCGCGCTCCTTGTTCAATCCATTTTTGGATCAACTTGACTTCGCGTGCTGTTAAGGTCAACTTGGAATTTACAGGTGGCATCTGCAAAGCAGTATCGGAGGATGATACGCGCAGGAATACTTGAGAAAGCATCGGGTCGCCAGGGACGATGGCATGCCATGAAGGATTTTCATCCAAAGTCTTGTAGGCACTATCGGCAATATCTAATCTTAACCCCACTTGCCTTTTATTAGCATCAGGGCCATGACACTTAAAACATTTATCGGAAAGGATTGGCCTGATATCAAAATTATAACTGATTGAATCTGGAATATCCGTTTCATAAGCCTGGTTGCCTGATTGATTACAGGATTGTATGGAAAAACCAACAACGAAGATGAGCAGGCAATTAATGAGCCTGATCTGAGAGAATTTTGTTGAGGCTATTCTTTCAAGAGTTCGTGGCATCAGTGGCGAAGAAGGAGTCAATATCTAAAAAGTTTCACCTCAAGATATTGTTTATCGTGGATTTACACAATGGAAAATTTAAGTGAGTAACCAAATTTACCCAATCACATGGCTATGTTTTTGAAGTGAAGGATCCATGAATATCATCTGATCATCTCAGATGACATCTCAAAAATGCAGGACAACTGCGATGTTTAAGAAATGATCTTATTATAAGAAGCCCCAATACCACGAATCAAAGAAGAACTAAATCCACGATGTTCCATTTCATTGAGTCCCACAATCGTACAACCTTTAGGCGTTGTTACTTTATCAATTTCTTCTTCGGGGTGGCGATTGCCTTTTAACAATAATTCAGCAGCGCCTTTCACCGTTTGTGCGGCAATGAGATTGGCCGTCTTCGCATCAAAACCAATTTCAATTCCTCCTTGTGTGGCAGCACGAATAAAACGTAATGCATAGGCAATTCCGCAAGCGCCTAATACGGTTGCGGCATCCATTAGTTTTTCATCAATGGAAATGGTTACTCCTAATTGATTGAACAAATCAGTTACATATTCAATCTGTGAATCTGTGGCGTTGGATTGACAAAGGCAAGTCACGGATTCCTGAATGGCAATTGCCGTATTAGGCATGGCACGAAATATTGGAACACCATGATCAATGATAGCCGTTAACTCATTCAGAAATACTCCCGTGACAACACTAATCACTATATGTTTTTTCGGGTCGAAAGAATTCTTTAATCCTTCCAATACTTCTTTTACATTATATGGTTTCAAGGCAACAATAATCACATCACTGTTTTCAATAGCTGCCTGATTATTGTCGGTGATCGTAACGCCTTGTTCTTTTAAAGCGTGTAATCGTGAAAGTGTTCTTCTTGTCACGGTGATTTGCTGAGGTGTTGCAAAACCACTTTTTAATAATCCTTCTGCAATGGCAGCTCCTAGATTTCCTCCGCCAATGATGGCGATTTTCTTTGTGTTCATCCTAAATTTTACTTTTTATAAGCCTCAAGTTAATTAGGTTTTTTGTATTTCAACTGAATACTTCTCAGGGTCTTATTTTGCTATATTAAATCGTTTGCGATGAAGTTACTTCTGAACAAATCTTTTCAAGTACTTTTACAAATACTCTTACATGGAATTACGTCTTAATACCGGCTACCGGCAAATTTTGTTCATGGCATTGCCTATCACCCTGGCGATGCTGGTGCCACAGATCAACTTCATCACCAACAATATTTTCTTGGGCATGCTGGGCGAGCAGCAGTTGGCCAGTGCCGGCATCACCGGTGTGTATTATTTAATCTTTGCAGTGATTGGTAATGGACTCAACAATGGCTTACAAGCCTTGATTGCGCGAAGAGCAGGACAGAATTTACCTAAGGAAATTGGCCGGATCTTTTTTAATGGTGTCTGGGTCGCGTTGGGCATTGCAGCATTGGGTATTGGTGCAACGTACTTATTTGCTCCCTGGGTGATGCACCGGTTTATTCATGATGTTGTTATTGCCGATCAGGTTGTTGATTTTTTGTTGATCAGAATCTGGGGACTTCCTTTCCTCTATTTATATGTTATGCGCAACGCATTATTAGTCGGTACTAACCAAACTCGTTATTTGGTTTGGGGAACGTTGGCTGAAGCCGTTGTAAACATCGTATTGGATTACGCGATGATCTTTGGCCATTTAGGTTTTCCTGCCATTGGTTTTAATGGGGCGGCCTATGCATCGATTATTGCTGAAGCTTCTGGCTTGATTGTGATTTATGCGGTCATTCATCTCAAAGGCATTCACAAATCGTTTGCGTTTTTTGAACAAACAAAAATTGATTATTCGATCATTAAGTTAATTCTCACCATGTCGGCACCGCTGATCGTGCAGTTTGCGATCAGCATCATGAGTTGGGAATATTTTTATATCCTGGTAGAGCACCACGGCCCACGTGCCTTAGCGATCTCCAACACCATGCGAAATATTTTTGGATTGTTTGGGATTTTCTGTTGGGCCTTTGCCTCCACCACCAACACGATGGTGAGTAATATTATTGGTCAAGGGAAACAAGATGAAGTTATGCCGCTGATCAACCGTATTGTGAAGATGAGCTTGGGCGTTTCTGTTTTCATTTTTGTGACCTTGAATATTGTACCTGAATTCTTTTTATCATTTTACAGTCAGGGAGATGAATTTATTGCCGAGGCAGTGCCCATTGTGCGCATCGTGTCTGTAGCATTATTGATGATGTCAGTGGGCACGATCTGGCTTAATGCTGTAACCGGCACCGGTAACTCAGCTGTGAATCTGATGATTGAGTTAGTAACCATCGTAGTCTACTGCGTCTATGTATTTCTGGTGTTGGAGTATTGGAATCTTTCTATCGGCTGGGGTTGGGGCAGCGAGTGGGTATATTGGATCAGCATGTTCTCGATGGCCTTTGTTTATATGAAGTCGGGAAGATGGAAGGGGAAGGCGATTTGATTCAGAGTCATTATTCGGCCTTCTGTTTTTTATTTTTGACTTGAGTTAAGATTAATTCTTGCTTTTATAAATAGTTATTCCTAATATCAACAGAATAATCTATTCCCCAACTCGTGTCTATGGCTTCAATCTTCACTGGATTTGAATATGATATTTTCGTCAGCTATCGGCACAATGATAATGCCTATGATGGTTGGGTTACCGAATTTGTAGAGAAGCTGCGCAGAGAACTGGTTGCAACCGTAAAAGACAGGCTCACCATTTATTTTGATGAAAACCCTTCAGACGGACTTTTGGAATCCCATAATGTAGACAAGAGCCTCGAGGGAAAGTTGAAGTGTCTGATCTTTATTCCAATCATATCTCAAACTTATTGCGATCCAAAAAGTTTTGCGTGGAGTAATGAGTTCCTTTCATTTTGTAACCTATCCACTAAAGATCGTTTTGGAAGAGACATAAAACTTCCAAACGGAAATGTGGCTAGCCGCATTTTGCCTGTGAGGATACATGAGATTGAAAACGAGGATGTACGATTATTGGAAAATACATTAGGGGGTGTTCTTCGTTCTATTGATTTTATCTACCACGCACAAGGAGTAAACCGACCACTCAGGCCTAAGGATGATGATTTGCAGGAGAATGGTAACAGCACCATCTATCGCAATCAGATCAATAAAGTAGCTAATGCAGTAAAAGAAATAATAGCGGGGGTAAAGAATATTGAGTCGGGACAAACTTCGCCAAAAGTTCAAGAGCCTTCTTCGACTGGGACTCCTAAGGTGCAATCCCGACCGCATTGGTTTAATACCACTGTTCCCGGAGATATACGGGTGGCTGTGCTGGATACCCTGCAGCCAACGGTATTTCTTGCCTGGACATCGAACGATCTGAAGGCAAAACGCGAAGAGATGGCCATGATTCTTACCCGGGCAGGGTTTCAGGTGATACCCAATTATGACTGTCCTTCTGCGGATGAGGATTTTAAGATTAATGTTCAGAAAAATCTGGAGCAGGCATCGTGTTCATTGCATATTTTAAGTGGAGAGTTTGGAAGAAGGTTTGAAGAGGAAGATAATGTATCATACCCGATGCATCAGTTCGAAATGGCGAAGATGAAATCTGCTGCACAAGGTCCTAAATTTTCTACGTTTGTTTGGCATCTGGAAGATCCTTCCAAACCAGCTAAACCTCAACAACAGGAGTTCATCAATAACATTCGGAATTATATTACTGCTAACATGACATTCACCAATGCATTTAGCCCTATGCAGCTGGTAGAAGACATGCGATCATTAATGGTGCAGGAAAAGCAAGAGAAATTTGATACGAAGGACACCGATATCTTTTTCATCTTCAACAAACAAGATGCAAAGGATGCATACCCGCTCACTGATTTGATTAGCCAGGAATATTCATTGGAGATCATGAACATCTTGCCGGGTGGAGAACAGCAGTATCGCGAATTGTCAGCGCAACAGATTCCTAAAAGTAAACTGGCTGTTATCTACTTCCGCTATGGTGCAGATTGGGCCCTGCCATTTATTAAGCAAATGTGGAAAGAAATAGGAGGGGCCTCATCACCTACATCGATGATGTTGATTGGGGAGAGTGATCCTCAAACTAACATGGCCAGAATTTTTAAGGCGCCTAAAGTAATTTCAAGTATTGTATCGAAAGAGGAGGTGCCCGAGGAGGTGAAGAAGACGTATGAGAAGGTTGTTAAGTAGATGGTAAGTGGTGGTTGGTAATCAGTAATCGGTAAGTGGTAGTTGGTAAGCGGTGGTTGGTAATCAGTAATCGGTAAATGGTTGACGGTAAAAGCTAGCTAGAAAAATTTCTGATTGTTACATATGGAATTCGCAAATGGATTTAGAGACCTGGAGGTCTATAAACTTGCCAGACAATTGTCTAAAGAAATTTTTTTACTTTCTAAAAGTTTTCCAAAAGAAGAGATGTATTCTCTTACTGACCAGGTTAGGAGATCATCACGATCAATTGGTGCGCAGATAGCAGAAGCATGGGGAAAAAGAAAATATGAAAAGCACTTTATAAGTAAGTTGACTGATGCAGATGGAGAGCAATTGGAAACACAGCATTGGATAGAAACCGCACTGGATTGTGCCTATATTTCTATAGAAGCATCAAAGGGTTTATTACAGCAATATGACTCCATGGGAAGAATGATTAATTCAATGATTAAAAAATCTGCTTCGTTCTGCAATAAGGAACCCCTTTCCCATTCACCGAAACCAACTACCTCTAACTTCTAACCAACTACCAATTACCTCTTACCTTCAATGTTCAACCCAAGCGACACCTTTCCTTACATCGGCTTACGACCTTTTTCAGAGGATGACTCGCTGTATTTCAAAGGGCGTGATGAACAGATTCTCCAACTCACGGCATTGCTCGAAGCCAACAAGTTTCTCATGGTTACGGGTGCTTCAGGCGATGGAAAATCATCTTTAGTTTATGCAGGCTTAGTGCCGAATGCAAGAGCGGGTTTCTTTAATGCAAAATACACCAATTGGGTGGTGGCAGATTTTCGTCCGGAAAGAACGCCTCTTCATAACCTTAGCAAAACCATTTCTAAAAATCTGCGAATCGGCAATGAAGAATCCGTAGAAGTTGAATTGAGAAGAGGATTTTCGTCATTAGTTGAACTCTATACCAGCTCATCTTTATTTCTTGATGAAGAAAGTGCAGCCTGGAGTAGTGCCAGTGAAGATGAGCGCGATGACCTACAGCGAACTTCTGCCAATCTCTTAATCGTGGCTGACCAGTTTGAGGAATTTTTTACGAACCCTGAAAACTATTATAAAAATTCTCCCTCAGCCGATTCGCAATTGGTGATCAACTTATTGCTGGAGACAGCACGAATTTCCATTGCAAAAAAACTGCCCATCTATATTGTGTGCACGATGCGCTCGGATTATATAGGACAATGTGCAGCGTTTCGCGGCCTTCCTGAGTTCATTGGCTTCTCACAATTTTTTGTTCCGCGATTGAAACGCAAGGAGATGGTGCAGGTAGTGAAAGAACCCGCAGAATTACATGGTGATAAAATTTCAAATCGGTTAGTAGAGCGGGTGGTCTATGATTTAGGTGAAGGGATTGATCAGTTACCTGTGTTGGAGCATGCCATGAATGAAGTTTGGATTCAGGCAAAGAATGGTGGAGAAGAACTTGACCTGATTCATTATGCCATGGCAGGGGGCATGCCACCCAATGAATTGCCTACCGATGATCGGAATAGATTTGATGCCTGGTTCAATACACTCCCGGCCAAACTCAAGGAAGCCTATCAGCGTCCGGGCCTTTCACAAATAATAGACACTCATGCCAACAAGTTGTATTTGTCTGCTGCAGATCAGTATAATCAAAAACACGAAAAAAAGATTACAGCTAGCGAAGCGCAACTGATTATAAAAGTTGCTTTTGTATCCCTCACAAAAATGGATGAAGATCGTGCTGTAAGAAATCGCATGACCTTACGGGAGATTACAGACATTTTGGCTAGACCAGAGTTAACATCTGAAGTTGTTGGTGGGGTGCTCAATATTTTCAGGGAGCCGGGCAATACTTTTCTACGGCCGTATATAAATGATGATCCTGAATCATTAACTCTGATTCCGGAATCCGTTTTGGATATTACCCACGAAAGTTTGATTCGCAACTGGGAATTATTATTAACCTGGGCAAAAGATGAAAATGATCACCTCACGGTGTATGAAGATTTTAAAAAGCAGCTTGATCGCTGGATCGCCAGCGAAAAATCGAAAGGATTTTTATTGCCTATCGGGCCACTCACGTTTTTTGAGAACTGGCATGATACTCTTAAACCAAACCAGTATTGGGTAAACCGCTATCTCGATCCCGGCCTCGACAAAGAAACCCGGCTAAAAGAAGCACAACAAATCATCGATCAAACAAGCGAGTTCTTAAAGCGCAGCGCCAGTAAAGTGCGCGTAACTCGTTTGGTAGTAAAGTATGGGGCCACCCGAATTGCAGCGGTCGCAGGCTCAATTTTAATTATTCTCCTATGCGGCTACTATTATCGCGATGCAAAACTGAAGGAGAATGGTAACGTGATCAAAACCATTCTTACAGAAGGCAGTCAGTACATTGCCGATCCTCGATTTCAGAGTGGCCTCCGTGCAGATTTTTTAATCATGAGTGAATTCCTGGATCCTTCAAACGGCAAATGGACAAGGTACCCCGTACGCAGCAGTTTGAATTAATTCGCGGCTTGTATTGGGATTTTATATCCTTGGGTGGCAATCCTTCCATAAGAAGCTACGCGCTTTCTTATGGGGACAGTATTCTTAGGTCTTCGGCTGTAAACAAAAATGATCCAACTGACTTAATGGAGCGGCTGGTAGCTTTAAATATTCTGGTAACAGCCAGTAGTCATTACCTCTATACGTACCAACACCCCCGTGTTGAGGCAGTACTTAAGAATTCGACACTGGAAATCAGAGATATTCTGCTGACTGTATTTGATCAGCAATTTGAATTGAAGGCCCTGAATATCCCGGCAGTAAATGATGCTATAGAAAATGCATTAAACTTTAATTCCTTAAGTAAGGAGGATGTTCAGCTTCTATTGAATAAAATTTCTCCCTACGAGGGCAGGCCCGGCAGTAATATTTTTTTGCGCTATTACCCATTTGATAAACAAGTTCAGTATGCCAATGTCGATCAGTTTAAACATTTTGGGGGCTATCAGGAACTGGCCTACTTGTATGCCACGCTGGGGAACCTGACCAAAGTGAAATCATGTGTGGACAGTTTGCTGAAATATCACTCCAACTATGCCACCTTCCGAACGAATATTTTTAATATCTCGGCTTATCTCTTCAAAGAAGGGTATGCCAGGGAGACCGATGAATTACTTTCTTACTATGCTCAAAAACAGCTGACATCCAAAAAGGAACTTTATGAAACCTGGCTGAACAGCAGTGGTTTCTTAGAACTACCAATCGTTTTCAAAGCACAAAGCAGCCAGAACCATAACACCAACCTCGAACTCTTTGATGTAAAATTGGTCGCAAAACTCTTCGACCAGTATTACGATGTTTTACTATCGGAATATAAAGAGCCGAACGCACTCAACTTTAACCTGGCGCTTTATTTCAAACACAGGGCAACGATTCTTACTAAGATTAATATGGATAAGCAGGGGCGTCATGCTTTTAATCAAAAGAATTCCTCGAGGCTCTGCCTCGGGGTTGAGCTAAGAGTATCATATTTGTGTTGTGAGCGAACATATTTTCAAACGGCACAATAAGAGTTTGTTGCTTTATCATTTGGTTTGTCCGATAAAATATCGGAGAAGCG
>JANOUH010000462.1:0-13217 GCA_031416795.1 Cytophagales bacterium | reverse complement strand
CTTTCAAAATGGCTAAGACAAATATTCCTGCCTCTGATTGATAACACACTCTGTGAAGCTCCTGCTGGAAAGGTCACCCATTACCAAATACTTAGATCTTTGCTATGCTTAAGTTAACGACTATGGTGAAGACACAGACCGAGGGCCTCTTTGTGTATTTATTTTTTGTTTAACTCCATATAATCCAACGTCAAATTCACCAACGCCTTCACACCGGTGATCATTGCTTTTTCATCGATCATAAAATCAGTTGTGTGATGTGTTGGTTGTGTTTTCAAATTCATCTCCGCAGGATAAGCGCCAAGAAAAAAGAAGAAGCCGGGCACTTTGCGTTGATAAAATGAAAAATCTTCGGCCATGGTTACGGGCTGTGTAATGACTACGTTTTCTTTGCCCGCTGCGCGAATCAAACTTGGAACCATTTTATCAGTAAGCGCAGCATCGTTCACGGTAGCTGGATACATAATTATAATATCTACTTCCGCTATAGCTCCTGCACTCTCGGCTATTTTCTCGGCTGTGAGTTTAATTTTTTCATGCACTTTCTTTTGCATGTCATCATCAAAGGTGCGGATGGTTCCTTCTAGCATGGCCGTTTCCGGAATGATATTTCTTCTTATTCCACCATGAATACTTCCGATCGTAATGACTGCACCGGCTTTGGTTAATTCTGTTTGTCGGCTCACAATCGTCTGCAATCCCTGAATGATTTGAGAAGACACAACAATAGGATCGACACTATCCCACGGAGTGGCGCCATGTGCGCCTTTACCTTTCACTTTAATATCAAAGCCATCTACTGCCGCCATCAATCCTCCACTGCGATAAGCCAGTTGACCAGAAGGTAAAAGCGATTGAATGTGTAAACCAAAAATGGCATCCACTTTAGGATTTTCAAGAACGCCTTCTTTAATCATCAACTCTGCACCCGCGGGCGCCTCGGCAGGCGAAACGCCTTCTTCAGCAGGCTGAAAAATAAATTTCACGGTGCCTTTCAACTCCGCCTTATTCCTGGTGAGTATTTCGGCTACTGCCAATAACATGGATATGTGTGTGTCATGACCGCAGGCATGCATCACGCCTGTTTCCTGTCCGCCAAAGTTTACTCTCTCTTTGGACGCGAATGGCAAAGAGTTTCTTTCCGTTACCGGAAGCGCATCAATATCGGCACGCAAGGCAACCACCGGGCCGGGCTTTCCTCCTTTCAATAAAGCAACTACACCGGTTTTCGCTACCGGATATTGTACTTCAAGACCTAAGCTTTTTAAATGCTCCGCTATTTTTGCTCCCGTTTTAACTTCACGGTTTGAAAGCTCTGGGTGTTCATGAAAATACCTACGCCACTCGATTATCTTCGGTTCGAGTTCTCTGGCTTGTTGTTCAACCTTAGCATTCAGTTTAGAATTTGTCTGAGCAAATCCATGAATGGCGACAAAAGTAAAGATCAGTATGTTGATTTTTTTCATTCTTAATATTATTGATGTCAAGGTCTATTTCTAGTTCTACTTGGTTTAACTTACTTTAAAGCCCTGAAAGGGCGGGTTCACATAACGCAGGGTGCAGCCCTGCGTTATGTGGCGGGCTACTTAAATCAAAGCCCTGAAAGGGCGTAATCATATCTCGCCATTTCACGGCTATCCTTCTATTTATGCTTCAAGCAGACAGGGCTTCGCTCTGCCTTATTAAATTCCGCCCCTTCAGGGCTATGCTTTCGAAGTTAACAAAGTAGAACTAAATACTATTTTATTTTGACAATGCCCGATATACAAATTTTGTGATCTGAATATCCTGAATGGCAACGCCTGTTAAATCAGCAATGGTTATTTGCTGATCGTTGGTCCTCCTTAAGTTTTTGTTTTCAATCACCTGACCCAGCTCAACAATTTTTGACGAATCGATGATTTTGCCATTCACGGCATAACAACAATCTCCATGATCGATGCATTGATCTTTGCTATCGGCCACCACAATATCAGCCTGGCCAAATAACATGGGATCAATCTCTTGTTTTCCATCGGCATCGGCACCCATCGCAGTAATATGCGTGCCCGGACGAATATGCGCAGACATTAACAATGCTTTTCTGGACGGTGTAGTGGTTACAATAAGATTGCACCGATTGGTTAAATACTTTATGTCGGTCGTTGTGGTGATCGAAAAATCTTTTAAGGATGGATCGTTTTTAAATACCGATAACTTCTCTTCGCTACGACCCCAGACAATTACGTCTCTGCATGTTGTTACAGGTTTCAAATATTCTAATTGCAATCTTGCCTGAACACCTGTGCCCACAATACCAATACACGACACTTTTGAAGGAGCCAGGTATTTGGCAGCCACTGCTCCGGCTGCTGCGGTGCGGATGTCGGTGAGATAACCTTCATCTAATAATATCGAAAGTGTTTCTCCTGTTTTTTGACTGAAGAGCAACATCATTCCGTTGCCTGTATTTAATCCTAATGATGGATTGTTGTAAAAGCCCGAGGCAATTTTGATGACGTAATAATCATCACCCTCAATGTATCCATATTTGATGTGCACATCTCCGGGTGGTCTTTTAAATCCCAAGTAACCGACAGG
Source organism: Cytophagales bacterium (assembly GCA_031416795.1). Taxonomy (GTDB): domain Bacteria; phylum Bacteroidota; class Bacteroidia; order Cytophagales; family Cyclobacteriaceae; genus ELB16-189. The sequence goes on along the minus strand of JANOUH010000462.1, from coordinate 10,637 downwards.
TGGAACAACCACTTTCTTATTGGAGTACATCACAAAGCCTTTTTCTATAGATTGAATGAGATCAGTAGCCGAATTCTTTTGAATGACTTCCTTGATTTCTGATAGGGTAATGATCTTAGTCATCTATTCACAAATTAAACGTTTAAGAACTGCCTCACTCACATTGCCTCCACAAATAACCACCACCACTTTTTTTCCTTTGTATTGCTCCCTGGCTTTTAGCAGCGATGCAACGGCTACACCAGCCGAACCTTCGATAATCAGGTGATGGTGCTTCATCACGAGTTTCATAGAATCAACGATTTCCTCTTCACTTACCGTGATGTATTTGTCAACATATTTTTGGCACACGTCAAAGGTAATCGACCCTGCTTCTATTCCTCCTGCTGTAGCATCCGACAGCGTTGGTTTCTCAGCAACCTCAATGATCTTTCCTGCTTTGATGCACTCATGCATGACCGGAGCATTTTCAGGCAAGCAGGCAACCACTTCTATTTTTGGATTAACTGCTTTTAGATAGGATGCAATTCCTGCTATCAAACCGCCACCACCTACTGAAATAAAAACAGCATCCAGATCAGGAAGCTGCCTGAGCAACTCTACACCAATGCTTCCCTGGCCGGCCATTACGTCTTCATCGTTGTAGGGAGAGATATAGACTTGATTGTTGGCCTCAGAAAGGTTGCGAACATATTGCTCTGTCGCTTCACAGTTGTCACCATAAAATTCTACTGGAACTCCTCTCATTTTGATCGCTTCTACTTTAGCCGTTGAAGCTGTTGTTGGCAAGTAAATGGTTCCTTCTTTCTTCACCACCGATAAGGCGTTAGCTACTCCAAGACCATGATTGCCGGTGGAAGCTGTAACAATTCTTGCCGTTGAATCTTTAAGCAGGAGTGTTTTATTCAACGCGCCTCTAGCTTTGAATGAGCCTGTGATCTGAATGTTCTCCAGCTTTAAATACACTTCGCTACCGGTCATTTTATTAAGCGCGTAGGAATATTCTAAAGGTGTCTCTCTTAAATAGGGACGTATTCTTTTCTCCGCTTCAATGATCTTTTCTTTTATATCCATCTGTTTTAGTTATTTCTTGGGCGCAAACATATAATCCACTGTTAAATTCAGCATGGCTTTTACTCCGGTCACAAATGATTTTTCGTCCATCATAAAATCTGCAGTGTGATGAACAGGAGGATTGGCCAATTTCATTTCGGAGGGATAAGCACCCACAAAAAAGAAAAGACCCGGTACTTTTTCCTGAAAGAAAGAAAAATCTTCTGCCAATGTAGTAGGCGCCACAACGATGGCATTGCTGATTCCCACGGTGCGCTGAAGGCTGGGGGCCATCAGCGCTGTAAGCTTAGGATCGTTGTAGGTGACGGGCGATCCGATTTCAATTTCCACTTCTGCTTTTGCACCTGCACTTTCTGCTATTTTCTCTGCGGTAAGTTTTATTTTCTGATGCAGCGTTTTTTGCATACCTACATCAAAACTGCGAATGGTTCCTTCCATCTCCGCTACTTCAGGGATAATGTTTCCACGATTGCCTGAATGAAAACTTCCAATCGTAATTACTGCCGGTGCTTTGGTGAGATCCGTTTGTCGGCTCACAATAGTTTGCAAGCCACTAATAATCTGGGTTCCGATCATGATCGGATCTTTGCTATCCCACGGTGTTGCACCATGAGCGCCTAATCCGATTACTTTAATTTTCAAACCATCCACTGCGGCCATGATGCCTTCCGATCTGTAACCCAATTGTCCCGTTGGCAAAAGCGATAGCATGTGCAAACCAAACACAACATCTACTCTTGGATTTTCAAGAACACCTTCTTTGATCATTAAAGCAGCGCCTCCTTCTTCTCCACCTGGTGGTCCTTCTTCCGCAGGTTGAAACAAAAATTTCACCGTGCCCTTCAGATCATTTTTATTTTTTGCGAGGATCTCGGCAACGCCCATCATAATGGATACGTGCGCATCATGGCCACACGCATGCATCACACCGGTTTCCTGTCCGTTAAAAATTGTTTTCACTTTGGAAGCAAACGGAAGACTGTTGCGCTCTGTAACTGGCAATGCATCCATATCGGCACGCAATGCGATAACCGGTCCTGGCTTTCCTCCTTCCAGAATACCAACAACTCCGGTTTTGGCTACCGGATATTGGACTTTGATACCTAATGATTTAAGGTGCCCGGCAATCTTTGCACCGGTTTTAAACTCACGATTACCCAACTCCGGATTCTGATGAAAATCTCTTCTCCACTCAATTACTTTGGCTTCAATTTCTTTGGCTTGTTGATCAAGCTTAGCCTGCAGCTTTGGGTTTACCTGAGCCCATAAAGACAGAGGCAATAATAGAAGTAAAAGAAACTGAGTAATTTTCTTCATTAGGTTGGTTAATTTAAATCAAGATAGAGAAAACGTTTTTTCTTAAACAAGAGAAATTATAGCGCGGGTTAAATTCCTTTCTGGACTTTGCAACGAGGTGTGAGTATTTCTTCTGAAAAAAGAAACACATTCGTTTGAATGTGCGATGCGTTTCATTAGCTCCCAACTAAAAATGCAAAACGGTTTTCTATCTTGCATGAGATCCTTAACCCTTTAATTCTATGGCCGAGGTCCATTCTTTAAAAAAGTGCTGGCATCCTGTTGCTTATAGCACGCAGGTGGTAGACAAACCTCACCGAGTAAAGCTTTTAGATGAACATCTGGTGATCTGGCGTTCCTCCGATGGCATAGCCCACGCTATGAAAGACTTGTGTATTCACCGGGGCACGGCACTTTCATTGGGTTGGGTTTCGGAAGATAATATCGTGTGCCCTTATCACGGGTGGCGCTACAACAAAAAAGGTAATTGTGTTGCCATTCCGCAAAGTGCTTCTCAAACTATTCCCGCCAAGGCTTGCATTAAAAATTATAAGAGCACTGAGCGGTATGGTCTCATTTGGGTTGCGCTGGAAGAACCAACCTATCCACTTCCGGAAATACCAGAGCTTGAATCGGGCGATTGGAAGATTGTGAACACAGGACCTTTTGTGTGGAAAAGTGATGCTTCGCGGCAAGTCGAAAACTTTACCGACTTCGGGCATTTCCCATGGGTGCATCCTGGATTGCTCGGTGATGTAGAGCGACCTGTTGTACCCGATTATTCAGTGGAAACAAAACAACACATACTTCATTACACGGTGGTGCGACCAGAAGCTCCTAACTCAGAAGACTTTCCCGTGTTTGCCAATGATCAGGCTGTTAAGCCAGAACGAAGAAGCCGATATGAACTTCATTTGCCTTACACTATTGTGCTGAGGTTGGGGTGGGGTGGCGAAAAAGGAATGGTTTATTTTTTTGTATCACAGCCGGTTTCTAAAAATCAATGTATTGGCTATTGTATCATTGGACGCAACTATGATTTCGATCAACCCGATAGTGTGCTTCAACAATTTGAAGAAACCATTTTCGGCCAGGACCAACGCATCGTGGAATCTCAACGACCGGAGCAAGTGCCTTTTGATCTCGCGGATGAATTACACCTGAAGTTTGATGCCGTTGCCATTGCTTATCGCAAGGCGATGCGTGATCAGGGTTTAGATCTATCTTAACATGGAGTGGGTGAAAATTTTTTCTGATTTGAAAACCGCCTCCGAACGGCTGCACGAAAACAAGCCACAGTTGATGATTGTGCACGGAAAAAGAATTTGCCTCGTGAAAAGAGAAAATCATTTTTATGCGGTGAGTGATACGTGCACGCATAATGGTGAATCGCTGAGTAAAGGTCTGGTTAATTTTGCCGGTGATGTTGTTTGTCCATGGCATGGCCATCAGTTCAATCTGAAAACAGGTCGGGAACATCAGGAGCGATCTGCTGATTTAGTCACCTTTCCCATACGTGAAGAGGCGGATGGATTGTATATTGGGCTCTGAATAATTACAATAGGTGATGGATCTTATCGTTTTTATACCAAATTAAAAATTTTGAAAATCAAGGCTCTCTTCTTTTTACTTTTTATAAGTACTTGTTCATTCGCACAACCTTCAACAGAAAAAGAGGTCGTGCTGAAAAGGCTCAATTATCTGGATGTGATACCGGAAGGTCTTCTAAGCAAGCGTGCCCTTGTTTTATATGATGAAACGCTATCTCAAAAAGAGCTGGAAGAAACTCAAAAATCATTTCAACAAACCGGCATCGATGCCGTTGCTTATGTTATTACAGATCATGTGTTGGCGGGGCCTGATCCACTCAAAGCGTTCACAACGTACCTCACCAGTCGCGCTGTGGACTTTTTGATTTTTTTCGAAAAAGGAAAAGACTATTCTCTCACCTTCGTTCGCTATAACAACACCAGAGACCTTGTGGATATTTCTGCACCAGCGTGGAAGCAGACGAATAGTTCCCTGACAGAAATGCTTAAGACGATCTATCGCTTTGCGGTCAGTAATCAGAAAAGACAAAACCTTCTCGTTAATGATTATCCTGAAACCGATGTCGCACTAAAATATTTTATTGGCAGAAGAAACGAAACCTTTACCTCCGAAGCGAAGTCATTTAAAATAGCCGTGACAAAATGGGGCGATGAAAAAGCGGATGCCGAGTTGGAACAAATACTGAAAGAATATTTTCCGGTTAAATACGAATTAGTTGACGCCAAAGTAGAAGAGCGTGAATTAGGTAACAGGGGCTTTCGAACGGTGATCAGATTCGTTCATACACGTGGCTCTGTGGCAAAAGAAATTCTCGGTTATGACCTCACACAATTAGCGAAGTCTATTTCCACGGTGCATTACGTAAATGGTGAAGCCGATGTAAAAACCATTCCGGCTAACCAAACCGTATATAAGTTTTATGTGAAGAACATGGAGTACGGAAATATTTTCTTAGGCAAGGGCTGGGATGCCGATATTACCTGGCAAGACGCATTGAAGAATCACCTGCAAGCCATGCGTGAGTCACTAAAATTCTAAAGAAATCTAAAGAAAAGAGTCATCATCTTTAGTTTTTGAATTACTTTCATTAATTTACTCAAGACTTACATTCATCGGCCAACAAACGAATAATGAAATTTAAAAAAATTATTTCGGGCATTGCATCCTTTTTTCCATTTCTATATAGGCTTAAACTTGTTTTTAAAGGAACCAGCGGATCAGATTCTGCCAGGTATTGCTATTCTGTTTGGATGCGCCATTTAGTTATGTTAAAAATAAATGGCCTTGATCCATACCCCAAGGTAGTTGCTGAATTTGGCCCAGGCGATTCCTTAGGAATTGGCTTAGCTGCATTAATCTCCGGATGTGATAAATATTACGGTCTAGACGTTGTAGCCTATTCCTCCAATGAAAGTAATGCAAAAATATTTGATGAACTCTTAACTCTTTTTAAGAATCGGTCTCCTATCCCTGGAGATGATGAATTTCCACAAGTTAAACCGCGTCTGGAAAATTATGAATTCCCATCCATCATATATGATGAGAATAAATTAAACGGATTCCTGGAAAAAGATAGAATTGAAAAAATCCGAAACTCAATTAATAATCTGCAGAGTAAAGATTCATTAATTCGATACGTAGTTCCCTGGTCTGAGTCCAATATTATTGAAAAGGAGTCTTTGGATTTGATATACTCACAATCTGTTCTTGAGTATGTCGCTGACTTAAAAATGATTTTTAAATGTATGACATTATGGTTAAAAACAAATGGCATTATATCACATCAAATTGATTTCGCTTCCCAAAACCACTCCGATGAATGGAATGGTCATTGGACAATTTCTGATTTTACATGGAAGCTCATGAAAGGAAAGCGGCCATATTATATAAACAGAGAACCTCATTCGACATATATTTCGACTTTAGGAGAAGACTTTAACATAGTGTGTGATAAATGTGTTATAATGGATTCTTGTTATACCGTGGATGATCTTTCACCAAGGTTTAAATCGCTTACAGAAACAGATCTGATTACAAGTGGTTCTTTTATTCAAGGAGTGAAAAAATAGCAAATTATTAGTGATTTGGTTCACAATTTTTCACTGATTGCCCTTAAATGTTAGCGTTGTGTGGCTTGCAGGCAGCTATGCATTCTTCTTTCGCTTGTTAATCAGTAGCGCAGCAAAGATTAATAAGGCAAGCCATACAAAGCCATTGCCATGAAAGTGTGGTCCATGCCACGACCAATCACCCCAACCAAAAATTAATTTAAAGGGAAGCGCGATCAATGCGATAATGCCACCAAACAAAGCGGCAATAATTCCAATCATTACACCGAAAAGACCAGCCACTACACCAATGAGTGCTCCGCCTAATCCCAACCAAAGAGGAAAGGTTAATACTAAAATGATAACTATTAATACCGTGGAGTTGGAGGATGAAGTGCGGGTTGACATAGGCTAGATCGTTTCATCAACTCGAAAGCAATAATCATTCGCTTTTTCTGAACATCTGAAATTCTTTAAAAATCAAAGAAAATCAGTTTTACGCTGTTCAGGATTGTATAAATATGAACAGGTCTGTTTACAAAAATGAACACTAGCTGCGCTTCCGGTAATTCCAAACTGCCAGGCTATTGAACACGATACCAAAGATTAACACTTTGAGCAGATGATAGCGAATGTCATACAGTGTGCTTCCTTTTAAGACTACCATCCTCATCACCTCAATAAAATACGTCACCGGATTAAATCTGGCAATCATCTGTGCCCAGGGTGGCATGCTATCAATGGAAGTATATAATCCACCCAACAAAATGAAAATCATCATCATGAAAAATGAAAGCAGCATCGCCTGCTGTTGCGTGTTGGCATACGTTGACACCAGCAGACCTAACCCTAAAATGGATATCAGGTATACTCCTGCAAACACGTAAATGGTTGATACATTGCCCAACGGAACGATGCCGTACGCAATCCATGAAATCAACAAGCCAATGGTGAGTATTACCAACCCGAGCACCCAAAACGGAATTAACTTACCCAGAATAAATTGATACTTATGAATGGGGGTAACATTGATTTGCTCAATCGTTCCAATTTCCTTTTCCTTCACAATGTTTAGTGCCGAAAGAAATGCGCCTACCATCGTTACCAAAATCACCAGGATGCCGGGCACCATAAAAAAGCGATAGTTCATGAGCGGATTAAACCAATAAATAGAAGCAATTTGAATCATCGGTTGTGCATTGTGTCGTGGCAATTGCAGCCATTCGAGTCGCACGTCCTGATTGAAATCACCTATGATGCTTCGCAAATACGCGCCTCCCAGATTGGCTTTCACTCCGTTGATGGCATTGATGGCAAGAAAAAGTGAAACTTCATCTTCGCGTATCAAATCTTTTTCAAATGAATTTGGGATTTGAAGTACAAGGTCAGCCTCATCGTGCTCCACATAGTTCAACGCCTTTTCATACGAATCCGTGTAATCTACCAGGGTGAAATAATCGGTAGAGGTAATTTTATTAACCAGCTTTTGTGAATACGAGGAGTGATCGTAATCTACCACACAGATCTTAACATTTTTTACTTCATAGTCGGCCGCTAATGGCATCAGTAGTAATTGCACAGACGGCATCAAAAACATCATCCGCAGGATGGCAGGGTTTCTAAACACCTGGCGAAATTCTTTCTCCAGCAAAATAAGAAGTGCTCTCATTCCAGTCGGGTTTTAAATTTCCTGATACTCACTACCATAAAGAACACCGTCATGCCAGCTAGAATTACAGTCTCCTTCCACACATGCTCAGCACCAACACCTTTAATCATGATGTTCTTTACAATAATATAAAACCATTTTGCCGGCACCACATTGGAAACAACCTGAAGTGGAACGGGCATGTTTTCAATGGGAAACATGAAACCACTTAGCATAATAGTAGGTAACAATAACCCCATCAGGGAAATAAGCATGGCTATTTGTTGAGAATCTGAAACCGAGGAAATCAACAAACCGAGTGCAAGAACAGTGATCGTAAACAAAAGACACTCGGCAACCAATAAGATTAAGCTTCCTTGTATTGGTACTTCGAGTACAAATACACTTAAGAGTAAAATGCTGCCAATGTTTACTGCCGACAAAATAAAGTAGGGAACCATCTTCGCTATGATCACACGAATCGGCACAATAGGAGAAACTAAAATCACTTCCATCGTTCCCATTTCTTTTTCGCGCACAATAGAGATGGAAGTCATCATGGCGCATACGAGCATGAGCACCATCGCCATCACACCAGGAACAAAGTTATAAGAGCCCTTCAGTTGTGGATTATACAACATTCTCATTTCTGTGTTGATCGCATAGGGCACCTTTGCCTGACCGCGTAACCCATTTTGATAATCGATGATTACGGCCGAAGCATAGTTGATCAGTGTATTGGCAGTGTTCGGATCAGTGGCATCACCAATCAACTGCACCGTTGCCAAATGGTTGTGAAGAAGTTGCTCCTGAAAATTCTCAGGAAAGACAACGGCAAGTTTAATCGTGCCCGCCTGAAATGCAGGTTCAAGTTGCGAATTTGATTGAATGTTTTCAACAATATCAAAATACCGGCTGGCTTCCAATTGATGAATGATGGCACTGGTCGTTTCATCTTTTGAGTTATCCAGAATTCCGATACGTGTATTCTTCACTTCGTTGGTAAGCGCAAATCCAAAAATCAAAATCTGCATCAGCGGCATGCCAAAGAGAATCAGCATGGTGCGCTTGTCGCGCCATACGTGCAGGAATTCTTTGCGAACGAAGAAGATGAATTGTTTCATATTTAATCAGTAGGCAATTCAGTAGGCAGTAGGCAAAACGCAGTAGGCAAAGCATTGCCCAATGTGTTACGCTTTCTATTATCCTCTTTTTCTTTCCTTTTACTCATGCTTATTTATAAGACATCCAAATTGCCTACTGCCAATTGCTTACTGCCTACTTTTCTAATCATCTCCCCTCTTCGCTCCTCGTGCTAATTGCAAAAACACTTCTCCCATATCCTTTGCTGCGTACTTCGTTTTTAATTCAAGTGGTGCGCCCAGGGCAGCAATTTGTCCGTCTACCATAATGGAGACGCGATTACAATATTCTGCTTCATCCATATAGTGCGTAGTAGCAAATACGGTAGTGCCACGATTAGCCGCTTCAAAAATCATCGTCCAGAATTCTCTTCGCGTGATCGGATCTACTCCGCCTGTGGGTTCATCTAAAAAAACAATTCTGGGGTCGTGAATCATCGCCACGGAAAAAGAAAGTTTCTGTTTCCATCCCAGGGGTAATGATTTTACCAATGAGTTTATTTTGTCTTCGAGTTTCAATGAGCTTACCAGCCGCTCTGTCTTTGTTTTAATTTCTAAATTACTCAAGCCATATATTCCTCCGTAAAACCGAATATTTTCACGAATGGTCAGATCTTCATACAGCGAAAACTTCTGACTCATATAACCAATGTTGTGTTTTATCTTTTCCGGATTTTTATACAGATCAAAACCAGCTACCGTTGCTTGACCGCTTGTTGGCATGGATAGTCCGCACAGCATGCGCATCGCTGTTGTCTTGCCAGCACCGTTGGCTCCAAGAAATCCGAATATCTCTCCTTGCTCCACATCAAACGTGATTTGATCCACCGCGGTGAATGATCCAAATTGTTTAGTAAGCTTTTGGACAGATATTGCCTTCATATTTTAGATTTAGAAATTAGTGGCAAGACATAAGTAGTAAGAATGCGCCATTATTTTCTTATGTCTTACTACTTATGTCTTTTGTCTTACTCATCATTAATTCCATAAAACAATCTTCGATGCCTGCATCAATTTTTTCAAATCTCAATTCCGAATGACCGCGTTGATTTAATTTTGCTTCGATCAGTTTCACGTTTTCTTCGCCACCATTAAAAGTGACATGATGTTCTTGCCCAAAAGGAAAGCAGGAGTTAACTTCTTGTTGCTCCTTCAGGTCCGTCAATAACTTGTACATGTTTTCCGCGCGGGCTGACCACAACGTGTGACTGAATTTTTTAGTTATCCCTTTCGGAGAATCAATGTCGAGAATTCGTCCATCCTGAATCAATGCAACACGATCACACAGACTGGCTTCATCCATGTAAGGAGTAGAAACCAGGATGGTTATTTTTTGTTGTTGCAGGTTGTGAAGTAAATCCCAAAATTCCTTTCGCGAAACAGCATCAACTCCAGTAGTCGGTTCATCCAGAAAAAGCACAGATGGTTTGTGAATGAGCGCGCAACTGAGCGCCAATTTCTGTTTCATCCCGCCAGAAAGAGCGCCCGCTTTACGCGTTTTGAATTTTTCAATCTGTATGTAAATGTCTTTTATCAAATCATAGTTTTCTTCGATGGATGTGTTGAATAGCGTTGCGAAGAAAGAAAGATTTTCCTCTACCGTTAAATCCTGATACAAGGAGAAACGCCCTGGCATATAGCCCACGCGCTTTCGGATTTCTTTAAAATCTTTCACCACATCATAACCATCCACGGAAGCAGTTCCGCTGTTGGCAAGCATGAGTGTAGTGAGAATTCTAAACAGCGTTGTCTTGCCCGCCCCATCCGGACCAATCAATCCAAACAGCTCACCTCGGTTCACCTCAAAAGAAATATCATGCAAAGCCGTCACCGTTGTCTTCTCAACAGTAAAGGTCTTTTTGATGTTTTTTATTTCGA
>JANOUH010000461.1:0-4143 GCA_031416795.1 Cytophagales bacterium | reverse complement strand
TAATGTTTTAAAAGAAATTGAGGAGAGCCAAAAGAATTATTCCTCAACTGATACAACCCTTGAAAGGTATAACTGGTATAGAAAAATTCTTAGTTCAACTAAGGGCTCATTAGTATCTGTCCATGGATACTCAGCACATTTTGGAATTGATGGGGATTTTAATGATCAAAATACTATTGAATATTTAATTGAATTTAAAAATCAATTGATGAAAGTCAGATTTGCAGACTATTTAGAGCTTGCTTCGTTCTATGGGGAGTTTGAAAAAAAAATCCATGAATTTGCTTGTGTATAGTTATACTTATGCGAAGCTAGGATACCATTGCCGGAGCTACTGCTCGCTTAAACAAGTCACCTCACATGCATTTAATCAATATATTTGCAACGCTTAAACCTATTTCATGAAGTACAAACGCATCCTCCTCAAACTCAGCGGTGAAGCCCTGATGGGCTCCAAAACCAGCAATATAGATCCTGCTGTTCTCGAACAGTACTCGGAAGAAATAAAAACGATAAAGGAGCAAGGGGTGGAAATTGCGTTAGTAATCGGAGGTGGAAACATCTTTCGTGGCGGTCAGGCCGAGGCATTGGGCATCGACCGGGTGCAGGGCGACTACATGGGAATGTTGGCCACGGTGATCAATGCGATGGCCCTTCAAAGTGCATTGGAAAGACACGGCATGTATACACGATTGATGGCCGGTATAAAAATGGAACAAGTGTGTGAACCCTTCATCAGACGAAGAGCCATTCGTCATCTTGAAAAAGGAAGAATCGTAATCTTCGGTGCAGGAATCGGTAATCCATATTTCACCACCGACTCAACAGCCAGTTTACGCGCTATTGAAATTCAGGCAGGCGTGGTGTTAAAAGGAACTCGTGTGGATGGTGTGTATGACAAAGATCCTGAAAAACATACGGATGCGGTACGCTATCACCAACTGAGTTTTCAGGAAGCGTATCAAAAGAAACTTAACATTATGGACATGACGGCATTCACCCTTTGCCAGGAAAATAAATTGCCCATCATTGTTTTTGATATGAACAAGAAAGGCAACTTGCTGAAGGTGGTGCAAGGTGAAGATGCCGGAACATTAATCAGCTAATCATTATAAATCTCATTGTTATGGAAGAACTTGAATTATACCTTGAAGACGCAAAAGAACAAATGAGTAAGGCCCTCGTGCACGTAGGTCAGGAGCTGGCTAAAATCCGTGCAGGAAAAGCAAATCCTTCTATGCTCGATAGCATTCAGGTTTCTTATTATGGGGTAGTGAGTCCGTTGTCACAAGTATCATCCATCACCTCACCCGATGCACGCACGCTATTTATAAAGCCCTGGGAAAAAGGATTGATTCAGGAAATTGAAAAAGCCATCATGGTGGCTAACATCGGCCTCACTCCTCAAAACGATGGACTGCAGGTAATCATCAACATACCGATGCTTACAGAAGAAAGAAGAAAACAACTGGTGAAGCAGGCTAGTCACGAGTGTGAACACGGTAAGGTAAGTGTGCGCAGCATCCGCAAAGAAACGAACGAACAACTGAAGAAAGTGAAGGGCGTGTCTGAGGATGATGTTAAAAATGCCGAAGAAATAGTTCAAACCCTTACTAACGAATCAATCACCAAGATTGAAGCCATGTTGAAGAAGAAAGAAGTTGAGATTATGACGGTTTAATTGACAATGAACAATGGACTGTTGACAATGAACACAAAAAGACTAATCATTTGCGACTATCTTTTATTGTCCATTGTAAAATTGTCAACTGTCAATTGATTTATGCATCCCATCCTTTTTGAATCAGGCTCCATCACCATTTATTCTTATGGGTTTTGTATTGCGATCGGTGCACTGCTTGGATTTCTTTATATGTACCAGCAAGGAAAAAAGGAATTCGGCTTAACATTCGATCAAAGTAATAACCTGTTTATCATGCTTGTGCTTGCCGGAATCATTGGCGGCAAACTGTTCCTGATTTTTGAAGAACCTTCTTTGTATTTACATCAACCTAAGAGACTTATTTCAGGAAGTGGCTTTGTGTTCTATGGCTCTTTGCTGCTTACTATTCCCATCATGCTCTGGTATTTTAAAAAAATAAAAGTGCCTGTACTCGGTATGTTAGATGTAATGGCGATCGTGACGTGCATCGTTCATGGCTTTGGACGCATCGGTTGCTTTATGGCCGGCTGTTGCTATGGAATCCCCACCGACAGTTTTTTGGGTGTCATCTTTACGGATGTCAAATGCCAGGCCGAGCCGTTGAACACTTCCCTGCATCCTACACAACTTTATGAAGCGACTTTGATCTTCATCATCATGACAGTGCTCTGGTTATTCAAGTCCAGAAAAGAGTTTAACGGTCAGCTTTTTCTGCTTTATCTGATGACTTACGCATTTGGTCGCGGAGTCTTAGAACTATTCAGAGGCGACATTGAAAGAGGGTTTGTAGTTGAGGGCATACTTTCGAACTCTCAATTAATATCGCTTTTAGTTATAAGCCTTTCTGCTTACTTCTATGTTAAATTGAATAGAAAAGCTAATTTGTAACATCATTACATTATGGAAAATAAAAACTGGCTACAAAACGCAAAATCCACATCCATGAAATGGATAAAACGAATTTTTATTCTTTTATTCTTAGGTGCCATTGCTCTGTTTAGTTTCTCCTATTGGGGTTCATATTCAGAAGGAGTTCGCTCCGGAATGGTGGTTAAGATCAGCAAAAAAGGATTCCTGTTTAAAACTTATGAAGGGCAATTGAATCTTCAAACCTTTGGTGCTAACAAATCACCTAACATGGTATCAGAGTCATTTGAGTTTTCTGTAGAAGGCGACAGAGAAGATATGGTGAAGATATTGGAAGAAGCTTCATTAAGCGGAGAACGTGTGAGCTTGAAGTATACTGAACGATTGGTTAAATTCTTCTGGAGGGGCGAGACTAAGTATTTTGTTACCGAGGTAGAACGTATTCAATAATATACATGACAACAACTGAATCAACGATCATTCTCTACGGCTCTTACGGTTATACAGGAAAAATTATAGCCCAAGAGTGTAAAGCAAAAAATCTGACTGTCATTCTTGCTGGCCGCAACAAAGAATCACTTCAAAAACAAAGTGAAGAAACAGGCTATCCATTTGAGGTAGTTGATATTGCAGATTCAACAGGATTAAAAAATCTTTTGAAAGAGGGAGCTGTGGTTATCCATTGTGGTGGTCCGTTTCAATATACGGCCAAGACCATGGCGGATGCCTGCCTCGAAACAAAGACGCATTACACTGATATCACAGGTGAGCATCAGGTATTTGAATTATTGGCAGGCTATGATAAAAAAGGAAAAGACGCAGGCATCATGATTATGCCAGGCACCGGCTTTGATGTTGTACCTTCCGATTGTCTTGCTCTTCATTTGAAAAATCGATTACCTTCTGCGACACATTTACAGCTTGCATTCACCATGTCGAAAGGAGGTCTCTCGCGTGGCACATCTAAGACCATGACTGAAGGACTTGGTAATGGAAGTTTGATCCGTAAAGATGGAAAGCTCACACCGATTAATCTTGGAGAAAAAGTTTTAGAAATTGACTTTGGATCATTCAAAGCACCAACTTTAAATATTCCATGGGGAGATATTTCAACAGCATGGCGCAGCACAGGAATTCCAAACATTGAAGTATATACCGGAGCAACTGATTCTATGATCCGGAATGCTAAAATGAGCAAGTACTTCAATTGGTTGCTTCGACAGCGTTGGGTGAAAAATTATATGCTCAAGAAGGTTGACCAGAAACCCGCTGGCCCCAGTGAAGAAAGAAGAAATTCAGGTCGCAGTTTCCTTTGGGGTAAAGTTTGGGATGGCAATAACAAGGAATGTGTAAGCCAACTTGAAACGGTGAGTGGTTACACCCTTACTGCAAAAACAGCTGTGTTGATTGCGGAAAAAATTATGAGCGGAAATTTCAAAGTCGGTTATCAGACCCCAGCTATGGCATACGGTGCTGATCTTATTATGGAGATTGAGTCAACAAAAAGGGTTGATTCTTAATTTTCTCTTTCAACCTTTCTGATCATCTCTTTCACAAATTCCATTTCACGACCATAGTCGGTAATAATATCTTCTGGCTGAATTACAACTCTA
>JANOUH010000460.1:0-12520 GCA_031416795.1 Cytophagales bacterium | reverse complement strand
ATATTGCTTGTTAAGGGAGCATCACTTATTTTAATGTGTGGCATTAATCTATTAACTTTGAATGGATACTATGATTCTTAAAACAAGCCCCAAAATTAATGAATTAACCTTTCACAGAGGGGTCCTTTTCATTCTCATTTTAATATTGTTTAGTGCTTGTGGCTCAGCCCGAAAGACGCACGAAGCGCAGGTAAATAAGGTAATTAAGGAAGCGCGAACGTTTACGGGAACTCCGTACAAATATGGAGGCACCACCCGATCAGGCATGGATTGTTCTGGCCTTACCGGCAATGCCTTTAGGTCAATCAGTCTTACGCTTCCCCGCACAGCCGAAGGTCAGTCGCTGGTGGGTGAGAAGGTGAAGAAGAAAAAATTATCGGAAGGGGATTTGGTCTTTTTTGCAACCGGAGATAAAAAAAAGGAAATCACACACGTAGGCATCGTAACCCAAGTGAAAGCCAAAGACAATGTGAAATTCATTCATGCGTCCACTTCGTTGGGTGTGGTGGAGACCGATTTATATTCTGATTATTATCGAAAGCGTTTTCGCACCGCTCGCAGGATTATTGATTGACCTTGTCTAACACTGACTGAGAGCTCTTTGCTTTTAGCTATCTTAGCAGGATAAAATCCTTTGATGACTTCACGCAGAAAATTTCTTCAGCTTGGTACGTTTGCTTCCCTGGCGCCAATCACAAAACTATTTGGAGGCAATCCGGTGCCTCCTGCTACGAAGCCTGTCGTTATTTCCACATGGAATTTCGGATTGGGTGCTAATGTGGAAGCGTGGAAAATTCTTTCGGCCGGTGGCCGTGCATTGGATGCCGTTGAGGCTGGTGCCCGCGTGCCCGAAGGTGATCCGAAAGAAACATCAGTAGGACTGGGGGGCCTGCCCGATCGTGAAGGTCGCGTTACACTTGATTCCTGCATTATGGATGAGTTTGCAAATTGTGGCGCGGTGGCTTGCCTGGAGCATATTGTGCATCCGGTTTCTGTGGCGCGCAAGGTGATGGAAAAAACGCCACATGTTTTTTTAGTGGGCGATGGAGCATTACAGTTTGCTTTATCACAAGGTTTTAAAAAAGAAAAGCTGCTCACCAAAGAATCTGAAAAAGCATGGAAAGAATGGCTGAAGACTTCACACTATAAACCGGTTGCAAACATGGAGAATCACGACACGATCGGTATTGTTGCGCTGGATAATTCACAAAATCTTTCAGGCGCTTGTACCACCAGCGGCATGGCCTATAAGATGAGGGGCAGGGTAGGAGATTCACCGATCATTGGAGCGGCTTTGTTTGTTGATAATGAGATAGGCGCGGCTACATCAACTGGTGTAGGCGAAGAAGTGATTCGCATTGTAGGATCGCACCTTGTTGTTGAATTGATGCGACAGGGCAATACGCCACAGCAAGCTTGTGAAAAAGCGGTTCAGCGCATTGTTAAAAATCAACCCGTGAAGTCGAAGGAAATTCAGGTGGGATTTCTAGCATTGAATAAAAATGGTGAGTATGGAGCGTATGCACTTCAGAAAGGCTTTAGTTATGCCGTGTATGCGCAAGAGCAAGGGAATAAGTTATTCGAAGCGAAAAGTTATTATTAAGATATGAAGTCACTCATTATAACACCTTCAGGTAAGAAAGAATTTGAGATTGTGTTAACCCTGCTCTCTGATTTTGGCAAAGAGCGTAAGCTCCTCTCGCTGGAGGATGATGAAGAAATCAGTTTCGCTTTCTTGATGAATGTGGAGGATAGCCCGAAGGAAGTTACCGGCAGGGTTGTTACTGGAAAAACAGTGCGTTGACTAAATATGGTATTGGTTATTAATTTCACCTCAAGAAATCCTCACAAATAAATTTTACCATGCTTGTTGAAATCGTAGTGTATAATATTGATTCTGCCCTTAAAGCACAAGAAGGAGGTGCCGATCGTGTTGAACTTTGTGATAATCCGGGTGAAGGAGGAACAACTCCGTCATTCGGAACAATTGAAGCGGTAAGGCAAAATGTAAACCTCGATGTGTTTGTGATGATTCGGCCACGGGGCGGAGATTTTCATTATTCCAACTATGAATTTCATTGCATGAGACGCGATATTGATCAATGCCAGAAGCTTAGCGCGGATGGTGTTGTGTTTGGAATATTAAATGCTGATGGCACACTCGATAAAAAACGGTGCAAGGAACTCATCGACCGTGCGCGTCCTATGAAGGTAACATGCCATCGTGCTTTTGACATGACACGCGATCCATTTGAAGCGCTGGAAGATTGCATTGCTGTAGGCTTCGATCGCATTCTTACTTCAGGTCACCAAACAACGGCCTTAAAAGGAACCGCGTTGATTGCTGAACTGGTAACGAAAGCCAATGGACGGATTGCGATTATGCCCGGCTCAGGGGTGAATGAGGAAGCCGTTGAAAAAATTGTGAGCGAGGCAAATGTAAATGAAATTCATTTTTCAGCCGTAACGTATCGCGAAAGCGCCATGCAATACCGTAACCAGGCTATTGCAGGCATGGGTTCCGATGAAGGTGCTGAATTTAAATACAGAACCGTAGATCCAGAGCGAGTAAGAGCGATACGGAAACTGGCAGAAGGTGCGAAGAAGAAGTGACCCCTGGATGTCTTGAATTTTCGAAATTTTATTTCTCTAAAATCTTTTCAAAGCAAACACTGCTTGCCATGTTTTTATATTGGCCATAGTTTTCGATTATGGTGTAACCTGCTTTGTGATAGAGATTAACCGCTTCAGCTTGTCTTTTCCCTGTTTCAAGAATGCATTTCTTATAAGTAAGTTCTTTAGCCCAGGTTTCTAATTCATTAAGTATCGTGGAGGCAATTCCTTTGCCGCGCTGATTTTCTAACACGTACATCCGCTTTACTTCAACGGCATCGTCTGAGTAGTGACGTATGGCTCCACAGCCAATCGGTTCTCCGTTTTGATACACGACCATGACATGTTTTATGGAATCCGTTTTATTCAGTTGGGCATAGAATAGATGATCGTCTCCATCCAGAATTCTTAAGTAGGCATCTAGTACTACAACAAGTTTCTGAAAATCGGGATTATCGGAATTAGTTCTCCGGCAAGTAATCATAGGGTATGGGTTGGGTTGAGAAGAGTTGTTGTGGTCAGGCCACCAGCAACAACTCAGTTATTCTTTTACTACCGCATTTTTGTTTTCGTTCAATCGTTTTTGTCTTTCTGGTTCGGTGGAGGCTTGGGTTGTGACTCTTCTAAGAAGATAAATCAAAATCACTTTGTTGTTGACGCAAGTCTATTGTTAATGATTATTAATCCATCCTTACAATTCCCCTCCAAAGATCTTATATTTTCATCATTTGATGTGTGAATTATTGACAATATGGTTGTTAGGCATGACTTGGCTTGCTTAAGCTCTAATTTTGTAGACGACTTTTTATTAAGAATATCTACCGAGTAGTTGAAATTTTCAATGATGAAATCATTGGAGTTATCCTTATTAAATTTATAAGAGTGAGTTGCAATTCTAAGTGATCTATCTTCAGGTTTCAATTGCGACAAGAGTTTTATTGAATCCTGATAATTCAAATAGTTCATTCTTTTCATGGTGGTGTCTATTCCGTTAATGCTTTTTGTGAATGCATTAATTTCAATTGGATTATCTAAAAATTGATAAACAGGATCGCTTGGAAGATGATCATTTATAAAAGCATTTGGATGGCCCAAAAAATAATCGGTCTCAAGTCTTTTAATAAAATGAGGTTTTGATGAGCCATCTACAACCAAGGCAGTAGTTGACCAGAATAAATCACATAGTAGCCAATTTGAATCAAGATAAACAGCATTCCATGCATGATTGGCTTCACTAAATTTTTGGGTGGGATCAAAGTTTGGATACTTGACATATCCCGAAACTTTAAAATTTGGAATATTGGCAATATCGCAGAACTCACTAATAATATTAGAAAACTCATCGCATAGCCCTATTCGTTGAGTGAATGCCTCTTTTGTCGGTAGAGGTGGTCCACCATTGAAAAATCGATTTGAATCTGCTTTCATGTTATAGTAAGACCAAAGCAAAAGTATTTGAAGCTGCTCCTTTCTGTCTGGAGAAATCGAGAGAATTTTACTGGTAAGTTCATTTAAATCTAAAAATCTGATGTCTTTACTTTTGATCACCATGTCAATAATCCTTACATCAATGTTTTGCATGGTGTCGGCATAAGATAATTTTTGTTTAAAAGTTTCCTTCAAAAGCTTAGCGGCTGCCTTATCATTTAATTTAACACATCTTCTTAGTAGTCTAATCGCAGTTGGTTGATCGCCTAATTGATAATTAATAACCGCTAAATTATATAGCGCATCTACATGATTAGAATCAAGTCTGATAACTTTTTCAAATTCTGCGATTGCTTTAAACGTTTGACGCTTTTCATATAGGGTAAGTGCATTTTTATACAACACATTTATTTCATTGGAATTTTGTGCCTTTAATTCAATTAGTATTGAAATAGAAATTATAAACGCGAAATAGTATCTCATTTTATTAAAATCAGGTGACGTTGAGTAAATATACTTAATGGAAGACTCATCTCACCTGATTAGGTTGGCTGGGTGGCGCACCATCTGGGGTATTGTTATTGTCTGTTGTTGCCACGGTCCATTTAGGATTAGCATCATACTGATTAGTTCCAGAATTTCCACTGGCAAATAGTAACCACAAGAAATAAAAGGGAATCAGTTGAAACAAGCCACTATGGCCCAGGTCGTGGCATCGCTTTGCTCCTTGTGCCCACAGAAACCAAATCAGCGGAACAAGAATTACTAAAGCAATCAATACCTTGACAGTACCACCTGTTTCAAGTAAGGCAAGGACTATGAAATAGCAGATTAAATAAGTGATAAATGAAACTCCGTATTCCGTTCTTCTGATGCGACCATCAAATGAAAAGGGGTTCTTAAACATATTTTTAGATTTTACTTACACGGGTTATAGTTATCCATTTTGCCTTTTACATATCGTGGAGTCCTCGAAACGAGGCTTCTCTAATCAAAGAGAAAGCATTCAATTTAATATTCCAAGTTATACAATTAAGAACACCACCATCTTTTGAAACTTCTCTTGAATCAATAATTTCAATTATTTGGTTACGGAATAATTCTTCAAATATTCGAAAGACTCTCTCATCATCGCTACGGTTGAATGATGGTATAAGGATAAAATTCTCCATTTGAAGAAAGTTTATATAAAGACCGTCAGCACTATCATAGTTATCGTTACCAAATGTGTTATAAGGAATGTCGATTGTTTTTAAACTTGCCTCCCGCAAGGCTTTTTTCAACTGTTTTTGAAAATGGCCTGGTCTGTAGTGATTAATAAGAACAGTTTCATTATCAAAATATCTTAAAATTCCATCTGCATGGCCGGTGTAATCATCCGGGTCGCGCGGAATGATAATTACCCTGACTTCAAATAATCCCTCTAAATCAGAAATCAGTACACTTTTGTCTACATCAGCATTCTCTTTAAAAATTTTATCCGTAAGAATTACCCACTCCTTTCCCTTAATGATATTACCTCCATCAATTTTTAATATACTTTTATGCGTTGGAATTCCTATTGAATTACAAATTTCATTAGGATCACTCTGCAAAATAATATACTGATCAGTTTGAAGATAATCCGGCTCATACCTGAATTGAATAAAGCTATTTAAGCTCTTTTGTACTGGCATATAGTCTACACTCCAAATATCCTTGGTGTGCGGAAGCATACCAAAGTTGATTCCTCTTTTGAAAAGAATTCCAGTTAAGTCATTAAAGAAAGATTGACGTTGACATAACTGATCTGATAAATAGAGAAAATTAGTTTCGTTATCAGTAATCACTCAATCTTCTTAAATATAAGCTCTGAATCGCTAAAACGATATTCTCTACGTGTCCTAACTAGGCGCTTACTCCATACATCTCGAATCGCATGACCTAATGGTATAAACTCTTCTCTAGTAAATTCATCAGTCTTTGCGTTATTGCACCAATAGCAACAAAAGACCAGATTACTTAATTTGTCATAGGTTTCATTTGGCAATAATCTTTCGATCTCCAGTTTTCGCCCCCTTGTTATAAGTCTCTTAGTAGTTATTAAATCCTTTTCTATTAACTCTGCAATTTCAATTTCTGTTATTTCGCAGTAGTGACACTTTCGCTCGCTCGCCTCAAACCAAACTTTGAAATCTATAAAACTCGCGGTCTTACATTTTTTTGCCCAAATTTTTCTAACCTTAGAAAGTGCCTCTCTTTCAGTTTTAAGTTCATTCCACCAATTACTTAATGTTTTTTGATCGATATCCATTCTTTTGCTAATATCGGCATACTTCATTTGGTCGAGTATGGCTAGTTCTAAAAATTCCTCTTGTTGCTTTGTCATTGGTTGCGCATTTGAGTTTTGAAACGGTGAGATATTTTATAAGTTACATACAAAACTTTATATAAGATTTATAATTAACTATACTTAAAATGCCCAATAGTTGCTGCTTGTAATAACATTAACAAAGCGGGACTGGTAATCAAGCACAATTTACTCGCTTCCCTACTTTAGGTTAGGATACATTCATTTCTTACTTCTTTTCTTTTTCTCCGCACCAAACAACGGCTGAGTATACACCTTATAAAGATCAAAGAGATATTCTATTCTCTGCATTTCTGTTTCAAAGGGCTGTGGTCGGTAGCACGTATCTACAAACTTATCCAAATCCTGATGGGCACGAACAAGGTCGGCTGGCATGGTGAGGGGATCATATAGATCTGCCAATGAACTTTCCGGAAAGCGCTCGCGCACTTTTAATACTTGTTGTGCTAATTTCTCTACGCCTGCAATTTTCTGCTTGGGTAATTCTTGTGGCCAGGGGAAGTTATTGTAAACAATTGTGTTGGAATAACTATATCGGCTTTCAAGTCTCCCGCAAGTATATCGCATCCACGCCATGTGCATAGCTGAAGTTAAAATACCAAAGTGGTAACTCAATGCTTTAGCGACAAAGAAATTCTTATCGGTTATGATATCTTCCTTTGTCATGTAACCAATAGGAATGTAAGCCCTGTTTTCAGAACTGACCTTTGGTATAAGAAGAAAATCTGTTAGCGGCTGACGCTCCTCTGCAAAAAGGTAAGGAAAAGCAGCCATCCGTCTAGTATTATCTCTTGAGCTTGCTTCCCTGAATTTTTTAACCCCTTCCAATCGCATCAAAATTTCTGGATATTTTTTAAGTTCGGAAGGTGAAGCATCTTTCAACCACAAACACCATCTATGGAATCCATTTATGAATTCATCGCCACTGTAAAACTTCTTGATGAGTTTTTTAGCTTCCGGGTGCTTGGTTAAAAAAGATTCTCTTTCCTCATCAGAAATAATTAAGAATCCTCCATCACGCAAAGCACTTCCCGATTGCATGGCTGGCGCGGGGCAAATTGGTTTAGTGATGGATGGCAGGGTAATGTCATCACCTGCTACCAGATAAGGATTAATGTTTTTTGCCTTTCTTGATAGTGGCTCGCTATTTAAATCAGAATATTCATAGAGCGTTTTGGCTGTTGGTTCACCAAACCGGAATCCAATAATAACTACATGAACAGCCGCATTACCTTTCGCTTCATTATTCCACTTAAATGTGCGATGTCCGAATTTTATCTTTATACCAAGTCGAAATAATTCATTCCACAACAGTGCAGGTTGTTCACCCTGCGCAATTGAATTAGTTGAAACAAAGGCAACTTCGGTTTCCGAATTCTGGATTACCTGGGCCGCTTTTAAATACCAGGCGGTTACATAATCCAACATACCAAAAGATTTCAATCCCTGAAAAACAAATGACATATCCTCCTTTTGTTCCTTATTTTGGTAGGATGTACCAATGAATGGAGGATTGCCGAGAATATAATTGAATGTAATGGTAGGAACTGAAATGGATTCACCTTTTGTATAGACCGTATGTGTTTTGGCTTTGATATTGATAGCCTTATAGCTCGTATCAGGGTCTTCCAGATAAATATTAACATGCCTGGCCACTAAATCATATTCATTGATTGGATTCAATAGACTTTGCCAATTAATTCTTAATGCATTTCCATGAACAATCGTTGCGCTCTTTTTTAATGGAAGTCGCTTGAAGTAATCTCCAAATTCAGTAACTAAACGGATGTTCATCTGATGATCGATCAACCACATCGCCACTTGTGCAATCTGCGCGGCAAACTCTTCATACTCGATGCCATAAAAAGCGTCAACATCTATTTTGCTTAGCTTGCTTACATCGGTTACTAACTGTCCTTTGAAAAGTAACTTCAATACTTCAAGTTCCAGTAACCGCAGTTCGCGGTAGGTGATGATCAAAAAGTTTCCACTACCGCAGGCGGGATCTAGGAATTTCAGCTTAGAAAGTTTGTTCTGAAACTTTTCCAGTTTGCTCTTGTTGGTTTTGATGCTTTCAAACTCGGCTCGTAGTTCATCTAAGAATAAGCCCTGAATGACTTTTAAGATATTCTTTTCGCTGGTGTAATGAGCGCCTAAGTTTCTGCGCTCCTTCGGGTTCATCACACTTTGAAACATGGAGCCAAAGATGGCCGGGGAGATCCCACTCCAATCAAAATAGCAACAAACCAAAAGTTTCTCGCGCATGATGCTATTAAATGAAGCGAGGTTGAGCGGCTCGGCAAACAATGATCCATTCACATAAGGGAAAGCGGCCACTTGCTCATCCAAATTCTTTTGGCGCTTGTCCCCGGCTGTGTTCAACGTTTGAAAGAGTTGCGCCAGGTGTATGCCCAGATCGCTTCCATCCTCTTTGGTGCGCAGCTCGATGTATGATGTGAATTGCTGCCTGTCAAAAATAGTAGTGTCTTCGGCAAAGAGGCAGAATAACAAGCGCACCAGCATTACTTCGAGTTCGTGCTCTTCATAGCCATTGGCTAATAAAGCATCGTGCAAGCCGCCCATCAATTGGGCTGCTTTCATGTTTACTGGTTCCTGATCTTTGTAAACACGCTGCTGATAACCGCTGATAAAACCAAACAGGTTTATGTTTTTGTATAGGTCCTTTAGCTTAAACTCTGAATCCGTGCCGGTTTCCAAATCATATAGTTTGATGTCTTCAAAGTTGGAGACCACAATATAATTGGGAAGCTCTTCATCTTTAAG
The DNA here is from genome assembly GCA_031416795.1 of Cytophagales bacterium. GTDB lineage: Bacteria > Bacteroidota > Bacteroidia > Cytophagales > Cyclobacteriaceae > ELB16-189. The sequence goes on along the minus strand of JANOUH010000460.1, from coordinate 3,345 downwards.
ACCAGGGAAATAGTCTTTGGCTTGCTGATAAGCACTATCTAAATTTTTGCCTTTGCTCTTATGCTCTACTAACACGATGCCCTTCCAAAGCAAATCAATAAAGCCCTGATGGCCGTCTGCTTTCTTAACGGGTTTTTCAAAAGAAGCTACCCGGTTGCGGGCCACGCCAAATACATCAAAGAAATTATTCCAGAAAGTTTGCGCCTCAGCGCGCTCATCGGTAACGTTCTCCCACTCTTTGGAAAACTCGGTGGCACGTTTACGGATTTCGTTAAGGCTTAAAGGCATAGATTAAAGCGGTGTAAACAAGTTTCAAGATAATGAAATAACTTACTTCAACTTTAAAAACCAACATCTCGATGGCTGGTCATTTTCAAACTGGTTTTAAAAAAAAGAGAGGTTCGCACCTTACTTGTTGTTAACAACAGTACGTGCGAACCTCGCGTGCACAGTTTATCCCAGCAGGGTGACGCCAAACATGAACGCTCACCACATCACTCCATTGCCTCACCAGCCCATCGGCCAGAAATCAAAAAGCAAGATAACTCGATGTTATGTGGCCCAACCCTCTATTGCTTCGCGGTGGGCCTGAAAGCGACCATCCAAATATCCCGGAAACAAGCTAAAGTGGCTATTTGAATCAATTTGATGGTTTTGGCCTCCTTACCGATGATTTTTCAGTGTTCCTGAATACCTCAGGAGCATTACTGAATGGCTGAAGAGCACTGCTTAATGACTGACGAGCACTCTTTAATGGCTGATGAGCACTGCTGAACGGCTAAGGAAGATTATTCAGCCACTCAGCAGCGGTGCCGAATGACTCAGGAGCGCTCCCCGGTGACGGAGCACAATTACTGAATCACTCAGCAGCACTATAAAATGGCTGGTGAGGATTATTAAATGACTCAAGAGCACTCCCCGATGATCGGAGAAGATTGCTAGAATGGCTTAGCACGGATCTGTTCATATTAAATATACGGGCTGTGTGGACTATACTTATAAATCCACTCCTTCTTTCGAGGCATCGGCTTCCATCGGGCATAAAAAAAATGCCGGTCCCTCAACCGGCATTTACTCCTTACAAAAAACCCCCTAACTATCTTTATTCTGTTCTCTTTGCATTCATCGGGAATGTTCCAAACTGACCGATTGCCATCGTGCCGGCAAACTGATCTCCTGCTATAATTCCCTTGCCCATAACTTCCATGGTGTTGCCACCAAAACTATTTTCATAGCTAAAGCTTAATTCATTTCCTTTCACGCTCACGGTCTTCAAAGCAACTTCTTTATTGTTACGGCTATTGATGATTACGCCTGAATAAATGTCACCGGTCTTCGTAATCTTTAATACACCACCACCACCTTGTGGAGATTCAATCGTGTATGTCCAATTGCCCTCTGCTTTTACAACTGCATTGGGATTCACTTTTGATGTGTCGGCTGCAGCAGGTTTGGTTGCAGTTTGTGGTCTCTGAGTAGCCACTGCGGCAACAGCGCCCCCTCTTTGCTGACCACCTCCAGTGGTGGCATTATCCATACCACCACCATCGCCACCTTCCTTCATATCATCATTATTGATGGAGCGGCTTCTTCTGCGTGGTTGATCGAAACTCATTTTACCAATTCGGTAGCTAACGTTAATGCGGAAGCTGAAATTATTCATTACGGTTACACTCTTTTGCACGATAACAGGAGTCTCCGTTGAACTCCGAATCTTCATGGAAGGGGCCAGGAAGTTTTCGAGTCCAAAACCTACACTTCCTTTCTTACTCTTAAATTCTTTGCGTGCACCTACACTATAGGTACCAAATCCACCCTGATAACCCTGAAGGTTAACTCTGCGACCACGGTAGAAACCGAAGCCTTGCAATGCCCATCGGTTGCCCAGATCATAACTTCCAAACATGCGGCCACTATATACCCAACCGGAGTTGCTTGCGTTTTGCGTTGGGTCAGCTACATTGTTGGCGAGGTCGGCATAGTATATATCGCCACCCGTGTTTAATGATAATTTACCAATGCTGATGTTGGCAAAGATACTAGTACCATAAGCGTTTTCTTTTCCGATGTTATCGTAAGTGGTTACAATCGTATCACCGGCCACATTGCGTAAGCTTTGTATGGAATTATTGGTGTTGCGTACAAAACCGGTGAAATTCAACGATGTGCCTTTGATAAAGGTGCTATAGCCCACTTCAAAATTATTGGTATACTCCGGATCAAGAGAAGGATTTCCTACCGTGCGATTGAATGGATTGGATGCCTGAATGTTCGGATTTAAAAACTGAATAGAAGGACGTTGGATTCTTCTGTTGTAAGAAGTCTTAACGGTGCCCTTCTTTAATTTTTTTGATGCATTAATGCTAGGCACCAGCACACCGTATTCCGGGATATTGATATCGTCCTCGGTGCGAGTAAATGCGTTGATAATGGTGTACTCATAACGCAAGCCCCCTTTTAGACTATATCCGCTTTTAGCGCTGTAGGTATATGACATGTAACTTGCCAATACATCCTGATTATAATTTAATTGGTTGGATAAGTTTTGATTTGGTTGAAGCACGTATTCACCATCCGCACCGGGCGCACTGTAGTAGGCATAGTCGCTCAATACTTTTCTGCGGATGCTTTTTGCTCCCACTTCAAACATCTGGTTATCGCTCACGGGCGTTTGATAATCTACCTGAATGGTGTACTCTTCGTTCAACCCATCGTTTTCATTTTTGAAGCGGCTCGTAATGGCTTCTGTAGATGGATTTAATATGGCGTTGGTAAAGTCATTGTTACGATCATTGCGACTATACAATGCGAGAACACTAAACTCGCGCTGGGGCTTATCAAAGAGATGAGTGTAATTAAAATTCAAATCCATCGTGCCCGATAAATCTTTGGTACTCACATCTCTTAAACTGGATGACGAAGGAATGGAAGAACCATTTTGAAAAGTGAGAGACGCTAAGCCGTCCTGGTATGAATTATTATTGCGTAACCCGTAGCGCACGGATGCGGTAACCGAGTTTTTCTTATTAATATCATAATCCCAGCCTAAATTGTAGTTACCGAATATACCATTGCTGCGGTTGCCTGCTCTTTGAATAGTCTGGAAAGTGCTGCCATTGTCAATCGTGGTTTGATCATTTTCAAAACTCCCCGATACATTGTAGTTAGATCTTCCAAATCCACCCAGCGAAACGCCCATCTTTCCTTTGCGATAATTTCCATTCAAACCCAGGTTTGATCCACGATAGCCAACTCCCGCATCAATATTTAGCGTAAGGCCTTCCAGTGTATTTTTCTTAGTGATGATATTGATAATACCAGCCGATCCTTCTGCATCATACTTTG
>JANOUH010000459.1:0-33246 GCA_031416795.1 Cytophagales bacterium | reverse complement strand
GCTTTTAGCTGGAAGGTGATACCCCATAAAGCAATCAATACTAAGATTTTGACTTTAGGAATGATCATGTTTACTATTTATTTTAACACAAGTTAATAAATGATTTTCATTTTTAATGTCGTTATTTTGACGCAACCCAAATCAATGCCCTTTAATCTGTATAAATTTGCTTATGGCTTCCCTGATTGAAGGATTTGAAAACGACATTTTTATCAGCTACCGGCAAAATGATAATCGGTATGATGGCTGGGTAACCGATTTTGTAGCGAATCTTAAAAAGGAACTGAAGGCCACCTTCAAAGAGGAAGTCAATGTTTACTTCGATGAAAACCCCCACGATGGCATCCTCGAAATGCATCATGTGGACGATTCACTTAAGCATAAAATCAAATCATTAATTTTTATTCCCATCATCTCACAGACGTATTGTGATCCTAAGAGTTTTGCCTGGAGAAATGAATTCCTGGGTTTTAAAAATTTAGCCAGCGAAGATCAATTTGGAGTCAATATTAAATTGTTAAACAGTGGCAACGTCACCAGCCGAATTGTGCCTGTTAGAATTCATGATCTCGATCAGGAAGATAGAGCATTGCTGGAAAGCACCACTGGTGGCCCACTCCGGCCCATCAATTTTATTTTTAAGACTCCTGGAGTAAACCGACCCTTGCGGGCGCATGAAGATCACCCTAATGATAACTTAGACAAAACGTATTACCGCGATCAGATTAATAAAGTAGCGAATCTGACCAAAGAAATAATTTTGAGCTTAAAGGCATCAAGTAAAAATTCTAGCATTCCACTATCTAAAAAAGAGGAAAGTACGGAGGTCGCGTCAGTAATCAGCAGGAAAAAAGAAGTGATTATGGCGTTAATGATCTTAACTGCTTTAGTCGTGTTTGCCTACTACTTTTTTAAGGATAATTCAGATATAAAATCAAATCCAAAGGATATCAGGGTGGCCATTGCCGTGCTTCCCTTTAAAGCAATTGGGAAAGAAGATGAGAGTCAATATTTTGCAGATGGTGTGATGGATGTCATTCTGGCTAACCTCACCGCGTTTCCTGAGTTAATCGTAAAGCCTGGTGCCTCCGTGGAGAAGTACAGGGATAGTAAAGAGTCTATCGCTGAAATTGCTGAAGAGCTGAATGTACAATACGTGTTGAGTGGCAGTGCTCAGAAGTTGGGCGATGATATTCGTATCGTTGTTCAATTAATCGATGCACGCCACGATGTAAATGTTTGGTCAGAAAAGTTCATTAAAAAATTTAATAACGTATTTGATATTCAAAATCAGATTAGCGCTACGGTAGCCAAATCGTTAAAGGCTAAACTCACCCCTGCCATAAACAATAAAATAAATCGCAGGCCAACGTCTGATTTTGAAGCCTATGATCTTTTTCTGAAAGCGAAGCAGCTGAGTAAAAGATTTGAGACCACCCGGGACCATAGCGACCTTGAATTATCCATTTCGTTATTAAAGAAGTCCTTAGCGAAGGACGATCATTTTGCATTAGGATATGCCTGGCTGGCTGGATTAAAAGCAATAGAGCACTCGGATGATATGATCAATGCAAAGGATTCGATTTTGCTCCTGGCCAATAAAGCTGTGGCGCGGGATTCAACGGTCGTGGAAGCATACTTTGTACTAAGCAAAGTCCATGATTATTTACTCGATAATGTTCAGGCATTGCGCTTTACATATAAAGCATTTGAAGGCAAATTAAATGACAGCGCCTATTCTTCACTATTAATTATGCAGTTGGCCTCTATTTATTCTCGCATAGGTGAGGTTGATAAAGCGTTGTATCTATACGATGAACTTTTAAAGATAGATGGTAATGAGCGTGAAGTGTTGCGCTTGAAATTCATTCCATTGGCAGCCAGTGGAAATAATGAAGAACTCATCACCTTGTCAGATCAGATATTGGATTCCGATCATGACACTACCTTCAGTAACCTAATCATGACGCATGTTTGGGCGGAGAAAAAAGATGACAAAAGTATAGTTAACCTATACTCAAAATGGAATACGCTGACGGCTGAGGATATGGATTTGCTGGATCAGTATATTTTCATGGTTGCTTACGTACTGCGAAAAAATGGTCATGAATGGGAAGCGATCAATTTGGTAAACAGATTTGAAAAACAACTTGATTATGATAATTATTATTTACAAGCTCAGCTCTTGTTGTTTAAAGGCCAGAAGGATCTTGGATTACAATTGTTAGATGACGTTCAGATTGGTTGGTATAACCTTTCGATATGTAATATTAACCCGTTGTTTGAGAATGTATTAAATGATTCGCGTTTCCGAAGCTTCATGAAAAGGAATACAGATAGAATTAACGATGAACGCATTCGCATTAATCAACTGGAAAGTAATTCTTACTTGCCCGTTCCCCGGGATTTTTTCGCAGCGCAGACTGAAAATTGATTAGTCCATTGAAAGTTCAAAGGAGGGCACCGTTAACTTTTGATTCATCAACTTGACACACTATTATGAAGTGGTCATACCGGGTTATCTGCATCCCGTTCAACAGCGACTTTGTTTTTGTGGTAAAGGGTAATTAAGTAGTTTCCACTTCGTTCCGTTAAGATGGTGAAGTCGACCAGTGAAGTTGATACCGGAACACTCAAAACTATGCCTCGCACCGTTTATTATCACACCCCGCGCTATTTCCAAAATACGCTTTACGATTGTGAATTTGAATGACCCCTGTTTCGTTCAAATGGCGCATCACACGAATTACGGTCTCTACCCGCAGGCCAGTCATCTCTGCAATTTGTCTCCTGTTTAATCTAACCTGGTTGCAGACAACACAAACATGATCTTTCTTTTTATGCAAATAGTTGAGTAGTGCGGTGATGATTTTTTCAGAATCATGGTTGGCCATCTCCTTGAGAAGGAAAAATTTGAAGCGCAGGCGTTGTGTTAATAATTTGGAAAACGAAAAGTGAATATGCGGTTGCTCTATGAGCAGCTGATGAAATGCTTCTTTGGGCAGTCGTAACACCTGGGATGCTTTATTAGCTATCGCGGTAGCGGCATAAACATCCCCATCGAACAAAGGAAGTTCTCCTATGCTTTCGCCTTTTTCTACCAGCGTTTGTAAATACTCGTCTCCCTCTTTGTTGAAATTAACCCATCGCAATTGCCCTCGCACAACCTGATAATAATATTCACACTGTTCGCCTTCTGCGAAAAGAATTTCTCCAGGAATAAGCCTTTTATGGCCTGCTCCCCTGGCGAGTAAAAGGTTGGTATCGATCATGGGGTTCTAGTAAAGGTAGCGCAATAAGACCACCGGATAACGAGCAGACAATACATTATTTAGGGTGTAGCCAGGTTTTCATCATCCACTAGAAGATTTTTTTAAGTTCCTGCAAATCAAGAACTACATTCATTCCCGTTTCCTAAAGTCATACATTGTTGTCCGACTAATAATAATATATAGTCGGGGTTGAGATGTGTAACGAGTGCGCTTGTAATATCTGCCTGCAGAATGCGCGGCAATAGCAGCATCTTGCGATCATCTTCGCAGGCCGCGCAAAATGCTTTCATATAGGGAAGGGTCGCGCAGCGCGACCCTTCCCATATGAAAGTCTAATAAGCATGATAGTCCGCGAACGTTTCGTTCGCGGACTATCATGCCCTTGAATGCGCGCCTGCCATGTACCTATGAAATACATCCTCGCATTTCGCGCTTCTGCGATGAGCCCCCATAGCCACTGGGAGGCTCCTTTTTACAAATCCCTTGAATCATTTTAATATGCTCAGGGATTATCAACGAGTATGACCTATGAAATTTTAGTCGGACACAATGATATTCTTACTTAATCAACAGCACTCTTTGATTGATAGGATAGACCCATTCCACACCACGCTCGGTTACTATGGCATCATCTTCCAGCGGAATGCGCAATTTGCTGTCGCCCCATTCTGGCATGGCCGTGTAGGCAAACAACTCAATGGAAAGGAAGTTGGTTGGCTTCACCACATAAGTAAGCTGCACTGGATTAAAGAATGCAATGGAAGGCCCGGTGCCATGGCCCCAGTCGCCCACCGAGTGACACCCAATGATGACATCCGTTTTGTTTTCAGTGCTGGGTTTGTTGAATTCTATCTTCGTAAAGCCTGCATCCTGTAAAGCCTTGTAAATATTGTCTTCATTTTGTTTTGCTGTGATCCCGGGCTTAATGGTACTTTTAACAACATCTCTCACCTTCACGGCCTGATCAAATGCATTTTGGATACTCTTCGGAACTTCCTTTTCTCCATCCTTTAAGACATACGCCATTCGTTTCATATCCGTATAGAAGTTCATGAGCCCAACGCCCCAGTCGAGCATCAGGATATCTCCGCGTTGAATGATCCGATCAGTAGAAGTAGCTTCAATTCCTTTTGCTCCGGTTACATAAACAGAGGGCATACCAAACGAGGACTGCAGATTATTTTTGAACAGCTGTTCTTTCATCCACCACGCCACATCTTCCAGGGTAGTTACACCGGGTGTAATGACTTCATTGGATAAAGCGCGTTCAGCAAGTTGATATGAGAAGTTTCCTGCTTCCGCGAAAGCGGCAATCTCACTGGCCACATGACGTGACCGGTAATCGGATACTAATTTCTCTGCGGATACAAATCGGGCTTCATATTTTTTGCCCAGAATTTCTGCCAATTCCAACCGGCCTGTGTAAGACAAACCATCGGCACCTCCAATATCTTTCGACATGTTTAATCCAATGCGTTTGGGGTCACGCCTGGTAACAAACTCTTTTAGTTCAGCCTCAGTACCAAAATAGTCATAGGCTTTTGTTTGTTCGAGCAGGTAGCCCTCAATGCCCAATGCGGCACGTTCAATGCGCGGCTTGCCTGTGTCGGTAAAAATATAATATCCATTATGCAAGACATATCCTTCGCCCATTTCAGAATACAAGGGATCAAAGTTGCCTTCACGACTCATGATGATCCACATGTCGATCTTATTCTCACGCATCACTTCAGGCAAAATGAGATCAAACTTATCCAGACGGATTTGGTTCGTAACCCGCCATCTGCGGAAAGATTCCTGTGCGAAAACAGAACCTTGAGATAAAATGGAAGTGATCAGTATAAGGATAACTCTTTTCATGGATCGTACTAATAGTGCAACCCGAAAGATACATCATCATACCATAATCCGACAACCTGTTTGTTAAGGATGGCAATAGTAGGTTAACCTTTTTTTACTTTTCTTGTTTTTGTTACATGAACATCATTTCATCTTCATCCATTCAATCCTGGGAACGGTTCTACCGCGCCAATTTTATTAATAGTCTTACCGGTTTCAAATCCCTGAGCCTGATTGGGACCATTAATTCAGAAGGGCAAACCAATCTTGGTGTTTTCTCCAGCATTGTTCACATCGGTTCTGACCCTGCACTGGTTGGCTATATCAACCGGCCCACCAAGGCGGCACCTCATACGCTTGCCAATATTCAAGCTACGGGTGTTTATACCATCAATCATGTACACCCCACATTTTTGGAACGGGCTCACCAGTCGAGCGCCAAATATCCTGAGCAAGTGAGTGAATTTGAAGAGGTAGGTTTAACTCCGGAGTTTTTAGAAAACATGAAAGCCCCTTTCGTAAAAGAAAGCAGGGTGAAGTATGCCCTGTCGTTAAAAGAAGTTATTCCGATCTCGTTGAACAATACATTTTTGGTCATAGGAGAAATACAACGTGTAAAGCTGGAGGATGATATTTTGCTGGAAGATGGTTTTCTTTCGCTGGATAAAGCAGCCTCACTCTGCAGCAACGGCATCGATGGATATTATTCTACGCAGCTGATCGACCGATATGAATATGCGAAGCCGGGTGTCGATCCAAAAAAATTATTTTCCCATTAGTACAAAGGCACTCCAGTAGTAGGGGTGAGGATATTGTTCACGTGTTTCCTGCTGCGCTAGTGCAAAGGCGGTGTTCATCGATTTGCCTTTAAAAAGTTGACTATAAAAGTTGGTCATGAGCACTTGTGTAGCTTCATCACTCACCGTCCATAAACTCATGAGTATAACGCGGGCGCCCGCAATGGCAAAAGCACGTTGCAAACCATACACTCCTTCACCAGTCTTCATTTCACCAACACCTGTTTCGCAAGCTGAAAGCACCACCAGGTCGGTGTGATCAAGAGAAAGGTTCATGGCCTCGTAGGCGGTGAGCACTCCATTTTCGATGGAACCTTCCGGACTAGCTTGTGATAATTCGCGCATAGAGCCGGTGAGTAACAATCCAGAACGCAGCAAGGGATTCTCATTTAGCTTTTGTGCTGATACGCCAAAGATTTTTCCGCCCACGCCACCATCATCAATCTGTTTCAGAAAATAGCCGTGCGTAGCAATGTGCAGAATGGATGGATTACGGGTGGCCTTTATCACTTCCTCTAAAGCCTGGCTTCCTAGGTAAGATTTTACTACTCTTCCATTCTTTTCGGCCAATGCCTCAATGGATTCCACTTCTGTTTTAGTGCCTGGAAGTTCGGGTACTTCCATCGTGGTAATTTCGCGACTGATCGTTGCGCTAATATCTGCGATGGATTCCGTTACACGGGATGGGGTATCATCTGTTTTATGAAGTGCTGATTTTAATGCGAGCTGTTGGTCTGCCAATGGAAGATTGTAGGTGGGGTATCCCAACAATACCACATCCCCTTTCAGATTATTCTGCGTGTCGGGTTGCACCAGGTCTTTTAATGAAGTTACCAGGTTGATCGTATGCTCATCGAGTAAATAGCGTTGCGTAGCCGGGTCGTACAAGCCTGATAAACTGATCTGATGATATACGCCATCGGCAGAAAAGTAGATGGTCTTCTTACCACCGCTCAACAGTTTTGATGTTAACAGCGGTGCCCAATATTTCTGATAGGAAATTTCATCCGGAAGTTTTGACTTCATGGCATTCTGATAATAGCGGAAATATTTCTCATTGATCTCATTGCCTTTGTCAAGGATTATTACTTCAGGATGTGCGCTGTCTTTATCAAACATCAGAAAGGCATACACATTTACCACACTGTCGGGCAGCGTAGCATGAACGAAGAGTGTTTCGATACACACTTCGTTTGCTTTTAATGTTTTTTGCACATCACGCCATGCGATGTGTTGGGGTTTGATTCCGGTGGCAGCCACGCGGGCAAGACCTTCTTCTAATTCACGCGTTCTCGATTCCCATGCCGGTAGATCAATGTTCATGGATTGTAATTCAGTCTTACTATAGGTGTAAAATTTATTGAGGCTCTCCTTGGCTTTCATCCAATCGCGATAAGAATTAATTTTACTGCTATCGCCTGATTGCAAAATTTGTTTCCTGATTTTACTTTGAATGTTCAGGAAGATGCCTTTCATGGCAAGAGTGTTGTCAAACAGTTCACCCATTAAGTCGGGAGCATGGCTAGCCTGACTCAAACAGAAATATTGGTAATTGATCATCCGATCTTTTATGGCATCCGCATAGGCCAGTTGTTTCCTCTCGTCCATTCCAGCGAATGTCTTCTCATAATAATTTCGCAACCCTTCCATGCTTGCCTGCATACCCACACGAGCATCAGTCATTTTGTTCTGCTTAATTTGCAGCAGGGCGAGGTCTTGCAACTCTTGATAATAATAGGGGTGATCGGCAGGAAGTATTTCTTTAAACAGGGCTACCGATTTTTCCGACCATATTGTTGCCTCATCATACTTTTTTTGTTGACTTAAAATATTGCTAAAGTTGCCCGCATACATGGCATAGGATACTGTTTTATTCCGTTGATTATTTTCCATGGTCGCCATCACGTCACGCATGATGGTTTCAGCCTGAGCATATTCTTTCTTTTCCTCAAACAGTGTGGCGAGGTTTGTTTTCACGGAAGTATAGAAATCACTTCCCTTACCCGTGCTATTTTCCAACACATTAATGGCCTCGTCATAATAATCTTCGGCCCGATCATACTGATGATTGTATAAATTCACCGACCCAAGCAAGGCTAATCCATTGGCGTAGCTGGGGTGATTCTTACCCAACAAACTTGCCTTAGCCTGTAGCGCCTGAAGTAAAACAACTTCCGCCTCCTGATATCGACCTGTTTCTAATTTAATATTCCCCAACGCGGTAAGCACAATAGGATAAAGCGGTTGCTTTGTCAGGTTGAACTTTTCCATATTTTCCCTCACATAGTTTTCATACAACTCAGCCTTGTTATACTGCCCAGTCTGTACCAATAAACTACCGTAATTATGAATGGCATTCAGATGACCATCGATACTATATACTTCTGATTTTGTATTTTGACGATAGGTATCCAATAGTTGATCAAGCAGGACTTCGCTGGTCGTATATTGGCCCATATCCAGATATAGAATAGCCTGACTATTCCACAGCCGCAGTTGTGATTCAAGATTATCTTGAGTTAGCGGCTCTGCCTTTTTGTAATATTTTTCCGCATCGAGATAACGACTCAGTTGGTAGTAAGCCTCTCCGATATTCATAAATTTTGTAAGACTATCCGGTGAGTTCTGATACCATTCAATCGCCTTCGTGTGCTGACCTGTTTCCGTGAGGGCTACGCCTTGCATACGCATGGCCTCCCGGTATTTTTCAGGATATTGGCTTTGATTTTTATCTATGAAGGGCAGCACCGATTTTAAGTAGGGAAGACTTTCTTCATAACGTTTTAAGTGGTGCAACATGCGCACATGATTGAGGCAAGCGGATGCGTAATTCATACTGTTCGTGCCATCCTGCTTTGCGATATAATCCAATGCCTGCTTGCTGCTCTCGCTTGCTTTATCGTATTGCCCGGCATTGATGTACATGACTGTTTTGCTGTTAAGTCGCTGCCAGGGTGTTGGTTCCTGAAATGATGCTGGGTTTTTGAGATAGGTGATTGCTTCAGGCACGTTATGATCCATCGCATAGTCGAGTGCTGTTTTGCCTTCTGTGTCTTTTAATTTCAGATCAGCGCCAGCCTTCACCAATAGTTTACAAATTTGTGTTTGATTATTATAGGCCGCATACATCAGTGCGGTGCGACCGGAATTGTCTTTGGCATTAGGGCTTACTTTTTTCCTGAGCAACGCCCGCATCAGATCTTCGTATCCATTTTTGGCCGCGATGGCCAATGGTAAATCACCATCAGGAAGTAGGGAGGCACCATCAGCGCCTTTTTCGATTAGTAATTGTGCTTTATCAAAATATCCATTCACAAGCGCATATTGAAAGGGAGTCTGGTCCGAAAGTTTTGCATCTTTAAAGTTGACGCCCTTACTAATCAAGGCAGATACTCCTTTAAGATCCTGATAAATCAAGCCATAGAATATTGGAGCTATGTCACGACTGTTAAGCTGTGTAACATTTACGTTGCTTTTTAATACAGTTAATAAAGACTCCGTGTCGCCACGCTCCAGTGCCAGAAACAAAGGGGCCGTGTCAATATGGCTATAGATGTTAAGGTCTGCCTTTTTTTCGAGTAGATAAGCAATCACTCGTTCATGCGAATTGGAGCACGCCCATTGCAGTGGTGTCCAGCCATTCTCAAGTTTTTCTTCGGGGTTATACTCTTTGGCATTGATCGGCAATTTAATTTCTTCAATAAGAAAACGGAGCATATCAAGTTTGTTCTCTCCAGCGCTGATGCACAATAAGCTACCATAGTAAGAACCATCAGAAAGGGAGAGAGAGCTTTTTACAGTAGGATCTGCTTTTTGTTGTAACAGATAACGAACAAGGTTTACATCACCCTGGTAGGTAGCCCAATAAATGGCAGGTGTTCCCTTGTAATCCCGCGCGTTCACGTCCGCGCCTTGTTGTAGGGCTTCCTTTACGTTTACAATATTATTGGTTTTGATTGCCCTGATGAATTGCTCGTTAGGAGTTTGAGCAAGCACAGGAAGCGAACTCACCAATAGAAAAATGAACCTGATCATAAAGAAATGTAGACTCTATTAGCCGCTTTGTCAAGTTGCCAGGTAATCATGGTTAAATAATAACGGACCTCAATCTTATTACTCAATTTGAGCACTAAGCCTTTGATGATGGAAGTAATAGGAGAGTACGCAAAACAGCATGGGCAACAATAAAAATCCCCATTGAAGAAATCCGTTGCCAACGGAAATAAGGGAGTAAATGGCAGCGACCAGGTCGAACATTAAACCTGAGTATGCCCACTCTTTTATCCTGTTAAATCCGGGAATGACCAACGCCACTGAACCCAACGCTTTGGCCACGCCAATGAAGGGAATGAAATACACCGGGTAACCCAGTATTTTATTGATCAGATCAACGGATGCCTCATTGGACATGATGTTGGGGATAGCCGAAAAAAGCATGAAGGCAGCAAAGATGCCAGTGAATATCCAGTAGAGTATGTTCGTTCTTTTCATGAGGTTAGGTATCAGGAGAATCTGAAAGATACATTTTTCTGCGTTCAGCAGAGTATCAAAAGATACTCATCACCACCTAACTATTTCGATTTTTTTATAATTGTGAATATCTTTCAATGAATTATCGCTGAATCGCAGGTAAGGTAAATCACAGACTATTATGAGAAAGATTTTCAAAAATCATATTCAGGGAAAGAAGGTTCTGATCATTTTCATCATGACTAACCTGGTCTATTTCTGTATGCTTTTCCTCACCATCCCTAAGGTGATGGATTATACCCATGGTATGGATTTATTTGATATGATGCCGGCAGGGTATAGTGTTGAATATGCTCAAACATTATTAACCACGTTAGGCCCTGATGGAAGAAGTGCCTATCTGTATACCCAGTTGCCAGTCGATATGATCTATCCGCTTCTCTTTGGATTGACCTATAGTCTTATACTCGCTTATTTTTTAAATAAACTGAACTGGATTGAAAAGCCTATATTTTTTACTGTGCTTTTACCTCTCACAGCGGGCTTATTTGATTATGCAGAGAACATAGGAATATTCCTAATGCTGCAGGCATATCCCGACTTCTCGGTGACTATTGCAACGTGGACAAATTCATTTACGATTATAAAAAGTGTATTGTCGACCTTGTCTTTTATTATTTTGTTGACCTTGCTCGCTATTATTTTGATCCGTAGCATAAAACTTAAAATGAAGTGAGTTTACCATTTCACCTTTATGAGGAAGCAGGGTGAACATGGGGTCTTCAAATCTCACGGAATTATTTCAATACCTTAAGGAGTTGGATTAATTTACGACCATTCAATCCTGGTGCCTCTCTAATCTGAAAAACCATAGATTTGCTATCTGAAAAATTATAGTATCGATTCCTTTATCGTCAGACATATAAATCACCATCATGAAAAATAACCTCATCCTGATCACGTGGCTGTTTCTTTCCGCCATCAAACTCACAAATGCTCAGGCTCCTGTTGCTATTCAAAAAATCTTTCCAGAAGCAACCGTATTCCATCAGAACATTCCTTATGCCGGTGACACGCTAAAAAAACATCAGTTAGATATTTATCTGCCGGCTCAGGCAAAAGGAACTTTACCGCTGATCATCTGGGTTCATGGTGGCGCCTGGATGATGAATGACAAATATGCCGATATGGGTTATATGAAAAACACACTTCGATCATTTCTTGAAAAGGGATTTGCCGTAGCTTCCATAGATTATCGACACAGTACAACCGCCATTTTTCCTGCACAGATTCAGGACTGCAACCTGGCCATAGAGTTTTTGCATAAAAACGCAAACACGTATCAACTGGATAAGAACAAGTTTGTATTGATGGGCTTTTCAGCCGGTGGCCATCTTGCCTCCCTGCTCGCACTTTCAGGTAATCAGGATATTCCAGCATTTTATTTAAAGGCTAAACCCACCTTTCGTATCAGGGCAGTATTGGATTTTTATGGTCCCAGTGATTTCCTGCTGTTCTTTGCAAATGGCAACCCTACCACTACGGGAGACCCAATCAGTACATTACTGGGAGTTTCACCTCTCTTACGTCCTGATGTTAGTAAACAAGCAAGCCCTACTACCTATGTGGATAAGAACGATCCTCCCTTCTTTATTGTGCATGGTGAAAAAGATGAATCGGTGGCGCCTGCACAATCCTATTTATTAAGATCGCTGCTCGATCTGGCTCTGGTAAAAAATGAATTGACCATAGTAAAAGAGGCACCTCATTATGGAGAAATGTTTGATACAGAAGAGATTCGTAGCAAACTTTTTATTTTTTTAGAAACTCACCTAAAATAGATTGATCTGAATGAGGTGAGGTGGATCATAAAACGTTGAAACTTCTTTCTATGGTCTTAGTATTTTTTCATTGATAGATTTCGCTACCTACTTTATTATGTCATTGTTTTTTTTGATCACATGTCCATTCAGGTGTAATGGTGTAATAACGATACCATCTTCAAATTTCAATGGATCAAGGCGGAACACTCTTTCCAAAGCCTAACAAAGGTTTCTGCAAAACCTGATTTTTGTCATACCTCGTGCGCGTCATTCTTGCTAAATAGAACTGCCGTAGCGCAGGTATTTGGCTGTGCTTCCAAACAAACATGGAAACGAACGACCGCGTTAACACCATCATCCAATCGCTGGACACACGTTCAGAAGAATCTGTAAGGCAAGCATTGAATGCCGCGAAGGCACTCAGCGATCTTACCACCAATGAAAAACTAAGTCTGACTAAAGCACTTTCCGAAGTATTTTTTCATGTGCATCATACTGGTTCCTCCAGCATGCCAAAACTGGCGGTGATGACAGAAAAGTTCATTGCGAAATTTGGTGTTGAAATGATCCCGTTTCTTTTCAAAGAGATTCTAGCAGCCGATACGGAGACCGCAGTGGACTTTGGCAAGTGCCTGGCACGTAATGGAGTGGTTGGCCTTGAATTTATCCTTTCACAATTGGATGACTACCGCGATCATGACCACGATCTCATCAACCTGATCCAGGTGCTTTCACTTTTTAAGATACCTGAAGCAGCGAAGGCAATACCGGTAATTCTCACCGCTGCTCAGCATAGCAATCATCAGGTTACTTCTATGGGTTTACATGCGGTGGGTAGGTTAGTACAAAAACTCAGGCCTACTGCCTTTAGCGAAGAACTCAGATTGAAAACATTTGATGCTGTCTTTCGCTACTTGTCTAACCCACAAGTACTGGTTCGAAAAAATGCAGCGCGCGCACTGGGTAAAATGTTGCGTAAAGGATTATTGTCTGAAGAAAATGAACAGAAACTTTATAAGACCTTTCTCGCCATAGCCGGTCGCGATGAACATCATAATTGGGATCGCGCCTTTATTGTAAGACGTGAGGCCGAAGATTTCCTTCCGTACTTCTGTCAGTCTTCTCTGCATGTGCGTCAATATTCACAGAGCTATAAAATTCTTTCGAAGCGTTTGCTTTGTCCTAATACTTATCATTTTACTATTGACGCTCCATTAATCGCTAAAAAGATTGAAGGCGGTCAGTTCCTGATTATTCGTCCACACATTCTGAGCGAGCGCATACCGCTTTCTGTTTGTGGATGGGATCGTGAAAAAGGCTCGGTCAACATTGTCGTTTCTGCCGTAGGCAAGACTACAACTCAAATCAATGCTATGGAAAAGGGAGATTTTTTTGAAGATGTGGTGGGTCCATTAGGTGAGCGCTCCGTTCTTCCAACTTCTATTGGCACGTGTGTAGTGATTGGAGGAGGTTATGGAACTGGAGCCATTATTCCCACCGCTAAAGATATGAAAGCATTGGGCAATAAAGTAATTGGCATTGTAGGCGCACGCAATCAGGAAAGTTTGATTATGATCCCGGAGTTGAGCCAGGCCTGTGATGAAGTGATGATCACCACGAATGATGGTTCTACCGGACTTCAGGGTTTTGTAACGGATGTGCTGAAGCAAGTGATCGAACGTGAGAAGGTGATTGATGTGCTGGCCGTGGGGCCGGTGCCTATGATGAAAGCCGTAAGTGAAATGACACGTTCTTTAAAAATCAAAACCTATGTTTCGCTCAACGCAATCATGGTCGATGGCACGGGCATGTGTGGGGCTTGCCGCGTAACGGTAGGTGGTGAAACAAAATTCGCATGCTTCCACGGACCCGATTTTGATGGACATAAAGTAGATTTTGAAAATCTAACCAAGCGGCAGAAGATGTTTGCCAAGCAAGAGAAGATGGCCTTCGCTAATATGAATGTTTGAACGACAGCACGATGACACAAACACAGGTTCCTTTAAATAAGAGAGCGCGCTCGATGATTCCTCATCAGGAAATGGAGTTGCGCTCTGCACAAACCAGGATTCATAATTTTGATGAAGTACCGATAGGCTATACCGATGAGCAGGCCAGGCTTGAAGCGTTACGATGCCTTCATTGCAGCAAGCCTAATTGTATAGAGGCATGTCCCGTTGGTATCGATATACCCGGTTTCCTTCGACTAATCGAACAAGGCAACCCCGGTGCAGCAGCAAAAAAAATCAGGGAAACAAATTTCTTACCAGCCGTGTGCGGCAGAGTATGTCCGCAAGACAAACAATGTCAGGCTGTGTGTGTGGTCGGTCGCAGAAATATTCCTGTAGGGATTGGAAATCTTGAACGCTATGCGGCCGACTATGAACGCGTCAATGGGTTGTTTGAAATACCCATCATTCAAGAACCAACTGGAAAGCGAGTGGCAATCATAGGCTCGGGCCCGGCCGGACTTTCCGCTGCTTATGCACTGGCTATACAGGGGCATGAAGTAATTGTATTTGAAGCATCGCACAGGGCAGGTGGCGTATTGGTATACGGCATACCCCGTTTTCGTTTACCTATAAAAGTGATTGATGAGGACATTCGCTTTCTTACTAAGTTGGGAATTCGCTTTGTGTATAACATGGTGATCGGAAAAATACTGACACTAGAAGATTTACTTTACAAGGAAGGGTTTAATGCTGTGATGATCGGAACAGGGGCAGGATTACCTCGTATGCTCGATGTGCCAGGATCGAATGCCAATGGAGTTTATTCTGCGAATGAATATCTCACGCGTATTTATCTCATGGAAGCCAATCGTTTTCCGAATTACAGTACACCTGTTTTCTCTGGAAAGAAAGTGGCGGTGATCGGTGCTGGCAATACAGCGATGGATGTGTTGCGAACAGCTAAACGTTTAGACGCAGAGCCAACGTGCTACTATAGAAGATCACACCAGGAGGCACCTGCGCGATCAGAAGAACTTAAACATGCTGAGCAGGAAGAGATGAATTGGCGCTGGCTTTCCAATCCGGTGGAATTCATTGTGGATGAAGATAATTTTGTGAAGCAAATAAAATGTGAGCGTATGACGCTGTCGGAACCAGACGAAACCGGCAGGCAAAAGCCTGTACCGACAGGAGAATTTTTTATTGAAGACTGCGACACCGTTGTAATGGCTTTGGGTTGCAGTGTGAATCCCATCATTCCTTCTACGGATGCAGAAATTCGTACCAACAAGTGGGGTGTCATTGTGGTTGACACCAATACTAGTGAGACGAGTAAGAAAGGAGTGTTTGCTGCAGGCGATGCAATCACGGGAGGATCAACCGTTATTCAGGCTATGGGCCAGGCTAAAAAAGCAGCGTCAGCCATTCACGAATACCTTATGCAAAAAAGTAAATCGTGATGTGACTGCCACTAAAAAAGCCACTATAGAATAATGTCTTTAGTCCGTGATGGAAACAAGTAATCCATTTCAGGTTATTTAATTACAGTTGTCCTTTTTCAGCTGCCTTCTTCATTTTCTCATTAGCATAAATAGCTACTTCCACACGTCTGTTTTGCTGATCATTCTCTGATATAGGTTGTAATTCTCCATATCCATTGGTCGTGATCCTACTGCTTTGCACATTAAGTTGTTCCATATAAGTAGCAACAGACCTGGCGCGTTGCTGTGATAAGTTCATATTGTATTTTTCTGTTCCTTTTTTATCGGTGTGCCCTTCAATCAGGATATTGGTATCAGGATATTTGTTCAAGGTCTTTGCAAGACCGGTCAGGTTCTCTTTTGTTCCCGCAGTTAACGTATAAGAATCAAAGTCAAACATCAATCCGGAATCAAACGTGATTTTTATACCCTCACCAACTCGTTCGATGGTAGCTCCTTTAAGATCTTCTTTTAATTCAGCAGCTTGTTTATCCATGTTTTTGCCAATGATAGCACCAGCCGTGCCACCAACAGCAGCGCCTATAATCGCTCCGACGGCTGTGTTTCCAGACTGCTTGCCAATGATACCACCGATTACAGCACCAGAGCCAGCACCAATGGCGGTACCTTTAGCCATATTGGAGGCTTTACAACCAAGCATTACTTGAACGGATACAATGATCAGCAACACCCACACGATCCTACATGAGCTCAATATTCTTGTTTTCATTATTTATTTATTTTAATTCATCATACTTACCAAAGAATGGTGCCAGAAGCGATTTGGCTTTAAATCGATCATTCAAAGAGCAATCGAGGTTTAAGTGGGGAGTTTTGTGTGTATTTAAATCCTCACTTACCAGGGTAATGAGCATTCTGATACTCAAAGAATTTAGACCAGATTCAAGTCTGAGAATATTTCAACTCATCGCACCGTTAAATTACAAAATGCACCTAAATGAGAATAATATCGTTGTAGGAATGATAACAATAACATTTCTGCTTATATTGAACCAATAAATGAATATTTTGAGAAGCTGGAGGGAACAAAAGATTTTGCTAAAAAGGATATTTCCGATTCTTTCTGATGAGGATTTTGAATTTGAGGACGGCAATAAAGAAGGTATGTTCAAGAAGTTGGAAGAGAAGCTTGGAAAAAGCAAGCCTGAGTTGGAAATGATCTTTGCAGAGTTACAACTCTTGTAATTCGGATCAGATGTACATCGGATAATTTAGACTTTCACTCTGAATTTTTTCTAACAATTCCAAACTGCTGAGCACTGAACCATTAACCTTTACGTTCAGTTTAATAACCAATGAACACGTTAAAAGAATCACAAAACTGGAGCCGCAATCAAACCCTTGGTGAAGAGATTGCCAATAGTATTAGTCATGGAGTAGGGGTACTGGCAGCGATTGCAGTAATACCGTTTCTGATCGTGAAAGCCATTCCTTTAGGATCGGCAGCCATCACAGGAGTCAGTATTTTCGGAGCTACGATGATCGTGTTATATCTCGCGTCTACCCTATATCATGCATTTCCCCATAGTAAAACAAAACGTGTATTTAGAATTTTTGATCACAGTGCTATCTTTCTCCTGATCGCGGGCACATACACACCCTTTACATTGACGGTGTTGCCAGGCGTTTGGGGTTGGGCGCTATTGGGAATTGTCTGGAGTCTTGCTGTAGTAGGTGTAGTATTGAAGTCCGTTCGAAATGTTGGAACAAGTAAACTCTCTATAGCACTTTACCTTGGCATGGGCTGGTTGGCGGTGCTAGCAGCAAAGCCATTATATGAATCATTACCTTCCTGGGGCCTGTTTTGGTTGTTGGCAGGAGGAGTGATGTATTCGGTGGGGGTACTCTTCTTTGCCTATGATCATCGCGTACGATATAGCCACTTCAT
Organism: Cytophagales bacterium; assembly: GCA_031416795.1. Taxonomy (GTDB): domain Bacteria; phylum Bacteroidota; class Bacteroidia; order Cytophagales; family Cyclobacteriaceae; genus ELB16-189. Next base: position 15,703 of record JANOUH010000459.1, on the reverse strand, counting down.
CTGGCATCTATTTGTGTTAGCAGGAACATCTTGTCATGTAGTGGCGGTGTTGGGTTATGCTCTTTGAGCGTTAGGTTTTAATACCCTGCTCGTTATCATTTTCCCTATGAGAAGTCTCTAAAATTATTGATTTTCCCTATGGAGAAAGCCTAAGTATTACCATTTTAGCTGGGGAAGAAGTTGCTCGGGTTGTCATTTCTCCAAGGGGATATTAGTAGGGGAGGTACCTCCGCTGAGTGAATTTCATAGGGAAATCCTATTTCTTTCACAATAGTTTTGTAGTTTTGGGTTATTAATTTTTTAAACCTTATTTAATAATCACTAAAATCAAATTACGCTATGGCAAAGAAAGCAGCAAAGAAAAAAGCAGCTCCTAAGAAGGCAGCGAAAAAAGCAGCTCCTAAGAAGGCTGTAAAAAAAGTAGTAAAGAAGGTAGCTAAGAAGGCAGCCAAGAGAAAGCCTAATGCAGCTTTCATGGCACCATTAACTTCAAGCCCTGCTCTTGCAGCGGTTATTGGAGGAACTCCAATGCCAAGAACTCAGATGATCAAGAAAATCTGGGAGTATATTAAGAAGAACAAACTTCAGGATAGCAAAAACAGAAGAATGATCAATGCTGATGAAAAACTAAAAGTACTTTTCGCTGGCAAGAAGCAAATCTCTATGTTTGACTTAGCTAAAATCGTTAACACGAACGTGAATAAGTAATTCGGATTCATTCCGAAAGGATAAGGCGCAAGTCGGGTGTTATTGAGCACGTGATTGGCGCCTTTCTTTTTTAGTAAGCGTCATTGTGTTGATGAATCTATAAAATTCCCTTTTCTAATATTTAATAAACCGCCCCGTATCCGTCACGCTCCCCTGCGAAAGTAAATGATACACATACATATCCGCTGGCAGGTTGATCACATCGATGGCATCCATGACAAGATCAAGTTCTTTTTCAAAAAGGACTCGGCCATACAAGTCAAGAATTCTGAACTGCAGCCCACCTCCTTCTGAAAGAATAGTTAAGTCACTGTTGGCCGTAACAGGATTGGGATAAAGAATGGCTTTGCCTTTTTCTTCGATGGGTACTTCAACGATATCAGAAAAAATTTTAACTCCATTTCCAAGTGTTATCTCTGCCTGATAGGTCATGGTGCCAGCTTGTAATTCGGTGTCGTAGAAATCCAGCGTAAGCGATTTACCAGGTGAAATATTTTTGAATATACTTTTGATTCCATGGGTGGCTCTGTAAATATTGACATGATCAATCTGATACCATGAGCTCAGTTGCAATTGAATCCTTACTTGTAAAGCGTTGGCCCGCCCGGCTGAAAATAGATTCAGATAGCAAAAGGTTCCTTGTTGTGTATAGTCGATGGTTTCGCTTTTCAATCCTGAAATCCCACTGAATACTGGAGATACCGAAAAAAATTGACCGGATGATTTTTGTGCAACGATCAGCGTGTCATTGGTAGTAGCTATTCTTTTTAAATATTGATCCCCCATGGTGTACAGTTCATAATCCGTTGCGTTTTTTTGAGCACTCCAGGTAAGACCAATACTGTCTGCGCAGACGAAAGCAGTTTTTACCTTAAGTAGAGAAGAGATCAGGAATTCATCGGTGATAAATTCTTCCACGCCTATTTTCATTTTCAATTTTGCTTTCGATAAGGTGTCAGGGCTAGACCAATACAGATAGGTATTGAGGTCAATGCTGGATTGAATTAATTGCCAGTCGTTGCTATTCAATTGTAAATACAAATCGCCTGTTTGGTCTGGTGTAGCCTCCCACACTAAAAGTCTTTTTTCACCGCCTTCAACCCAGTCATTGGCCAGTGGAAAATCCCAACTAAAAGTGTTAACCTCATTCATCCAGTAGGCGAGTTCAGCAGGTTTTCCAACAGGTGGCAATCCATACAACCAAATCAAAATGAGTGGTGTATTGCAATCAAAGTATGGAATTGGTACAGCTGGAATTGCGACCATTATTGCTCATGAAATGGGCCATTGCGTAGGCTTCCGTCACACGGATTATTATAACAGAGCTATTAGCTGCGGTGGTGCAGTTAGTAACGAGGGCGCAAGCACCGTTGGGGCTATCTTGATACCAGGTACTCCCTCAACAGCTACCTTAGCTGATTTATCATGGATGTTGGCTTGTACCGATGGTAAAGACAGACCATTTAATGCAGCTGATAAAACTGCACTTAACGCGCTCTATTAATTTGCGAAAGCTTTGATTTTATTAAAAATGCTCCAGTTTGTGGGGCATTTTTTTTGCCCAAGTCCACTATTTGCCGCACATGTACATTCAGATTTAGATCAAAACTCTTTGGTTAAAATTGTGTACCTTTGAGCATCAATTTCTTAGAATCTTGCTGACGGGCTATCTTCTTCTCAAAGAGCATTACCTCACACCAGATTTTTTTAATTGAAAGAGACTAAATGTCTCTGTTTTGCCCCGGAATCCCACTTAAAGTCACATTTTCCATAATGGGCACACGAATGATTAATAAAACAATAAAAAAGAGAACAAAATAATGACGAGTCACAAGCCAGTAACCTTTGCAAAAACCAGACTTGATTTTACGGCAATACTTAACAAGCGGGTAAATGATTATTTCAAAACCAATGAAGTAACACGCCATGCCACCCCAGAAATGATAATCAAGACAATGATCATGTTTACCTTATATTTTGGCCCTTATGGATTAATTCTAAGCGGAGCCGTAACTGGCATGGGCTGGATGATTCTTCTCACGGTGATCATGAGTCTTGGATTGGCCGGCATCGGACTATCCGTTATGCATGATGCCAACCATGGGGCTTATTCACATAAGAAATGGGTCAATAACCTGGTTGGATACTCGTTGAATCTGATCGGTGCCAACGCGTTTAATTGGAAGATGCAGCATAATGTACTTCATCATTCTTACACCAATGTGGAAGGAGAAGATGAAGATATTAATCCCCGTGGTGTATTGCGTCTATCTCCTCATTCTGCATGGAAACGCATGCATAAATACCAATTCGTTTACGCATGGTTTTTATATGGATTAATGACCATTTCCTGGATGGTGTTCAAAGATTTTGAACGCCTCAACAGGTATCATAAAACAGGCCTGGCAAAAAGAAATAATGCGCACATCGGCAAGGAATGGGCTATCCTGATTGCCACTAAGATTGTTTATGTAAGTTATATTTTTGTGGTACCGGTAGTATTCACCGCATTAGCCTGGTGGCAAATTTTGATTGGCATTTTTATCATGCATTATATCACAGGATTCATATTGGCAATCATATTTCAGCCTGCACACGTTATTGAAGGAACTGAATATCCTTTGCCTGATGAGACGAATACATTGGAAACAAATTGGGCTATTCATCAACTACGTACCACCACTAATTTCAGTAATAATAGTCGTTGGTTTTCTTGGTATATCGGTGGTCTGAATTTCCAAATTGAGCACCACTTATTCCCAAATATTTGCCATGTGCATTATCGTAATATTTCTGGCATCGTCAGATCAACCGCCAGCGAATTCGGATTGCCTTATAAAAGTACGCGCACGTTCGTGGAGGCTTTGGGCATGCACGCAAGTTTATTGAAGACCTTAGGGGCAAAGCCCTAATTTTTTTTCTTGTTCATATACTAACCATAATAGCCGGATAACTTTTTTGCATGAGACAACTTAAGATCGTTAAACAAATTACCAATCGGGAGAATCAATCGCTCGACAAATATTTACAGGAAATAGGAAAGGTTGATTTGATTACAGCCGAAATGGAAGTGGAATTGGCAAAGAGGATAAAAGCCGGTGATCAAATTGCACTTGAAAAACTGACGAAGGCAAATCTTCGTTTTGTGGTATCGGTAGCAAAACAATATCAGAATAATGGGTTAACACTCGGAGACCTGATCAACGAGGGGAATGTAGGCCTGATTAAGGCGGCTATGCGCTTTGATGAAACCCGCGGATTTAAATTTATCTCTTACGCGGTATGGTGGATTCGTCAATCCATTTTGCAAGCATTGGCAGAGCAATCAAGAGTTGTACGGTTGCCTTTAAACAGAGTAGGTTCACTTAATAAAATATCCAAGACTTTCTCTGAATTGGAACAAAGATTTCAACGCGAACCCTCAGCGGAAGAGATGGCTGATGAAATGCAGGTTTCACTGGAAGAAGTACGAAGCACGATGCAGACAGGAGGTAGACACATCTCTGTGGATGCTCCTTTTGTGCAGGGTGAGTCGAATAATTTATTGGACGTGCTCATCAATGACACCGAGGAAACACCGGATTCAAATTTAATGAGGGATTCGCTCAAGCGTGAAGTATCCCGTGCCCTTGCTACCCTTCCGGAAAGGGAGTCGGAAATTATCAGCGATTATTTCGGATTGAATGGAAACCATAGTCTCACACTGGAGGAAATTGGAGAGAAGTTCAACATTACCCGTGAGCGTGTAAGACAAATCAAGGAGAAGGCTACTAAACGATTGAAACATACATCACGAAGTAAGTCCTTAAAGTCATACCTCGGATAAGGATCGGTTTTTAAATAGACAAGACACAATAATAATTTCTTTACCTCAATTCAATGACAGAGCAGCTTTACATTCCATTATGGAATAAATATCGTCCGGCCATTCTACAACTTATGGTAGCATCTGCCGAAGGCCCGCAAGAGTATAAACTTTACGGACATGAATTCAAGGGTTTGAATCCGAAGGAAAAAGGAGGATACTCATTCACCTTGCAGGCCCATAAGGGGAAAGCAACAAATAATATTAAAAAATCGATTGTAGCTCAAAATCTATTGAGTGTATTGAGTAATTCGAAAAAGGCTTCTGAATTGTTGGCTACAGAGACCTATGAATTCACCATGGATAAACAATTTAATCTTCGCATCACCAAGATGGAAACGGTAGTAGCCTAAATAGTTTATTGATTTAGTCCAATAGAAAAAACCACCTTATGGGTGGTTTTTTTTGTTCCTTTTTTGAAGTGGTTTATTAAACAGTTTTCACCCGGACCGCATTAAGGCCTTTAAAGCCTCTTTCGGTTTCAAATGTAACAGAGTCATTCTCTTTGATTGGAGTCATCAGTCCATTACTGTGAACAAATATGCTTTCGCCATTCTCCGAATCCTTGATAAACCCAAATCCTTTCGATGTATTGAAGAAGGTGACTTTGCCCTTTCTGACAGAACTCACCTGCAAGGATGGATCCTGACGTTGTGTTCCGATGACAATGTCTTCCTTTTTGATATTTCTTTTTTTGGTTGGATCCGGAGGGGCAGCGGAAATATTTCCGTTTTCATCTACATAAGCCATCATGTCTTCCCACGAACCGCCTTCTTTTGCATTGGCCTTCCGATCTTCTTTACGCTGCTCTTTCTCTTTCCTCTTTTGAAGCCTCTTTTTTTCCTTTTCTTTCTTGTTAAACGTTTCCTGTGATTTAGCCATAGTTATTGTTGGGGTACTTAAAATTTGATAATCCCTCGTGATTTGGGTGAATTATAGCCGGGCTATATTTTCTCAAAACAGAAAGTCACGCAAGGTACCAAATTCATTTAACTAAATGATAGGGAGTGGGAAACTATTCCTTTTGAGGTTTTAGGGTTATCTATTCAGCGGAGCAGGAAAGAAAATATGGGCTAAACCCACTTATTTTTTTGAGCTACACTAATCACTTGGACCCGGCTGTCAACATGAAGTTTGTTGTAGATATTACTGACGTGCTTTCGTACGGTGAAAGGGCTGATAAAGAGTTTTTCACCAATGGCTTTATAGCTTTTTCCGGTAGCCAGTTCTTTCAGTATATCCAATTCCCGGTCGCTTAACAATGCGTCTGTTGGTGCCTTGCTTTTCTCTTCCTTGGGAAGGCTTGCGGTTTGTTTCAGCATTTCCATCGCTTTTCTGGCAATTACAGGGCTCATAGGCATGCTATCATATTCGAGTACTGGCTGATGGCTTCGAATATTTTTTCGTTGTCTTTCCCTCACATGTCTTTTGAATATCTAACCATCAAGTTATAAATTGAGCAATTGCGGTGAACTTCATCCTTTGGAGAAGCTCAGATTTTATAGCCGCAGGGATTTATAAACTGAATGGTTACTAATATGAAATATTTTTTCTTCGCTGGTTGTCTATTTTTTACTTTTATCAGCTGTCAGAAATCTAATGTTATCGATCCGGAGAGAGGCGTTTCCCGTGAGCTGAACACCCACCGCAAAACTGTTCTTTCCGATATCTCCTATTCACTTCGGTTAGAAATCCCGGAATCCAAAAATGAATCCATTAAGGGAGACGTCATCATTCAGTTCAATTTATCATCGGCACAGGAACCACTCACTATTGATTTTAACACGGATAGTACTCATGTTCTTGCGGTGCATTCAGGGGTTGAGGTGATTCCATACACACTTGTGAACGAGCACCTCGTGATTGCTCCTGAATTTTTAAAAGAAGGTGCCAATGAGTTGGAAATTAAATTTTTGGCTGGCGACTTATCATTGAATCGGAATGACAATTATCTCTACACATTGTTTGTGCCCGATCGGGCCTCAACCTGTTTTCCGTTGTTTGATCAACCCAATTTAAAGGCTACGTACAAAGTCACGTTGGTCACACCATCCGGTTGGGAAGCGGTTTCCAATGGTACTTTAAAAGAAATGAAATCCGAATCGGAAAAATCGATCTATATTTTTGACGAGACAAGGCCAATCAGTTCATACCTGTTTGCCTTTGCTGCCGGTAAGTTTTTGAAAACTACCCGACAAGTCAATGAGCGTAGTATGACGATGTATTATCGTGAAACCGATAGTATAAAAGTGAAGAACAATGTAGATGAGGTTTTTGCCTTGCACGGAAAGTCCATTGCGTGGCTTGAAGATTATACCAACATCAGTTATCCTTTTGGTAAGTTTGATTTCGTCTTGATCCCATCTTTTCAATACGGTGGCATGGAACATCCCGGTTCCATATTTTATAATGAGTCCGCCCTGTTTTTGGATGAGAAGGCTTCGGTGAACCGAAGAATGGGAAGAGCCAGTTTGATAGCGCATGAAACCGCGCACATGTGGTTTGGCGATCTGGTCACCATGGATTGGTTCAATGATGTGTGGATGAAAGAAGTGTTCGCAAATTTTATGGCAGCAAAAGTAGTGCAGCCTTCCTTTCCAGAGATTGATCATAATCTGCGATTCCTCTTGTCGCATTATCCCGGTGCTTATTCGGTGGATCGAAGTTCAGGTGCAAACCCGATTCTTCAACCTTTGGAAAATTTAAAGAATGCAGGCTCGCTCTATGGTGCCATCATTTATCAAAAAGCTCCGATCGTGATGCGTCATCTTGAGCGAAAGATTGGAGAGGACCTGATGCGTGAAAGTTTGAGAGAGTATTTAAAAACATATTCCTACAAAAATGCCCGATGGGATGATCTGATCTCTATCATCGATGCGAAGTCTGAAGATGATATTGAAGCGTGGAGTAGTGTATGGGTAAAGACTCCGGGCATGCCTGAGTATGATTGGAATAGCGAAGACATGATCTCGCAGCGAGCGGATTCAGTTTCGAAACCTATTTGGCAACAGCCGCTGAAGATTCAACGGTCGGAACAAAACGATACTACGTTAACGATGATTTCCGGAGAACCTGTTCGCCTAAAACGTCTATTCGAAGTTAATTTTTTAAATGCGGATGGTTTTAGCTATGGGTATTTCAAGATGGATCAAGCAAGTAAGGAAGCCTTCCTTTCTTATCCGCTCTCTTATTCAGATCCGGTGTTTCGTGCCTCCATGTGGATCAATTGCTGGGAGGGGATGTTGCGTGCCTATGGCCCAACGCCTGAATCATTTATCCGCTATAGCTTGAATGCATTAGAATCAGAAGACAATCCATTGCTCATTGATTTTCTACTGGGAAACCTAGAAACCACCTGGTGGACTTTTTTACCTGAGCATGAAAGAGCTCTGTGGCAAAATGAACTAGAGCGTGTGCTTTGGAAGTTAGTAGAAGAAACCCAGGATGCAGGCAAGAAAAATTCTTATTTCCGTACGTATCGTAACCTATCCAATAGTGAAAAAGGGTTGGCGCTTCTTGAATCAATCTGGAGTGATCAGGTGATTATAAAAGACTTACCGCTTTCGGAAGAAGATAAAATTGCGCTTGCTTATGAGTTGGCCCTGAAGATGCCGCAGAAACAGCAAGCAATTCTGGCCAAGCAATTGGAGAACACCAAAAATCCCGATCGCCAGGAACGAATACGTTTTGTAACTCCAGCTCTGAGTAATGATCAACCGGTTCGCGATACTTTTTTTGAATCTTTAAAATTAGAGAAGAACCGGGAGCATGAGTCGTGGGTATTGGAGGCGCTCAGTTATTTACATCATCCTTTACGTGCAGAAAGTTCAATCTTGTATTTACGTCCTTCACTCGATCTATTGCAGGAAGTACAACTGACAGGAGATATATTTTTTCCACAACGATGGTTACACACTACATTGGAAGGGCATACTTCAAAGGAGGCACTTGATATGGTGGATGCTTTTTTAAAAGAACATCCTGAATATCCCCTTTATCTAAAAAATAAGATACTGCAGGCTGCGGATTTACTCAATCGTTCGGTTGAGTTGAACAAAATAAAACCTGAGAAAATATAACGATCGTGAATAGTTCTCCATATATCATCGGGCGAACTTTCCGCTGGTAATATTGATTTTCAAAGTCTTCTTATCTATAACCGTATACTTTCTTTATTATACTTATTCCGATAATCAATCGGAGACATGCCAGTAATTTTTTTGAATACGGTCCTGAAGGCTTTGGTATCAGAATAGCCAACATCATACATAACTTCGGTCACATTTTTACGACTCACCTCCAGGCTTTTCTTAGCGGCTTCGATCTTTACTCTCTGAATATATTCAACGGGTGTGTTGCTCGTGGCTTTCTTAAATCTTCGTTCAAAGTTACGTCTTCCGATAGCGAATTTAGAAGCGAGATCTTCCACGGATATTTTATCAGCTACATTTTTTTCAATGAACGCCTGGGCCTTTTTTACAGGCTCATCGTTATGACCACTTTGGCCGGTGAACATGATAAAAGGAGATTGGCTAAACCGATCAATTTCAATCTCATAGTATTTTGAGAAGAGAACAGCCATTTCGCGGTTGGTGTATTTTTCAAGGAGATATAGCAAGAGATTCCAAAATGAATTGGCTCCACCGCTGGAATAAATTCCATTTTCATCGGTGATGATTTTGTCAGACACCAGATCGACATCTGGAAATAATTGTTTGAAGTTTTCAACGGCCGACCAATGTGTTGAACATTTTTTTCCTTTGAGTAGCCCTGTCGATGCGAGTAAAAATGCACCGACACACAGACTCGCAACTTCAGCACCTTTCGCGTGTTGGTTATTAATCCATGGAAAGAAATCTTTATTGGATTCAATAACTTCATTCATGTTACCATTTACTGCAGGGATGATAATAAGATCAGTCTTCGATACTTCTTTAGTAGTTACATCAGGAGACACCCTGAACAGACGATCATACACCTGCATATCCTTTGATAATCCCACCAGTTGCACCTGGAATAGCGGCTGCTTTCCCGTGTTCACTGAAAACTCATTGACTTTATTGAATAATATAAATGGACCTTCAATGCAGCTTAATGCCACGGCACCTTTAGGGACGAGGATTGAGATATGTTTCATTGTGGGGATGATTGCGTTTCAAGACCAAAACTAAAAAAAGATGATGTCGCGATCAACCCCTTAAAATGTCGCTTTTGCACAAGTTCAAATCAATTTGGCGTGGTCATATTTGTTTTATAAACGCAAGGATTTTCTTACTCTGCTTACAGTTCGATAATTTTAGTTCTCTAATTCCGATTTAATCACGTATCTCATGAAAATAGTAATCATTGTTCTGGTTGTGCTGGCTGCAGTTATCGGTCTCCTTTTGTTGATTGCCTTGTTTATTAAAAACGAATACTCTATTAAAAGAGAAATTACAATTGGCAGATCAGGAAAAGACGTATACGATTATATTAAATTCCAAAGAAACCAGGAACAGTATAGCAAATGGGTGATGGCTGATCCAAACATGAAAAAGGAATTCAAGGGAACGGATGGAAACATCGGTTTTGTTTACGCCTGGGATAGCGAGAATAAGAATGTAGGTAAAGGAGAGCAAGAGATTATTAAATTAGTGGATGGGGAGCGGGTAGATGCAGAGATCCGTTTTATAAAACCTTTTGAGGGGATTGCTACCACCAGTATGACTATTGAACCAATGTCTGAAAATAAGGTGAAGGTGGCCTGGGTTATGAACGGAAGAAATAATTATCCCATGAACTTAATGACTCCCTTTATTGATAATCTACTGGGAAAGGATTTAGGATTGAGCTTGACTATGCTGAAGAATATTTTAGAAAAATAAAAAATTACGCTATGGCAATGAATATGACTTCTGCAAAAACGATCGATGAATATTTGAAAGCGCTTCCTGAAGATGTTCGAATGACATTAGAGAAACTTTACAAAACAATCAAGTCAGTAGCACCTCATGCCGAAGAGTTAATCAGTTATGGAATGCCGGCATTTAAACACCATGGAATGTTGGTTTACTTCGCTGCTTTTAAAAACCATTGTAGTTTTTTTCCCGGTAGCTCGCAAATTGTAAAATTGTATGATGAGTTAAAACCATTCAAAACAGCGAAGGGCACAATTCAGTTTACGGTGGATAAGCCATTGCCGGTGACACTGGTCAAAAAAATAGTGAAAGCGAGAATGAAGGAGAATGAAGCGAGGCTTAGCGCAAAGCAACTTGCAAAATCCAGCGCAAAGAAAAATGTCAAAACTGCCACTAAAAGCAGCAAACCAGGTAAGCCCACGGATGATGAGCAAGTAAGTGAATACATGAGTAAACTTAAAGGCGAACAGAAGAAGGACATGGAAGCAGTCAGAAAGCTGATTAAGAAATCAAATGCAAAACTGAATGAGCGAATTAAATGGAACGCGCCAAGCTATAGCTATAAACAAGACATTGTTACGTTTGGACCGTATAAGACTCATAAGTTGCTGCTGGTATTTCATCATCCTGCTGTAGTAGCCATCAAATCTGAATTACTCAAGGGGGATTATAAAGACAGAAGATTGGTTTATTTTAAAGACGCAGCAGATGCGGAGAAAAATAAGAAAGAATTCACCAGAATCATCAATGAGATAATCAAACAGATTGATCAAAAATAATTACTTAAACCAAACCCATGCAAAAGATCACGCCATTTCTTTGGTATAATGACAAGGCAGAAGAAGCTGCGAAATTTTATGTTTCGATTTTCAAAGATTCGAAGATTATAAGCACCATGCCTGACCCGAACGGCACCGTCATGGGGGTCTCTTTCATATTGGATGGACAAGAATTTCAAGCGTTAAATGGTGGGCCCATGTTTAAATTCACCGAAGCCATTTCTTTATTTGTCAGGGCTGAGACGCAACCAGAAATAGATGAGCTGTGGGACAAGCTTTCTGAAGGCGGTTAGAAATCACGATGTGGTTGGCTCAAAGATAAGTTTGGGTTGTCATGGCAGATTGTCCCTCCATTATTAGGCCAGCTGTTAAGTGACAAGGATCCTGTAAAATCACAACGGGTTATGATGGCTATGATGAAGATGGATAAGATTACCATACAAGCATTGAAGGATGCTTATGAACAAGGGTGATTAAGGCAAAAGCAAATCCATCCCATTAATCTTCATAATTTGAAAAGGAAAAGTTCTTCTACTTGATTAGCCATTAAAGCGAGGAGTTTTGTTAGCCTTCATCCGGCCTGAAGTAGCATTAACACATTAAAGCATAAACAGTATGGCAACTAGAATCTTTGTGAATTTACCCGTAAAGGATCTTGATCAATCGGTAGCTTTTTTCAACAAGCTGGGATTTTCCTTCAATCCTCAATTCACGGATGAAAAAGCGACTTGTATGATCATCGGTGAAAATATTTTTGCCATGCTGTTGGTTGAATCGTTTTTTAGAACCTTCACAAGGAAGGAAATCGCAAGCGCACATAAGAGCACGGAAGTGTTGCTGGCTATTGATGCAGGAAGTCGCAACGAAGTAAAAGATATGGTGAGCAAGGCTATTGCTGCTGGTGGCTCCATGTACATGGACCCGCAAGATCACGGTTGGATGTATCAACATAGTTTTGCGGATCTGGATGGTCATCAGTGGGAGATTCTGTTTATGGATGAAAGCGCTAATCCACAATCTTAATAAAAAATCATTTGAGTCTCATTCATGATGATAGAAGTATTTAAAACGAATGTAGTTGACCGCGATCAGGCGAATTGGTTGATTGCTCAAATTCAGCATCATTTTGATAATTACATGGCAAGTTTTGATCTGGAAGACTGTGATCGGATACTCGTAGTGAGATGTGCCACCAAAGAGGTGCAACCTTCTCTGGTAATTGATCTATTGAAAAATTTTGAATGTAAGGCTGAAGTTTTGCCTGATGAATGAAGAGTGGCTCAGGACCCTCTAAACTCTCATCGGCACGGAATATAATTTTCCACGACTTGCTCCGATGGGAATCTAATGCCTCCGTGAATCATGAGACTTTGCTTTTTTACCTGGCTATGGAATCACATACCACCAGAATATTCCCCAATACGGAAAATTGTGGGGAATTTATTACGCATCATGGTAGGCGTATACGGTACTTAGACCAACAAACGATCTTTCTACTTTCATAAAAAATCTCATTCCACACCACTCGCACAATTAAATTCAACTGAATAGGTCCATTCCTGTATCGAGAATGGCATTAGTTAATATTCAAAACCAAAACACAGGAATTCAAATCAAAGACCCCGTATTGAAATGTTTTATTTTCAATTACATTTGTCTTTAACGAATGAATGGCATGTTAATAGAGTGAGATGGTTTTGCATACTCACTCATTTCAACTATGTAATCTCCTGCTATGGGAATAATAGATCAACCAATCCAATTGCAACTACCAGTATTATTATGATCAGAACTTTACTATTCATGATTTTATACTATCTGCCTCTGGTATTATCGGCACAGACACGAACTATTTCTGGAAAGGTAAAGGATGCTAGTGATGGGGCTGGCATACCGGGTGTTAATATTCTTATTCAAGGCACAACAAAAGGTGTTGCCACGGATGCCGTTGGAGGCTTTATACTTGAACTATCTCCTGAAGATGATTTACTGATTTTCTCATTTATCGGATATCAATCTCAAACTGTAAGTGTTGGTCAAAAAACTACGCTGGAAATAACGCTGGAGTCTGATGCAACACAACTTGATGAAATTGTAGTTGTTGGTTATGGTGTTCAGAAGAAAAGTGACATCACTGGCTCTACCGCCAATGTGAAAGGTGATGAATTACTCAAGCAACCTGTTCTAACAGCAACGCAAGCACTGCAAGGTAAAGTTGCAGGAGTTCAGATCATTAGCAGCGGACAGCCAGGCAGCTCTCCTCAAATTCGCGTTCGGGGTGTAGGTACTGCTTTAGGAGGCACTACCTCTTTGTATGTTGTTGATGGTGTACTGACTGACGATATATCTAATATCAACACAGCCGACATTATTGAAATGAACATATTGAAGGATGCTTCATCAGCAGCGATCTATGGTTCGCGCGGAGCTAACGGTGTTATCATTATCACCACTAAAAAAGGTGTCACGGGGAAACTCAAGATTAATTACAACAGTAATATCGGGTTTAGGCAAGCAGCTAATCTGGTGGACATGGCTAATAGTGCGGAGTATAGCAATTATGTGCAAGCGGCCACAGGTAATGCTCCACCTTCCACGCCTTACGACACTGATTGGTATAAGACTATTTTGAGAACAGCATTACAACAAAGTCATAATATATCCTTGTCAGGAGGAACTGATAAAGCAACCTACCTATTTAATGTTGGCTACCTGGATGACGAAGGGATTGTGATCAACAATGAGTTCAAGCGATTGACCTTGCGTTTCAATAGCGATTACAAACTGAGTGAAAAATTAAATTTTGGTTATCAGACTTCGTATGGAAACAGCATTAATGAAAATGCTTTTAGTAATATCAATATCGATGCGTTCGGTAACATTGGTTCTGTTTACAATAATGCCTATCGTGCAGCTCCTATCATTCCCAGCCGGGTGGATGGCCTATACGGTAACACATCCACCTATCAAAATGTAGGTAATCCGTTGCTCGATCTTAATAATAATAGCATTCGGGTAGCCGAGAACCGTTTGCAAGGATCCACTTTTTTATCCTATAAACCGCTGGAGTGGTTAACGGTGCGATCATCTCTTGGAGCTGACTGGAGAAATTCGCTTAACCGAGGATATTTTTATCAATTCAATGCCGATGAAAAAACATTTTTGATTGCCGGTGGAAATCAATTGCGAAATCAAAGTGGATTGACAGTTCAGCAGTCTCAGTCATTTCGTTGGGTGTGGGATAACACCGCTACGATTACAAAAAAAGTGGGCGAGCATGATTTCACTTTGCTCACAGGCATTACAGCAGAAAAATTTAAAGGAAGCTATATATCGGCCAACCGAAACGATGTGCCGGCTGATCCTGACCTTTGGTACATTGGCGTAGGTGATGCTAACAGTTCTCAAAACAATGGTGGTGGAGATGAGTGGGCGCGTAACTCGTATTTAGCGAGGCTTAATTATTCGTTCAAAGAGAAATATTTACTCACAGCCACCGCGCGTGTTGACGGCAGCTCGCGCTTGCCTAGTCAGAATAGGTGGCAAACCTTTCCTTCGTTTGGTATTGGCTGGTTGCTGAGCAGAGAAGGATTTATGCAGAATCAAAACTTATTTGATTTACTCAAGCTGAGAGGATCATACGGAAAGGTTGGTAACGACCAAATACCTACCAATGCATTTACTCAAACCGTTGCGCTAAACAGACCTTATCCATTTAATGGAAGTGTTGACCCTGCTACTAACGGTGTACAAATCAATCAGATTATTGATCCCGATATAAACTGGGAAATCACAGAAGAATATGACCTGGCTATTGAGTTCGGCTTGTTCCAATCAAAACTCACCGGTGAAATAAATTTTTATAATAAGAAAGTTGCCAATGCGCTCATCTATGTTCCTGTTCCAAGAACAGTAGGCGATGCCGATGGTGTAATCCTCACAAACGCAGCGACTATTCAAAACAGGGGAGTAGAGGTACTGTTGAGTTGGAAGAAACGTGTCTCTGATAATTTCACGTATAGCATAGGTGGTAACGTTACATTTAATGATAATGAAGTGCTTGCTCTAAACGGAGGCCGTGCTATACGTGGAGGAGGTATTGGGGCTGCGCAAGGTTTTACAACGCTTACTCAAAATGGTTATCCTGTTGGAAGTTTCTTTGTGTTGGAACCCATTGGAGTGTTCAATACGGGAGACGAAGTAAATGCGTATACCAGTTCTGATGGAAAAATTATTCAGCCCAATGCTAAGCCTGGCGATTTCAGATATCATGATGTGAATGGTGACGGTGCTATCGATGATGAAGACCGTGTTTTTGCAGGGTCATATCAGCCCGTAGCCTACTTTGGATTAAACGGTTCAGTAACAGTTAAGAACTTCGATTTTAGTATTGACTTCTACGGCAACATTGGTAACGAAGTTTACAATGGAAAAAAAGCGGTTAAGGTAGATGG
>JANOUH010000458.1:0-10189 GCA_031416795.1 Cytophagales bacterium | reverse complement strand
CAAAGAAGGCCTTGCCAACATCAGTCATATAAAGATGATCACCCCAGCCAGCGAAGAAGTATCGGCAGGGATCAATTGTTTTGAAGTGAATGGAATGAAACCGGATGATGTGGTGAAAAAACTATTGACCAAAAATATTATTGCCAGCTCTTCGCCATATAAAATAAGCTATGCGCGATTGACGCCTTCCATTGTTAATACCGAGGAAGAAGTAGAAACTTGTTTGCGTGAACTTGAAAAGATCAAGGAATCAGCATAGCGAATTCTCAGTATTGTCCCTTGCAAAACTGCCGATTTTGCATTAAACAATTTTCTAACTTGCATTTATGTACACGATCGATAAAATACTTCAAACGCTCAGACAGCACAAAGCTGAATTACAAAAAAAATACCCAATCTCAGCTTTGGGTATATTTGGTTCCTATGCGCGAGGTGAGGCTACCGAAAGCAGCGATATAGATATTGCCGTTGACATTACCGGTCCTATGGGACTTAACTTTGTTGCCCTGGCAAATGAAATAGAAAGTTTATTCGAAATCAAAGTGGATGTAGTGCCGAAACGCTCCATAAAAAAAGAGTATTTATCTTCTGTGGAAAAGGACATTGTGTATGTCTAAGCGACTACCCTCCCGTATCGTTAATGACATTTTGAGTTGCATAGGCCATTTGCAACACTATACTGCCAATCTTTCCTTTAATGATATTAAAGGAAACTTCATGGTGGTAGAAGCCTGCTTGTATAACATCCATATAATTGGTGAAGCCGTTACCCAACTTGACGAAGATGTAAAACTGAGCGAACCACATGTGCCTTGGGTTTTGATAAAAGGAATGCGCAACCGGCTAATCCACGAACATTTCGGGACTGACCTCGCCATTGTCTGGAACGTAATAAAAGTTGAGCGGCCAGGTTTCAAAAGTAATCTTGAAAATCTATATCAAAGACTGACTGATAAAGGAAGGTAATCTGACTTAATTATCAAATCTCTAAGGTTTATATATTGCAGCGCCAATGCGTAACCTTTCTATAAAAAGGCAGACTCGAATCCGGTTAATTCACTGAGGAATGAATGAGCAAATTGTCAAATTTATTTTTCAACCACTGGCACATCATAATACTTAAGTGCCCACTCCTGCATAAACCTAACCTTGGCGGGATTGATTTTATAAACAATCAATTCAGGATTATCAATAGATCCTAGATAGTGCTGGAGTAATCTATTGCTATTCCAGATTTCTTCAAGAAGTTTTCTATCTGTTACCACCACAGCTTCACCGGTAATGCGCACCTGGTTGTGATCTTCGTCTAAATAGCAAAGTTCAACGTTGGGATTTTTTTCTATGTCCGCTGTTTTACCGTAACTCTTCAGATTGGCTACATATACCGTAAAACCATCCGTGCGCACGGGTGATACTGGTCGCACGCGCGGCTGATTGCCATCTATGGTTGCCAGCATAGGGAAACGTACTTTTTTAACAAGCTCAGCAGCGAGTTGCGGAACGTCTTCTGGTTTGATAGGTTGTGGCGTGGGCTTACTCATAATCAGTTATTATTTTATTGATGGCAAAGGATCATTCGGAATTCAACACGTCAAAAAAGGACGTGATCAATTCCAATCTTTCGCCTAAATTGATCTATTGTTTTAAACTTTTTACAGATGCGTCTTATTTTTTTATTGATCGTCCTGGTCGCTGTTGTATTGATTCCTTTTTTTATATGGGGCGATACATTGATGGCCTTCTTTTCCTGGGAGCATTCACTGGAATGGTTGAGAGGATATGGAACTTGGGCCTGGGCTATTGCCATCGTATTGCTTATCGCTGATTTGTTTTTGCCGCTCCCAGCCACAATCATCATGTCAGCACTCGGGTATATTTATGGGCCTTTGGTTGGTGGATTAATCAGTGCTGCCGGATCATTTGCTTCCGGAGTTTTAGCCTACTGGCTCTGTCGTATGCTTGGCGAGAATGCCGCGACCTGGGTGTTGGGCAAAAATGATTACGAGCGCGGGAAAAAAATATCAGCCCGGGTAGGAGGTTGGGTAGTGGCTCTTTCCCGATGGCTCCCGGTTTTCCCGGAAGTGATTGCCTGCATGGCAGGGCTTACGCGGATGCCGGCAAAGAACTTTTACTTAGCCTTGGCCTGCGGATCTTTGCCACTCGGTTTTATCTATGCCATCATTGGCAACTCAGGTATTGAAAATCCCGCATTAGCTATTAGCCTGAGTGCATGCCTTCCTCCAGTAATTTGGTTTGTGGTTAGTCGCGTATTACGCAGTAGCCTGAAAGAATCAGAATGACTTTCCTCTAGACGAAATAATCAATGCTTAGGCTCCACTTACAAGGTGTTATAAATCACCTTTCCATCAAACACGGTAAGCACCACTTTGGTCTCATGTGTTTTCATCGGATCAATCGTAAACAAATCTTGTGATAAGACAATGATGTCGGCCAGCTGCCCTTCCTTAATTTGTCCTTTCAGATTTTCTTCGAAAGAAGAATAGGCGCCCGCAGCAGTATAGGCTTTCATGGCTTGCGCGATAGAGATTTTATTATCAACAATCCAACCCTCTTGAGGAAATCCATCAGGCGTTCTTCGGGTTACAGCAACATGTAAACCTCTTATCGGATTGATATCAATGCATGCAGGCCAATCGCTGCTGTACACTAAATACGCATTACTCTTTAACATCGCAGCCCAATTAAAGGACCAGGGCAATCGGGTTTCACCAATGGCTTTTTCCCACACGGCTATTGTTCCCGGATCAGCATGAATGGGTTCCATGGAGGGCATCACGCCCAATTGAGCAAATCTTGGAATATCATCTTGAGAAACGGTTTCAATATGTTCTACACGGTGACGGGCATCGCGCTTTCCATTTATTTTGAATGCATACTCATAAGCATCAAGCGATTCGCGCACACCTTTGTCGCCAATAGCATGAGTATAAATCCTGAAACCATTTTTATCCAGTTTGGCAACCGTCCCTTGATATTTTTCGATGGGCACCGCAAGCTGACCGATTGCCAATGGATCAGTTGAAGGTATATCCGCATACGGCTCCAACATATAACCGGTATGCGATTCAATAACGCCATCAATCATAAACTTGATCGCATCGGCACGAATCATAGGGTTATTCATGCCAACACTATCTTTTAGTTTCGTGAATAAAGCGATGTCAGCATCCGTAGTATTTTCATTAGCCGAAAACGCTGCGGCATAGCGCAGCGTGAGTTCCCCCTTGTTCAAAAGTTCTTGATACAAGGAGAGGACTTCTTTTGTTCCATCTGCATTCTGAACGCTGGTGATACCTAATGATGCAGCGAGCTTCATTCCTTTTCTGATCGCGTCAAGTTTTTCTGATCGGGTAGGTTTGGTAACATGCATGCCAACTAAATCCATAGCACTTTCTCTTAAAGTACCTGTGGGTTCACCATTTTTGTCTTTCACGATTTCACCAAAGCCAGCATATTTTGTATGGCGATCAATGCAGGCAATGGATAAGGCTTTCTTATTCGCCCACGCGCTGTGACCATCGTATGCTTTGATAAAGACAGGTTTATCATTGGGGATAGCAGCTAAAGACTCGTGATCAGGCAGGCTACTTTCAAACGAAGTGTATTGCCAGCCACGACCGGTAATCCACTCTTTAATAGAATTGTTTTTAATGAAAAGATTTACTCGCTCAGCGACATCAGCCGGTGATTTTGTATTTGTCATATCCACTTCTGCAAGACCTAAAGAGCCACTTAAAAAATGAATGTGAGCGTCATTAAACCCGGCTGTTACTAATTTTCCTTTCAGGTCGATAA
The DNA here is from genome assembly GCA_031416795.1 of Cytophagales bacterium. Classification (GTDB taxonomy): domain Bacteria; phylum Bacteroidota; class Bacteroidia; order Cytophagales; family Cyclobacteriaceae; genus ELB16-189. The sequence goes on along the minus strand of JANOUH010000458.1, from coordinate 6,373 downwards.
TTTGAGTTTTAGAATCCGCTAAAGCATTGATGTCATTTGTTTTTCCAACGGCCATGATTTTGTTGTCCTTGATCGCCACCGCTTCTTCAAAAGCAGATTCACTTTCACCAGTCCATACTTTGCCGTTGATCAGCACGAGGTCTGGTGTGTTTTTATTCGAACATGATAAAATGAAAGCGGTAAGGAAGACGATAAATACTCTTGTCATAGGAATGAAGGATAGCATTGAATTTGAGTTTGACTTGAAAATTAAGAAAGATTGATAAGAATCAACAGCCGATTTACGATTTGGTAATACAAACTCAACGTGTACCTTCGTTAGCATATATATCCAATTATGAACAACATCGACCTGATCGGCTATCTGGGCAGCTTTTTAAGTTGTATCACCTTCATCCCACAAGTGTATAAAACCTGGCAAACCAAAAGTGCTGGTGACTTGAGTCTGAGTATGTTGTTCATTGTTTTATCGAGTACAGTAGTGTGGCTGGTTTATGCCTTCGCCTTGGTGCTTTGGCCGGTAATTATCTGCAATGCAATTATGTTTGTGTTGTGCGCTATGCTGATTTACTTCAAGTTTGCCTATAAGAAGAACTAAATGCCAGCCGAATTTCGGCCCCTGGAAACAATCCACAGCCGCAGGCGTAAGTGTAACCGGAATCATCTTTTTTTTGACGCCAATTACTTAATATTGCGGTTCAAATTTTGACTTTTACAGATTATGGCATTTGCAGAGATAACAGAGCTACAGCAGGAACATCAGCAGAAAATCAAAGAGGTTTATCGTGAAGTTGCCAAAGTAGTGGTGGGCCAGGAGTATATGGTAAATCGCCTGCTGGTAGGGCTTTTCACCAACGGCCATATTTTGTTGGAAGGCGTGCCCGGTCTGGCCAAAACATTAACCATCAGTACGGTGGCCCGCGTTCTTCACCTGGACTTTGCCCGTATACAGTTTACTCCTGATTTATTGCCATCTGATCTGGTAGGCACGATGATCTACAATCAGAAGGAAGGAAAATTTGAAGTAAAGAAAGGACCTATTTTCGCAAACATCATTTTGGCCGATGAGATTAACCGCTCGCCAGCCAAAGTGCAGTCGGCATTGCTTGAGGCGATGCAGGAAAAGCAGGTGACTATCGGTGAAACCACCTTCACACTGGACAAGCCTTTCTTAGTAATGGCAACTCAAAACCCGGTTGAAAACGAAGGTACTTATCCACTTCCCGAGGCGCAGATTGACCGCTTCATGATGAAAGTGTTTGTGGATTATCCTACCAAAGAAGATGAGCTGGAGATCATGCGCAGGATTTCCAACATGCAGTTCAGCTATGAAGTAAATCAGGTGTTGACGAAGGAAGATATTTTCTCCATCCGTGGGGAGGTGAATAAGGTGAAGATTTCAGAGTCGCTGGAGAAATACATCATTGAATTAGTGACCGCCACACGCAAGCCAAAAGAATATAAACTCGATCACGAAGGACAATACATTCAATTTGGTGCATCACCACGTGCTAGTATAAACATGAACCTTGCTTCTAAGGCCTTGGCTTTTATGAATGGACGTGATTATGTGTTGCCAGAAGACATCAAAGAAGTAGCACTGGATGTGATGAATCATCGCATCATACTCAACTACGAAGCGGAAGCAGACAACGTGAAAACTGCCGATATCATTAAAGTCCTTCTTTCGAAAGTTCCAATCAATAAGTAACCCATTGCTCAGGATAATTGAGAACAAGATTAGCAGGCTGCCACGAAGCCTCTCGATTTTATTCCTGATCTGGACAGCCTTACAAGTTATTTTGTTTCTCCACTATGGTGTAAAGACCTCTGTGGATTCTGTCATATATCAGGAAAATGCAGCAGCATTATTAAATGGTGTTGTCCCTGCAGGGCGTGATATCTGGTATATTAGTTACTCTTTTTTTCTTGCCGCAGCTTCACTGCTAGGAGGCGATAATGTTGCTATTTTATTCCAGGTATTAATTTCTGGTGTTGCTTTATATTTTTTGTATCGGGCTACCTATAAAATAACCGCTAATGAAATTACTTCATTGCTGACGTGTGCTTTCTATTTAGGATGGATCAAAATTCACCAGTGGAATTTTTTCATTTATACTGATTCATTATTCACGAGCATGTCAATCGTTTCTTTTGCTGCTCTGGTTTTGTCGAAGAGCTCCAAGCAATATGCACTTACTTTTATCATTTTTCTTTTCACAGTTTTTATCAGGCCAGCGGGCATAGCTTTGATCGTTGGTGTTTTGGTTTATGGGTTTGCCCATTCTTATCATCGGATAAGGAGGAAAGTATGGTTAACTACGATTATCCTTAGCATAGCAGTTGGCCTTTTGATTTTAAATTTTGTGATGAAGGATTATGGTTTTATTGATAGTTACCGAAAGGCGGAACTAATTTATCCTAACATTACCCTGGGATTGCAACCTCCGGATGATTTGATCACCCCCTCCGATGAGAATTCTCCACTCATCAGCCTCATTACTTTTAGCTATAGCAACCCGTTTTACTTTTTTAAGATTACTACATTTAAGCTTCTGTTTTTTTTAGGAAATGTGAAACCGTATTTTTCCTTATGGCATAATGCAATGATCATTGGATTTTTATTTCCGATTTACTTTTTTGCGATCACAGGATTTCGGCACTTCACGTCAAATCGCAAAGAGCATTACTTTGTTGCAGGATTTGTGATCATGCAATGCGCTATCGTAAGCCTGACTTCAGAAAACTGGGACGGACGTTTTTTGATTCCGGTTTTGCCCTTTGTTTTTATGCTATCAGCCGTTGGGATCAATCGATGGTTGATGTGTTATAAAGTGTACAAAACTTGATTGTAGGTTGATTCTTTTAAATTTTGTTTTCGGATTTATTGGACCTCTCATTGAAGTGCCAACGGCCTAAATCCAAGGAGGATTTCCTCCATTCCATATTCCCACCATCCCATTTGCATGGGAAAGTCTGCAAATCATTTTTCCGTATGCACTGATTGTTGCCGGTGTTGGTTTAATTGAAAGTCTGCTAACTCTCAATTTGATTGATGAAATCACAGAAACACGTGGAAGAGGTAATAAAGAATGTGTGGCGCAGGGTATAGCCAACATAGTAACCGGTTTCTTTTCCGGAATGGGTGGCTGTGCCATGATTGGTCAGAGTTTGATCAACATTTCGTCAGTAGCACGGGCGCGTTTGTCTGGCATAGTAGCCTCTGTTATGCTATTGGTGTTTATCATGTTTGGTGCAGGGCTTATAGAACGCTTACCTATGGCTGCGCTCACCGGGCTGATGATCATGGTGGCCATTGGAACTTTTGAATGGGCAAGCTTAAAATCGTTTGGAAGAATGCCAAAGGCAGATGTACTCGTAATTGTATTGGTAGCTTTAGTTACTGTATTGCTTCATAAACTTGCATTGGCCGTCTTAATAGGGGTTATCATCGCTGCGCTGCTATTTGCCTGGGAAAATGCCAAGCGCATACGCGCACGCAAATATGTGGATGAGAAAGGTGTGAGGCACTACGAAATGTTCGGACCGCTGTTCTTTGGTTCGGTAACTGCATTCAATGAAAAATTTGATGTACTTAACGACCCCAATGAAGTGATTATCGACTTTGCAGAAAGCCGTGTGATGGACATGTCGGGTATTGAAGCACTTAATAAAATAACCGAGCGGTATCACAAAGCCGGAAAGAAACTTCATCTCAAGCACTTAAGTCCTGATTGCCGCCAGTTATTAAAGAATGCCGACACCAACGCAGAAACCGGCCTCAGTAGTGCGGAAACTGAAAATCGTTTAAAGGAATTTGGCCCGAATAGCTATCAACGCCAAAAGCAAAAGAGCATTTGGCGCATGATTCTTCAACAATTTCGAAGTCCTATTGTATACTTGTTACTGGCTGGTGCGGGGGTTTCGCTTTACTTTCAGGATTATATCGAAGCCATTGCCATTATGGGGGTAATACTCATCAATGCGCTGATTGGTTTTTTCATGGAACTTCAGGCGCGAAACTCGATGAATGCCCTTCGTGAAATGGACGTGATCCGCTCCAAAGTGATTCGTGATGGAAAAGTTCAGGAAATACCATCTGAGAAGTTAACACCAGGTGATGTAGTGTCACTGGAAGCCGGAGATATAGTGCCTGCCGATGGACGTTTAATAGAACTCAATAAATTGCAATGTGACGAGTCATCGCTTACCGGTGAATCACTTCCTACAGAAAAAAATACAGAGAAGCTGGATCGGGAAACTACACTTGGCGATCGGCACAACATGGTGTTTAAAGGTACATCGGTGATGAATGGAAATGCCAGATTCGTTATCACTGGCATTGGGCTGCACACCGAACTAGGCACCATTACCTCCCTGGTGGCAGACGCAAAAGACACCACTACCCCGCTGGATAAAAAGCTAACCGCGTTGGGTAAAAGACTCATCTGGCTCACCTTAATTCTAACCCTTTTATTTGCTCTCACGGGAGTTATTGAAGGCAAAGAATGGGTGGTAATTATCAAAACATCTATTGCATTGGCCGTGGCTGCATTCCCGGAAGGACTACCCATTGTGTCTACAGTAGCATTGGCGTATGGCATGTTGTTAATGGCAAAACGTAATGCCATTGTGAAAAAACTTTCAGCGGTGGAGACGCTGGGAAGCACCACCGTCATTCTAACAGATAAGACAGGCACATTAACAGAAAACAAAATTTTTGTAAACACCCTTTCCTTTCCAGAAGAAAGCAGAAAAGTGAGTATTGAAGATAATGCTCTCCGCTTTACGGAGGGAGAGATTGAAATGAGTAAAGAGAATTTTGAAAAACTGAAACTTATCGGGGCCTTGTGCAACGATGCTTCGCTTACACCATCCGATGAAAATAAGAAAACACTTGGCGACCCGATAGAAATAGCATTGCTTCAGCTAGCTAATTCCTCTGGAACCTCAGCCGAAGAATTGCAGGGCCAACACGAACGCACCTCAGAAATTCCCTTTAACTCCATAGATAAAATAATGGGTACCATGCATACCTATTCATCAGGTAATTTTGTGGCAGCTAAAGGATCGGTGGAACATCTTCTTAAACGTTGCGTCAAAATACAATCTGGTGCAACTATAAAAGAATTAGGCGAAGCAGAAAGGAATTCAATATTATCTGAATCTGAAAAAATGGCATCACAGGGCTTGCGCGTGCTGGCTTTTGGCTATCGGGAGGGTAATGAGTTAGATCAAAAATTTTTTTAACAGATTTAGTCTATGTGGGCATGATCGGATTTCTGGATCCGCCACGCCTGGATATAAAAGATGCAGTGGCATCATGCAGAAAAGCTGGAATAAGAATCGTCATGATTACTGGCGACCATCCACTGACCGCATTAAATATTGCCAAAAAAACAGGCTTGGTTGAAGAAAATGAGAATGAAGTTATTACCGGAAGTGAATTGCCTTCTCACGATTCGCTTACCGATGAGTGGAAAGAAAAAATTCTCCACACATCGGTTTTTGCACGCACCACTCCTAAACAAAAACTCGACATTGCTGATGTTTTTCAAAAGGCAGGTAACATTGTGGCTATGACAGGCGATGGTGTAAACGATGCCCCCGCGTTGAAGAAGGCAGATGTGGGCATAGCGATGGGCTTGCGCGGAACACAAGTGGCCAAGGAGACTGCCAGCATTGTATTGAAAGATGATTCGTTCACCTCCATTGCTGCGGCCGTGTCGCATGGCAGAGCCATCTTCCGAAACATACAAAGTTTTGTCATCTACCTGGTGTCATGTAATCTGAGTGAAATATTTATTGTGACCACACTGGGGTTTTATGCTCCTGCTTCCATACTACTGCCTTTGCAGATATTGTTTTTAAACATGGTTACGGATGTCTTTCCTGCCTTGGCACTTGGTTTAGGTAAAGGAGACCACACCGTGATGGAAGAACCACCCAAAGATCCGAAGGCACCCATTATCTCTGGTAAAAACTGGATGGCCATTGTTCTCTATTCATTGGCGATGACAATGGCGGTGATGGTTGCCATCATTTACAGCCAAAAAATTACCCATGTCAATGATCAGGTACTAAATAATATCGCCTTCATCACGCTCGCATTTGCGCAACTATTTCATGTATTCAACATGTCATCATTTCACTCCAAACTCCTGATCAATGAAATCACACGAAATAAATTTGTCTGGTTTGCAATTATTATCTGTAGTGGTTTAATGATTCTTATTTACGTTTTTCCGCAAACACGCTTAGTATTGGGATTAGTCGAGTTACCCCTTGAGGTTTGGACGGTGTCCATCCTGGCAAGCTTGATACCGTTGGTGGTAGTACAGATCTATAAGGGAATTATGGGGAAGAGAAATAA
>JANOUH010000457.1:0-16417 GCA_031416795.1 Cytophagales bacterium | reverse complement strand
GGTGAGCGAAGAGCGGCTGATAACAATTTGAGCGACTTTAATAAAGGATATAATTTTGCTCCAACGAATATTGAAAATCAATCCGCCAGCCAGGGTTGGTATGGACATAATCATTATGGAAGACTGCGCATTCAATCGCGCTTGCAAGTTCCGCTCAATCATAATAAGATGCAGGATAAAACCTGGTATGTAAACGCATGGAATGAGATCTTCTTAATGGACGGGCATCACGTGAAGAATGACAGACTATTAAACCAAAACCGATTTGTAGCCATGGTCGGTTACCGATTCAATAAAGATATTCCAATTAAAATTGAAGGTGGTATAACCTTTCAGACTTTATTCTATTACAATGTTGACGTTCCTCCTACTAATACAGGGATCACCTATCAGAAATCAAATATTGAAAATAATACAGCCTACACGATCTATGTGATTTTTGATGAATTTCATAAGCTATTTGGAAAGAAAAAAACGGAATGATATTAAGCTGGTAAACCAGTCATCTTAGGATGATTTAGAATTTTTTTAAACCAGTAGGTGTATCGTTCGGGATTAATCATCATATCTCCTTTTACAGTCTCAGGATTTTCGAATTTCCAATCCTCCGCCTCTGAAGGATTTATTTTAGGTTGACCATCATAGTGGCCAATAAGAACATGATCAATTTCATGTTCTGTTAAATTATTATCCAACGAAGTCTTATAGGTAAATTTAAATACGAATTTAGTTTGCAAGGCTATTCCCATTTCTTGATTCAACTTCCTTTGAGCTGCTTGAAAGATACTTTCTTCAGGATGCGGATGACTACAGCACGTATTGGTCCATAGTCCTCCGCTGTGGTATTTCGATTGAGCCCTTTTTTGTAAAAGCAATTCTCCATTTGAATTGTAGATCAATACCGAAAAAGCTCTGTGTAATAATCCTTTTTTATGGGCCTCCATTTTTTCCATGGTGCCTATTTCATTGTCTTGTTCATCAACCAAAATAACCTGTTCCATATCAGAGAAGGTTAAGTTGATGTTTTAAATAGGAGTAGGCGAGGATAGAAATCTTTCTCCTGTTGCGAACGCGAATGCGACTGCGCAAAACGACATGACAAGGTGTGTTTTTTATCTTTTCAAATAATGCCATGTAGTAAAGGTAGGCCACATATACACCAAAGCGTGCCGAGCGAGGAAGTTGTTTGATACCCTCATACCCTGTATGAAAGTCTTTGGCGATATCGTCTTCAATTTCTCTTTTGGTTTCTTCTGTAAAGTGGGTAAGATCAACTCCTGGAAAATAGGAGCGTCCCATGCCGTTAAAGTCAGCATTTAAATCGCGCAAGAAATTTATCTTTTGAAAGGCAGATCCTAACTTCATAGCCGAAGGTTTCAAGTGTAGATACATCTGCTCATCGCCTTTGCAGAACACACGTAAACACATGAGACCAACTACTTCTGCAGATCCAAGAATATATTCTTCAATTCCCTTTTGATCGTAGGAAGTAAGAGCCAGATCCATTTCCATGCTCTTTAGAAATTGATCAACTAAGTCAGGCTCAAACTTGAATGTATTGACGGTATGCTGAAAACTATGAAGAATGGGATTAAGACTTATTTTTTCTTGAATAGCGTAATATGTATCGTTCTTGAATCTTCTTAAGAGTTCGGATTTATTGTGATCGTGGAAGGTATCTACGATTTCATCAGCAAACCGCACAAATCCATAAATGGCGTAAATGGGATTACGCAATTCTTTTTCCAGGCAGCGAATTCCTAATGAGAAGGAGGTGCTGTATGCCCGTGTAGTGAGTTTGCTACACTTTAATGAAACGCTATCAAATAGTTCTTTACTCATTTGCGCTTATCGGACAATTTTTAGTAAATATAAACAGTGTTCCTAATTAGTACTTTAATGCTAGTTAGAACTCTTGTCTAGCTTAATTAACTCTTTCGCAACCACCTGCCCCGAGATAAGTGAAGGTGGCACCCCTGGTCCTGGCACTGTAAGCTGACCCGTATAAAACAGGTTTTTTACTTTTTTGTTTAAGATGGAGGGCTTTAAATTAGCCGTTTGTAGAATCGTATTCGCCAAACCGTAGGCATTGCCCTTAAATGCGTGGTAATCGGCTATGAAATCATTATGGGCATAGCTGCGCTTAAACACAACATGATCGCGGATCGATTGGCCCATAATTTTTTCAAACCGGGCCATCACAAGATCATAATATTTTTCACGGATTGAATCTTCGTCAATTAACCCAGGGGCAACCGGAATCAGGATGAAAATATTTTCATGGCCAACTGGTGCCACGGTAGGGTCGGTTTGAGAAGGACAGGAAACATAGAATTGCGGTGACGTAGGCCATTTTGGATCCTCGTAAATTTCTTTCGCATGAACCGAAAAATCTTCATCAAAGAATAAGGTATGATGAAGCAGCCCGGAAATTTTTTTGTTGAGCCCCAGATAAAATATAAGACTGGAGGGCGCCATTGATCTGTTTTGCCAATATGATTCCGTATATCTGCGATGCGTCTCTGGTAACATCGTTTGCTCAACATGATGATAGTCGGCACCCGCTATTACATAATCAAACCTTCTAGGGTTTCCATTCACGATGACTTCCTTAATAGAATTACCGTCCAGGGTAAAGCGACTGACTTCACTATTAAATTCAAACTTTACGCCTTGCTCTATAGCTAGTGTGGTAAGGCCATCGACAATTTTATGCATACCACCTTTCGGATACCAGGTACCTAAAGCCATGTCGGCATAATTCATCAGTGAATAGAGCGCGGGAGTTTTTTGTGCTGTTGCACCTAAAAATAAAACAGGGAATTCCAGCAACTGAATGATGCGGGGTTCTTTAAAGAATTTTCTAACATATTGAGAGATCGATTGAAAGACGTGCATCTTAAATACACCGGCTAACAATTTCATATCGACTAACTCTCCAATGGAAAGACCAGGTTTATAAACCAGTTCGTTAATACCGATATCATATTTGTATTTCCCTTCTTCCAGAAAGCGAAGAAGATTTTTAGAACTCCCAGGCTCGAGTTCATCAAAAAGTTTGCAAAGTCCTTCTACACCTGCCGGTAGGTCCATGCAATCTTTGGGTCCATAATAAATCCTGTAGGAGGGACTTAGTCGTTCCAGTTCGTAGTAGTCTGAAACATTTTTTCCAAATCGCGCAAAGAATTTTTCGAATACATCGGGCATCCAATACCAGCTTGGGCCCATGTCAAATGTAAATCCATCGGATTGAAATTTTCTTGCTCTGCCACCAGCCGAATTGTTCTTTTCCAGAACAGTGACATCATATCCTTCTTTGGCCAAACTGGAAGCCGCTGCAAGCCCAGAAAAGCCCGCTCCAATCACCGCTATCTTTTTCATCGTTCGAGTATAAAAAGAAAACACGGTATTTGCACCGTGTCTTTTGATTAACAAACTGCCTTAAAATTAATTGTAACCGGTTAATTTTTTCTGTATTTCCTTTCGGGCGTGGAAGATTCTGTTCTTCACAGTTCCGATTGGAATTTGCAGATGTTCTGCGATCTCATGGTATTTATACCCTGTAGTGTGCATTTTGAAAGGAATCAATAATTCATCTTTCAATGCATTCACATTGCGCCATACTTCTTTGAATTCTACACTCTCTTCTGGCTTATTGAAGGTGTGTGTGTCTTCCACATTTAAGAAATATAGTTCTTTAGTATCGTCATGCGAGGTTTTGGCACGCTGATTTTTTCTGTAATTGTTGATAAACGTGTTCCTCATGATGGTAAATAACCAGCCTTTCAAGTTGGTATCTTCACGAAACTTGTCACGATAAGTAAGGGCCTTTAAGATAGTATCCTGAACCAGATCCAGCGATTCATCTCTGTCTGAAGTAAATCTTCTGGTGAGAGTCCTCAGCATGGGCCGAAGACTTGCTACTTGGGTGCTGAATTCGATCGTTGTCATATTGTTTAACTTTCTTTTGTGATTGTTCAACAAAAATATGCTTACAGATCGTAAATGCAAATTATTGTTTAATATTTAATTAAAAAAATTAAACATTATTTGAAATTGATGATTAAATCTTTGATCTCCAATGCTTTAGAAAATACATGAACATTGGCAGGAACAGGGTTTTTAACTTTTCTCAGCACATAGCCGGCAACCAGGACGATGCTATTAGAGTAATCTGTTGAGAGTTTGTTTAAATAGGCATCCACTGAATTGGCTTGAGGAACAGTGGTAAAAGCTGAGACAATAATGTCAGGTTTATGAGCATCAAAAACTACTTTAAGATCTTTGTAGGGTACACTTTGACCTAAATAGTAGGTTCTGAAACCTTCTTTTTTGCAGATGTAATGATAAAAAAGCAATCCTAATTCATGCAATTCATTTTCTGGCAAGTAGAGAAGAATGCGTTTTGAAGTTTTAGGGGCAAGAGGTATACTATCAATGGCCACAATCAACTTCTGACGGATGAGATGCGAAATGAAATGTTCCTGGGCCGGTGATATGTTATCAGTGAGCCACAGCACTCCAATTTTTTCAAGAAAGGGATAAACGATTTCAATAATGGTGCTCTCAAAGCCAAATCGTAGAATGAGATTCGAGAGTACTTTTTCAAATTGCTCTTCTTCCATATCAATCATGGCGAGTACCAGCTGATCGATATAAATTTCAATACTGTTCTTCGCTTCGCTTAGCTCAGCAACACGTTGGTTGATTTCGTCTATGCTCAGGTCAACAATTTTCGAGATTTTTACGCCATGGGTGTTGAGGAGAGAAACGTTAATGATTTTCTTGAGATCGTCATCGGAGTAATAGCGAATGTTGGTGGGGGTTCTTTTTGGTTCTACCAATCGATGTCTCTTTTCCCAAATTCGAATAGTGTGTGCTTTTATTCCTGAAAGCTGCTCTAATTCTTTAATCGAATATTTTCCCATGGGCGTAAGTATTGCCGATTTTAACACGCTAAATTTTAAAAAGTTATCAAAAGTATTCTTTATTTGAAAGATGGACGTTCGTGAGCAGCTAGGAATTCAATGGTTTGAACAGCAGGGATGGAAGCCTTTTCCATTTCAGTTGGAAGCCTGGCAAAGTGTGTGGAAAGGAGAGAGCGGACTGATAAATGCACCCACAGGTAGCGGAAAGACGTACTCTTTGCTGATTCCTATCTTACTGGAGTCATATGCAAAAGGAAGTCATAACATAAAGCATAGTGGCCCGCGTGCTATCTGGATAACTCCCATTCGGGCATTAGCCAAAGAGATTGAATACTCTGCAAAGCGTGCTATTGAAGGACTCAATCTAAACTGGAGAGTGGGCGTGCGAAGTGGCGATACGTCTACCCGCGAGCGTGCCAAACAGAAAGAGCAGCCCCCCGATTTTCTCATCACCACTCCAGAAAGTTTGCACTTACTATTATCGCAAAAAGGATATGCCGATTACTTTGCAGGCCTTCAAACTATTGTTTCAGACGAATGGCATGAGCTGCTTGGTTCGAAGCGTGGCGTGTTGATGGAACTTGCCTTGTCGCGATTGAAGGCTGTGAACCCGGCATTAAAAATCTGGGGCATCTCCGCCACCATAGGCAACATGGAGGAATCGCTTCAGGTGTTGCTGGCAAACTATTATAAAACGAAACCCTATCATGTAGTCAAAGCAAACATTGAAAAAGAAGTAGAGGTCATTTCTATTTTTCCGGATGAAGTGGAACGACTGCCTTGGGCGGGACATTTAGGAATTCAACTGCTCGACAAAGTCATTCCGATTATCAAGGAAAGTAAAACGACTCTTTTGTTTACCAATACACGATCCTTTGCGGAGATCTGGTACCAAAAAATTTTGGATGTAGCACCCGAACTTTCTGGTCTGATTGCGTTGCATCACGGAAGTATCAGTAAAGAATTGCGCGATTGGGTAGAAGATCAATTGCATGAAGGAAAATTAAAAGCCGTAGTGTGCACATCCAGTTTGGATTTGGGGGTTGATTTTCGTCCGGTGGAAACAGTCATTCAGGTAGGAAGCCCAAAAGGCGTTGCACGATTTTTACAACGTGCAGGTCGCAGTGGCCATCAACCTGGTGCGGTAAGTAGAATTTATTTTTTACCAACGAACACCTTAGAGTTAACGGAGGCTGCCGCCTTGCGCGAAGCAATGAATTGTAATATTGTGGAGGATAGAATTCCGTATCTCCGTTCGTTCGATGTGTTGATTCAATATTTGATTACACTGGCTGTATCGGATGGTTTTAATCCGGATGAAATTTTATCAGAGATAAGAAGTACAGTCAGCTTTTCATCGATTTCAGATGAAGAGTGGTTATGGGTATTAGGTTTTATCACCACCGGTGGCGAAGCGCTTACCGCCTATAATGAATACAGAAAAGTGATTATTGAAAATGGAGTCTACAAAGTAGAGAACAAACGCATTGCGATGAAGCACCGACTTTCCATTGGAACAATCGTGGGTGATAATCTTTTGTATGTAAAGTTTGTAACCGGAAAGTACCTGGGCACGATTGAAGAATATTTTATTTCGCGGTTGAATCCGGGGGATGTATTCTGGTTTGCCGGCAAAAGTCTGGAGTTGGTGCGCATCAAGGAGATGGAAGTTCATGTTCGGAAGACAAACCGAAAATCAGGGAAGGTTCCATCGTGGCAGGGAGGCCGCATGCCATTGTCTTCGCAGATGAGTGAAATGATTCGAGTGAAGATTGATCAGTCCGCAACGAACACCGAAAATGATGCTGAGATGAGATTTCTTCGTCCACTCATGGACTTGCAGAAAGAACGCTCACATCTCCCTAAGAAAAATGAATTTTTGATTGAATACTTTCATTCCTCAGAGGGATATCATGTGCTGATGTATCCTTTTGAAGGAAGGTTTGTGCATGAAGGCATGGCGGCCTTAGTGGCTTATCGAATTGCTCAGATCACACCCATCACATTTTCTATCGCCATGAATGATTATGGATTTGAATTATTATCCGACCAGGAAATTCCCATTTATGAAGCGGTAGAAACCAACGTGTTGGGAAGCGAAAATCTATTAAAGGACATTCAGGCCAGCATTAATTCCACGGAGATGGCGAGAAGAAAATTCAGAGACATTGCAGCGATATCAGGATTGATCTTTAAAGGCTTGCCAGGGCAGAAAGTAAAAGAAAGACATCTGCAATCTTCCTCGCAATTATTCTTCAATGTGTTTCACGAATATGAATCGCACAATCTTTTATTACTTCAGGCATTTGAAGAGGTAATGGATTTTCAATTGGAAGAAGCACGATTGCGTAAGGCACTCGATCGAATTGCTCATCAAAAGATAATCATTGCGCAGCCTGAGAAGCCTACTCCTTTTGCATTCCCAATCATGGTGGATCGCACACGGGAGAAATTAACCTCCGAGAAACTGGAAGACCGAATAAAAAAAATGAAAATCAGTTTTGATTAAGATTACCAGATCGATCTGAAAATCAGGAATAATGTTCCAGCCATCACCATAACCACAGGTAAAGTCAGGAACCAGGCGATCAGAATATTTCTAACGGTTTCAGGCTGAAGATTTTTCACACCTTTATTCGCCACCATACTTCCAGCAATACCGGATGAGAGCACGTGTGTTGTGCTTACAGGCAAACCAAAATAAGTTGATAATCCGATGGTGCTGGCCGCTACCAACTCTGCGCTGGCCCCCTGTGCATAGGTAAGATGTTCTTTACCAATTTTTTCACCTACGGTTTTTACAATACGTTTCCAGCCGATCATAGTACCAACGCCCAATGAAATAGAGATCATGAATAACACCCACGTAGGTGAGTAGTCCGTTAATTTACGCACGGATTTCATTTCAGTTTTAAGCGTTGCCTTATCGGCCTCGCTAAGTCTCACTTCCTCTTTACCCATCAGCGATTTGATGTTTCTATCCATGACCATAACATCTTTTCTTACGCCAAACTTTTCTTCTTTGGGTATTTCATTGACGGTGGTGATGGTTGAAAAAGTTTGGCGAAGGTGATCATTCATCGACCTTGTATCGAAAAGTTTTTTACGATCTATGGCCGAAAGGGTGGTAGAGTCGATAGATGAAATTACATTTTCAATTTTTGTAAGCGAGCCTGGAATTTTAACAGGATCAAAATTTGCATTCAGAGCAAAATAGGCAGGAACAATTCCTATTAAAACCAACATCACTAAACCTACTCCTTTTTGTCCGTCATTCGAGCCATGGAAGAAACTAACGAGTGTGCAGGTGATAAAAAGTATGGACCGAATCCAAAATGGTGGAGGTGTATTTTTCTTGGGTTCTTTGAAAAGGAGATCTCCCGTTTCTGTCTTTTTGGTTGTTGTTCGGATCAGATACATGAGTACAATCGTTACTGAAAAACCGAATAAGGGTGAGATCAAAAGCGACAAACCGATTTCCTGTGCTTTCCCCCAATTAACCGCTTCGCTGGTTGATCCTGGCAGAAGCGAGAACGCTAAACCAACTCCCAATATGGACCCGATCAATGTATGCGAGCTTGAACACGGGATACCCAGATACCAGGTAAGCAGATTCCAGAAAATAGCTGACAGTAATAGAGCCATTACCATAGATATGCTATGAGCAATGTTTTGATCAATCAGCGACTCTACAGGCAAAAGGTTTACAATACCCATAGCCACCGCAATACCACCGGCAAAAACACCTAAGAAATTCCAAAAACCTGACCAAATTACTGCTTGCCAGGGTTTTAAGGTATTGGTGTAAATAACTGTGGCAACAGCGTTTGCCGTATCATGAAATCCGTTTACGAACTCAAAACCGCAAGCGGCCACAAGACATAAAACAAGCAGGATGGAGTAGGATAGGTCTAAGTCAAACATAGCAGCGAAATTGTCCGAAATTTACAGGTAAGCCAATTAGCCAATGTTATGTCAATGTTACCATTTTTATTAATCCGTAAACCCTCGTATGCAAAAAAGAATTTCATACAAGTAATAGCCCTGGATTCCTTCTATTTTGAATCATAAAGCCATATTTTTGGCCTTTATGGAGGTCGAGTTGCTGCACGAAAAAGTAATATTAATGCCCCAAAAGGCCCTATGGTTTAAGACTAGAAAGCTGCTTTTGGTGGCCGATTTACACTTTGGCAAGATCAATCACTTCCGTAAGTCGGG
This sequence comes from Cytophagales bacterium, assembly GCA_031416795.1. Taxonomy (GTDB): domain Bacteria; phylum Bacteroidota; class Bacteroidia; order Cytophagales; family Cyclobacteriaceae; genus ELB16-189. Next base: position 7,271 of record JANOUH010000457.1, on the reverse strand, counting down.
CATTCCGGTTCCCGCCAAAGCCAACGACAAAAACACAGAGCTTCTGATCAACCTGCTTAATCAAACCAAACCCGAACGAATTATTTTTTTGGGCGACCTATTTCACAGTCACTATAATGAAGAATGGGAAGTGGTGGGGCAAATCAGAAAGCACTTTTCTGCCTGTTCTTTCGAATTGGTTTTAGGAAACCATGATATTTTAAGTGAGTTGCAATATGACCGTCATTCGATGATTGTTTATCCCAATGAACTAAGAATCGGAGATTTTGTTTTTACCCACGAGCCTCTTTCAGATGTTCCGGAGGGTTTGTATAATTTATCTGGTCACCTACATCCGGGTGTGCAACTGACAGGAACCGGAAAGCAGTCGATGACGCTCCCGTGTTTTTATTTTGGAAAGTATCAGGGCATTCTTCCGGCTTTTGGTTCGTTCACCGGATTGGCAAGGGTGAATCCCAAAAAAGAGGAAAGAGTTTTTGTTATTGCAAATGATAAAATCATAGCTTACCCCAATGCATAGAGGATTACTTTTTCTGATCGGTGTATTTTTTCAGTTACATTCTTTCGGGCAAGATACCACACGGTTGTCTTTGCTTTTTGTTGGCGATATCATGCAACATGATTCTAATATTGCCGCAGCGTATAATCCGGTCACGGGTAAGTATGATTACTCCGAGTGCTTTGAATACGTTTCACCGATTATCAGGTCCGCAGATCTGGCCATCGGCAATCTTGAATTAACCCTCGCTGGGAAACCGTACAAAGGTTACCCACAATTCAGCGCCCCGAATGAGCTGGCTTATGAATTAAAACGAATTGGCTTCGATGTGTTAGTCACCGCTAATAATCATAGCGTGGATAGAGGTAAGAAAGGAATTGAACGCACCATCGATGTGCTGGATACTATTTCGATGATACATACTGGCACATTCAAAGATTCAATAGCACGCGCGAATACCTATCCATTAGTGATTGAGAAAAATGGATTTCGTCTTTCACTCTTGAACTACACCTATGGCACCAATGGAATTCCTATTCCGCGTCCCAGCATCGTTAATCTGATTGATACCGTTCAGATCAAGAAGGATATTGAAAAAGGAAAAGGTCAGCATAGCGATGCCATCATCGTATTTTTTCATTGGGGAGATGAATATCAAAGCCTCCCCAACAAAGAGCAAAAGAGATTAACGAATCTTTGTTTTCGTATGGGCGTAAAGTTGGTTATCGGTTCCCATCCACATGTACTTCAGCCCATGGAGTGGAGAAATGAGAAAGATCAGTTTGTGGTGTATTCACTAGGGAATTTTGTTTCAGGTCAGCGTCCCCGTTACCGGGATGGTGGTGCGATGTTGTGGATTGATTTACAGAAAGTGATCCAGGATTCTGTGTCGTTGACTTCTATTCAAAAGGCAGATTATGAATTGGAGTGGGTACAAAAATCAAACGATACGAAGAAGGATTTTGTCATGCTGCCCTTCCGTTATTTTGAATCAGACACCGCATTTATTGAAGACAGACTTTTGCGTGATGCGTTTGATGTATTCCGTAAAGATTCGCGGGCATTATATGCAAAACACAATGTGAATGTTTCTGAAAAAATAAATAATGATCATCTTGATTCACTGCACTATTCAATCAGGCTCGGCTCTTTTTCAGATGACCAAAACAGTCTCATTATCGATAACCCTGTGTTGCAATCGTATGGCTTGGAAAAAGAAAATGATGGAGAAAACCATTGGTATTGGTGGGTTGGTAAGTTTTCAAATCGCAAATCAGCAGAGCTGGCGTTGATCGACATTCAAACCCGAACTGAATTTAAAGGAATTCGCATTGTGAAGCGAATAGATCTATAGCAGGAGTGGTGTAAATTTAACCAGGTAGATTTATTTACCGGTAAAAATCACGCCAATCGAAAATTCAAGTCCGGTAAAATCCACTTTAGCATTCGCATAATCAATCGGCAAAGTTTCAATTGAATTGGTACCACCAGTATAAGAACCGATGAGAGGAAATTTCGCTTGCCCCATCAGATAATTGGTTTCGATTGAAATGCCAAACTGTCGGGTGACATAAAAAGTAAACTCTGCACCGAAGTGATATCCAAAACCAGGGTTATTGTCAAACTTGACCGTTGAATTGGCCACCGACCAGTTTTCATGTTGTCGTATAGCGCGATCGAGATTACCATAGTTTATTTTATTATCGAAGCCATAGAAGAAAAATCCACCACCCTTAATATCAAACTCCATATTTTTCCCTTTGAATTGGATGACTAATTCGGCAGGAATAAATAAGGTGAAGTTAGGTCCTAGTAAAGCGTCTTTACTTTCGAAGGGTAGGTCCATAATATTTAAACCAGACATTCTATAAAGAGATGCACCTGTTTCAAGTGCGATATATTTATTCAAATTAAAGCCAATCCCACGAATGGAGAACGGACTTATTGGTGTTGAAAAATATCCGTTACGTGGAATAAAGTAGGAAAAGGACAAGCCAAATTCCTGTGCCGAAGCAGTTAATGTTGTGCCGGCAACCAGTAGAGCAATGTAAAGAAATTTTTTCATGTCATCGGTTATTATAATCGTGAAAGAGTTTTTGCATATAGGCTCTGCCGAATGGAAGTTCTTTTTCGTCACCTTCCTTTTTCAAATAATTTTGAAGATCAAAATCATAAATGGTTTCATGATCAGGGGTAACATAACCAAAGCCATTATTAAAAACGTAGAGGGCAAATGATTTTGAGTCTTGAGCCATTAGATTTTTGCTAAATATAAAATCGGAAGGATGTTCTCCAAATTGATTTAATAAGGTGTTTGCAATATCGGTTTGCACACCAAAGGTTGGTATGATGGTGTCTTGCTTGGCAATAGCCCCGCCCAACCACAACATCGGAATTTTGAATCGCTCTTTATCTTTCAACTCATTAGGATTTGGAAAGCGATGTCCATGATCAGCCGTGATGATGATCAAGGTATTATTCCACCACTCTTTTTTCTTTGCTTCACGAATAAATTCACCTAAACTTTTGTCAGCATAATAACAAGAGTTGAGAAACTTTGAGCTTTCATCTTCTCCTTTAAAAACCGGTTCCATAGGTACGATAAATGGTTCATGGCTGCTGAGCGAAAGCATTACTTTGAAGAATGGATTTTTAGCAGTGTCGCATTCAGAAAGTAGCTGATTAAATACGTAGTGATCCGCTACGCCCCACTTTGAATTATCAATGTCACTATCAAAAGCATCATCATCGGTGATGTTACCGAATCCTGCGTTGGTGAGGTATGATTCCATGTTGGCGAAACCAATATCACCACCATAGACGAAGGAAGTATGATAACCAAGTTTCTCCATAACCTTAGGTAAATAAGGAAGGCTTTGAGTCTTATCCGGATACTTAATGATAGAAGTGCGCGGTTGGGCCGGATATCCACTCAGGATGGATACAAGTCCTTTATCAGTGCGGTCTCCGCTTGCGTAGAAATTAGTAAAAAGAATTCCTTCCCTGATTAACGCGTTAAGCGAAGGGGTAATATCAGACAGACCTCCAAGGGGCTCAATGATTTTAGCCGTGAAACTTTCCAGGACGATTAAAATGACATTCGGTTTTTCTTTTGAGATCAGGGAAGTTGTTTTGCCCTCCGAATGAATGAGTTTTTGAAAGTCATCTTCATAGTCAATAACGAAATTATCAGGATATTTACTGTGGTCATCTCGGGTTATACTACGTAAAAAATTCCATACAGGATTAATGCCTGCATGATTTGGAAATGCTTTTGTTTTGTGGAAGTAAACAAACCCGGTATTAAGAGGCGCTACGCTAAAACTACTTCGGATGGGAATAATTAATGCCACAGTAAGAATCAACCAAACGGGTGCCCATTTTTTATCTAGAGGACTGAGTGTTTTTAATGACGGGGCTAATCTTTTCCAATAAATTAAAAGGAATGAGGAAAACAGAGCAACAAAGATTAGTATTAATGAAATGATTACAGAAGGAGACACACTACCTACCGCTTCCGAACCGATATACATCAACGGTGTGGAGTTTATTCTAAAACCCCAATGTTTGTATAGTTCGATGTCGGCCACTACAATGAGAGAGCAGATGATCAGGAAAAAGGTGGTGAAGCCTCCAAGAGTGACCGAAACAACCCGGTTAGGTATAAATGCGGAAGCTGTAAAAGTAAGACCTGTAATTAACATCCAATAACCCGTCATGGCAGCATCCATACGCAGTCCCAGGACGAGTGGGGTTATTATTTCAGTTACATTTAACGCTGAGGTCTGGGCATATAGGTAAAGAAGAAACAGTATCCTGCTCAAAACAAAAAAAGTGAGCCAGAATAAGCTCAGTAATCCAAAAAACCGAAGGCGATCTTTCATTCCGGCTGCGAAGATACAAAACCAGCATCACTGTGCCGTTGATAAAAGAAGTGTTTAAAGAATAAAATTGGTTAGTATTTTTGACTTTAAATAAAATTCAATTTTATGCCAGGTAGATTTCAATCAATTACAGCAGCCTCATTCGTATTATTTCTCAGCTTGATCATATTCAGTTGCTCTGAAAAGAAAACTCCCGCTGATCTGATCATTCGTGGCGGTACGATCTACACGGCAGAGGATTCCAATCCTAGTGTGGAGGCGGTGGCTGTTATCGGAGATAAAATTGTTTACGCTGGTGATTTAAAAAATAGTTCAAAGTTTGAAGGAGAGAATACGCGGGTGATTGATCTGCAAGGAAAGACGATGACGCCCGGATTTATTGAAGGACATGCTCATTTTTTTGGTGTTGGGTATTTCGAGATCGATCTTGATTTAATGAAGGCAAAAAATTATGATGAAATCGTAGAGATGGTGCGTGTTGCTGCCGAGAAGGCACAACCTGGGCAATGGATTTTGGGAAGAGGTTGGCATCAGGACAAATGGGATACGTTGCCATCGAACATGGTGAAGGGTTTTCAAACGCATGAGAAGCTGAGTGCGGTTTCTCCCAATAATCCTGTTGTTCTTGAACATGCCAGTGGTCATGCCGTGCAGGTAAATGCAAAAGCCATGGAGATAGCAGGTGTTAACCAATTATCGAAAGAGAGTTTGAAATCTGTTTCAGAAGAAGGAGGCGAAATAATCAGAGATAAGAATGGTAATCCCACCGGAATATTTAATGAATTGGCAACAGGTCTGATTTATAAACATATGCCAGCGGCTGATGATGAGCGTGATCGTCAGGCAATAGAATTGGCCACACAAGCGTGCTTGCGCAATGGCATCACCAGTTTTCAGGATGCCGGTGAGAATAGAAGAAGCATCGAGTTTTTAAAACAAGCAAAAAAAGATGGAACACTTGGCGTTCGACTTTATATCATGTTAGCTGGCGATGATAAAGCACTGGTGAATGAATGGCTAAAGAAAGGTCCAGAAATAGACTCATTGAATATGTTAACAATTCGTTCCATTAAACTCTATTGCGATGGTGCTTTAGGTTCACGAGGGGCGTGGTTGTTGGAACCCTATACCGACCGGGCTGATTTTTATGGAATGGCAACCATATCGATGGATTCTGTATTGGCTACTTCGCGTAAGGCACTCAAATCCGGTTTTCAGGTTTGTTCACATGCTATTGGCGATCGGGCCAACAAAGAAATATTGGATCGTTATGAAATAGCCTTCAAGGAAAACCAAGAAATTAAAGATCATCGTTTCAGAATAGAACATGCACAACATTTTGCTCCTGATGATATTCCAAGATTTGCTCAATTAGGTGTTATACCAGCCATGCAAGCGGTGCACATGTCTTCCGATCGTCCCTGGGCTATTGATCGCCTGGGTGAGAAAAGAATCAAGGAAGGCGCTTATATGTGGCAATCCTTATTGAAGTCAGGAGCAAAAATTGTTAACGGTACAGATGCTCCGGTGGAGCCCATTAATCCCATTGCATCCTTCTTTGCTTCTGTTACCCGCCAAACCTTACAAGGTCAGCCTGAAGGAGGTTACGAACCAGAGGAGAAAATGACCCGGTCGCAAGCATTAAAATCGTATACGTTAGATGCTGCTTATGGTGCCTTCGAAGAAAATATTAAAGGATCTATTGCAGCTGGCAAGCTCGCTGACTTCACTATTTTTTCGAAAGATATTATGACCGTTTCTGATAATGAGATTCTTTCAACGGAAGTATCGATGACGATTGTGGGGGGCAAAGTTTTATACGAGAAGAAATAAAAAAGCCTGGGCAGATGCACAGGCTTTTGAAGTTTACATATTCTGAAATGTTATTTTAAAAATTTGTGTGCCCTATCATAGAGCATTTTTCGGTCCGAAGTAATGCTTGGATCCGAATAGATTTTTGAAGACAATTCTCCTACAACACCTTTTTTATATCCAAGCTTCTCTGCGATCTGCTCACAAAAGTGAATTTCGCTTCTAAAAACTTGCCCATCGCTCTTCATAAGTTGAATGAGGTGATATAGGTTTTCAAATTTCTGATCTTCAGTAAAAGAACTAAGATCTCCAATGGCCGATGGCTTCTTAAGCATTTCATCGATTTCATCCTTAGGTATACCATTAGCTTTGCCAATCATTTGTATGACTTTGCTTTCATGGTCACCAACTGACCTATCGCTGGCTGCAAGATTTATTAATACATTAAGTTGCTCTTTGATCATAATTAATATTTTTATACAAAAATAGTTACAGGATTATGGAAATTTACCTCAAAAACAGAATATTTCTTACATTTTACGGAAAAAAATTACTTATCGCAATGTATCATGCAACCCTGCTTTACCTTCGCGGTCTTTCTGACAAAATTATCACATTATGAAAAAGTTGGTTAGTGTAGTCCTATTGAGTTTTATTATTTCATTTTCATTTGCTCAGCAAAGTGAAGTTAGATCAGTGGGCAGTTTCACAGGAGTAAAGGCAGCTGAAGCCATCGATGTGTATCTGAAGAAGGGAGAAAAGGAGAGTATACGAGTAGAAACTACGGATATAAGATTATCAGATGTACTCACCGAGGTTTCCGGTAGTTATTTGAAAATACACATGCGTGACGGAAATTATCGTAAAGGGAATGTGAAGGTGTATGTCACCTACGTAAATATTAATAAGGTCTCAGCAAGTTCTGCATCCAATGTTTTTTCAGAAGGAACCATTCATGCTGGCTCCCTTGATGTTAGTGTTTCCAGCGCTGCATCAGTAGAGTTAGCCATTGAAGCTGAATCATCTGTGGTAGAAGCTTCCAGTGCAGGCGATGTTGTGCTTGAAGGCAAAGTAAA
>JANOUH010000456.1:0-20676 GCA_031416795.1 Cytophagales bacterium | reverse complement strand
CCTTATTTATTATTTCACTTTCGGAAGGTTAATTGGAAAAAGTCTGTTTCCTGTTTGGTTTTTCCAGGGAATGGAAAAAATGAAGATTACCACGACTCTGGATATCTTGACGAAAGCAGTTTTCACCGTTGCGATTTTTGTCTTTGTTAAGGAAGAAAAAGATTTTCTGCTTGTTCCTATTTTTAATTCCTTAGGCTTTCTTTCTGCGGGTTTATTAGCAATAATTCAAATCAAAAGCAGATTTGGCGTAAGTTTCAAAATTCAATCAATCGAAACACTGCGTGAACACTTGAAGGATGGTTGGCATATTTTTGTATCCAGAATTTATGTAAATATCTATACCACAACCAATATCTTTCTTCTGGGGTTAATGACGAATAACATCATTGTTGGGTATTATTCGGTGGCTGTTAAAATTGTTGACGCGGTGGCCTCCCTGATGTATCCTGCAAACAATGCCTTATATCCATACATGTCGAAATTATTTCACGATAATGTTGAAAAGTTTTACCAATTAGTAAAACGCATGAGTTGGTTTTACTTTGCAGTAGCTTTTAGTCTATTTGCGGGAGCTGCATTTTTTGGAAGGTGGGCAGTAACTTTTGTAAATGGCTCATTTGACGAGCAGATTTATGTGATTTACAATGTGCTTCTTTTTAAGATTTTATTGTCGCCTTACGCCCCGTTCTTCACACAAATTTTTATCAATCAGGGTAGAAAAATACAATACCTTGCCATTGTTAAATACACATTCATATTGAATCTTTTAATAGTCCCTCTTTTTATTCATTTTTATGCCGGTCTGGGAATGGCCGTTGGAGCACTGTTAGTAACTATTTTTCATCTTTCGCTGTTTCTAAAGTTCAAAATTAGACCCGAGCAAACTTTATTATGATGAATGAACAGAATCAATAATGACAAAGCTTGAACGAAATATAGTTTTTTCTCTTCCGCTCATCAGTATCTGTTTTGAAATAGTTAAGAGTTTCATGAGCGGGGAAAACAATATCATGGCCCTCAGAAATTATTCCTTTTTTCTGATCATTATATTTCTATTGATTAAATATTTTAAAGTAGCAGTGGAGGCCAATATTTATTTGGTTCTTCTCATGTTCTACCTGATTTTACTCCTCGTGCTTACTCAAGCTAAACTCGAGCAAGTCAATGATTTTATTCGCGTTATGGATGGAAAATTGACAATTCTCCTGGGCTTCATTCTAACGTCAACATATGGACATATCCAGACAATAAATAGGCGACTGTTTGTAACCAATATTCTCTTTGTCGTAAGCATCATCGTGTTCTCGATTTTGGGAATCGGGCAAAATCAATATGGTGCTGATAGCGGATTCAGTGTGGGATATTTTAATCACGGTGATATTTATACAGGTTCATTCCTGCTCATTATTTTGCCTCTTATCTATTTCGATTCTAAAGGGAAGGTGGCAAAATATGTGATTCCTATCACCGGTATCGCAACTTTGATTATTTTAGTTCTATCGGTCAGAAGAACATCAGTTGTGCTAGTTGGTATTGGGTTGATTTTCTTAATGTATTTTTTCAGACATCAATTCTCAAAAATTATTTTAAATGTGTTTGCGATGGCAATCGTTCTTGCCTTAACATTTCCATTTTATCAGGGTATTCTCTTAAGACAGGTTCAGGCACGCACAGGTGAAATGACAGCAAATCTTCAGGAAGAAACCCGTTGGATAGAGACCGTTGCTGTATATAAGGAAAGGATCATGAATCCTGATTTGAAAGTATTGCTTTTTGGTCAGCATTTATTTGACTCTAATGGCAATTATGACAATGGCATTCACGGTACGCGACCTTTGCATTTGGATTTAAACCTCATGCTACATGGGGCGGGCCTTGTTGGGCTTATACTACTAGTTCTGTTTTATGCCTATATTTTTTATAAATATCTTACCCTTAAGATCAGGCTTGACTTACCAAATGAAAAATTAATGCATGCGGCCTTTCTGGGAATCTATTTTGCTCATTTATTCCTGCTGTTTTCTGGCGGCATGCTTTCCGTAACGTTTAATATTATTTCCATGATGTACATGGGCGCTATTTTGGGATTGTTCAGAAGTAAACGCCAAGAATTGAAATCGCTTGGAGTTAGAGACAATGTTATGTCAACTGGTTTTGAGAAGCCTGTAATATCTTACCCGAAGAACAAACCATATATCTATGAAGTAAATGAGAATGCGAGTAAATTCTTTTGAAAGAACTTCCGTTATTTAAAAAAATCGGAATCTCTTTATTTGACCGTCAATAATAGTAAGATCACGTACAAAGTTGAGCGTGTGTGTACTCAATAAATTCTTTCTCCAGTCCGGTAAAATCTCGTTTATATTTTCTTCATGGTAATTAGACTCGTCTAATTTTGTAATACGATTTAAGGAAAGGCCATAGCCGTATCGAGGCACACAGATTTGAGATGGGCGATACCATGAATTATTAACTTCAAAAATTCGCCCGGCAGGGCGAGCGCTATACGGATTGGACAGTACGGGATTGCCAGCGTGTGGCTTCCATTCAGCATCTAGTAAATGCTCAGCAAAAAATATATGTAAATCATCATTTGTGGAGGAACCTGATCTTTTCTGGATCGTGCAAAAGAGCCAGACCTTCCCGTCATGGAAGTGAAGGGTTGCGTCAAATGCCCGCACATTTGTAAGTAATGATTTTTTGAATTTCCATTTAAAAGGGAATTCTAAACACTCATAAAGATCAATCGTCATATTATCAGCGGACTCTGGAACCATGAACCAAGTTCCTTCATGTTGAAAGATAAATGGATATGAAAGATGAAAAGGTTGATCAATAATAATGGTTGGATTTTCGACTTCTCCGTTTTTGTTCAGAACCATACAACTAATGTGTCCTTTGTTAGTTTTTGTACGTAATTCTTCAATAAATAAATAATGCTTATCGTTTTCAGAAACGACAAATGGATCGGCCCAAATACGATCTTTTGGTGGAATCAAAGGTTTGAAATTTCTAAAATTTAATTGTGGAAAGTTTGGGGAGGAGAATGAAAAGAATAAAACCCACTGCTCAATAAAAAGCACTTTTGTTATGGATTTCGAAACCACTCTCGATAACAATTTTCCAACCGCGAATAGTGAAGTCCAGGTGCCAGGATTAGAGGATTCAAATGCCCTATTTAACCAAGCGTCATTTCGTTTTGAATATTCGGAAGTAGTAAATCTAACCAGCGTACCAATCAGTAAATCTATTCCTTTTGAAAAAACAGATGTCTGATTTCTACTTAAGGAAAGATATTCAGTCTTTGTGAGGGAACTTGCCATACACTCATTTTTTCCTGGTTGATTGTTAAGTTGCCACAAAGAGATTTTTGTTACCGGAGTTTGATGATACCATTCCCAAAATCCAACAGAATTGCTATTAAAGGATGTTCCTTCACCAGCCTGTAAGCCCCATACACCGTATTTGCAAAGAGTTAGTATTTCACCAGTAGGATTTTCTGTACTAAAATGTAACAAAACATCTACCTCGTTCCTTTTTATATTTTCCAAATCTTCTGCCGAGTAAGATATTCCGGTTTCAGTATTTATTGGAATAACCTTAACTAAAGGAACTTCTTTGGGCAGACCTGGCTTTACCTTAGCCAATACGTTCGGTTTGCCTGGTAATAGGGTGTGGTCGATTTTTCTGAATAACGAATAGGCTGTTTTCGGATTCCTTTTGAATCTGTTTTCATGGCTTACCACTACAGCCAGATGGATATTTTTATGTTGACTGATCTCGTTGATTAAATCGGCTATCCAGAAAGAAACCTCTTCAGAGTCTAAAATAATTCCTACACGTAACAATTTTTACAGTTTAATTTGCAGTTTACTTATTTATTCCAATCGAAGCAATAGATTCATTTTGATTGGTCACTAATTGATAATTTTTTGTGTATTTGTGTTTTGTTATAGCAAATTTGCTTTATTGACAATTCAATTGATAAAATGAGAATCCTTTTTTTTACTGAAAACCTTCGTGCTGGGGGTAAAGAAAGACGAATTATTGAGCTACTTAAAAATTTGAAATCTGCTGGCGATGTTCAGATTGAATTAGTTCTAACCAGGAACATCATTCATTATGATGAGATCTATAGTCTAGATATCCCCATTCACATTATTGAACGAAAAGTGATTAAAAAGGACCCTTCACTTTTCTTTCGATTTTTCAGTATAGCTAAAAAATTTAAACCTGATATTATTCATGTCTGGGGCCATATGGTGGCGGTCTATGCCGTGCCAACCAAATTGCTGTTGGGTGTTCCACTCATTAATAATGAAATTGTAAATGCATGGCCTGAAAAAATGCTAGGTAAGAATATTGTATTTAAAGTTTCAGACCGGATCATTTCGAATTCACTGGCAGGACTGAGGGCTTATCAAGCGCCAATGGAAAAAAGCAATGTGATTTACAATGGATTTGATTTTGAAAGGTTAGCGAATCTTGAAAATGAGAGTGCGGTAAGAAGCAGATTTAATATCAAAACCAAGTATGTGGTCGGCATGGTGGCATCTTTTTTAATTTATAAGGATTATGACACTTACATCCATGCCGCTTTGAAGATACTGAGTCAGCGCAAAGACATTTCTTTCTTGTGTATTGGCGATGGTGATGATAGTCAATATAAAAAAATTGTTCCTGATGATGCCAAGGAGAATATTCTATTTCTTGGGAGACAAAGCCGTGTTGAGTCCATTATAAATGTTTGTGACATCGGGGTATTAACAACGAATGTTAATTATGCTGCGGAAGGAATCTCTAATTCCGTAATGGAATTTATGGCGTTGGGCAAGCCAGTAATTGCAACAAACTGTGGTGGATCTGAAGAACTGATTGAAGAAAATGAATCAGGTTATCTGATTGATGCCTTTAGCGAGGTTCAATTAATAGATAAGATTAATCATCTTATTGAGAATGAAACGGAACAAAAAAGAATTGGGCAACATGGATTGAATCGAATTCAGGAGAAGTTCAGTATGAAGGCCATGTTTAGTTCGTTTAAGGAAGAGTATTCCAATGTGTTAAGAAAATCAGGTAAAAATCTATAGGTATTCATGAAAAGTAAAATCAAAATATTGATGGTTGGTTTGGTGCCGCCCGATATTGAAAAGATTGATGGTGGCGTTGTGGCTGTAATCTTAAATTTACTCTCCAGCTTCAGCAAAACGGAAAGTGTGGAAATTGTATTCGTTTCTTTTAACCAGGAGATTAACCAAGAAATTATTAAAGAGTACTCCTCCAATATTAAGATGCATTTTATCCCATACAGGGTTGCGTTTAAATTGATTGATTATTTTATTAATAGGAAAGCACTAGATAAGATTATCAGAAACGAAAGACCTGATATCATCCATATTCAGGAGGTTACACCTCATATTCTGCGCTTCGTACATTTCCCCAAAAGTAAGATTGTACTTACTCAGCACGGCATCATGAGTGAGGAGTATAAATATGCCGTGGGTCTGCGCGAGAAACTTCAATGTTTGTTTAAGGGTTTTGTGGAACAACACGTGTTTCCGATTTTTAAAAATGTAATCTTCATATCAGAATACAACCGTAGATTATTCCCCAGAAAGAATATTTTTAGCGAAAAAATTTATAATCCGGTTAATCCGATCTTTTTTTCAAAGACTCACGTCACAGGGCAAATTGATTCGATTAGCTACGTGGGGAGAATCAACAAGAATAAGAATCTCACTATTGTGCTTAGGGCACTTGCTATACTAAAGAAGGAAAATATTATTTTCAATCTGCATGTGGTGGGTGGTTACAAAGACAATTATTACGAAAAGGAAATCAACGCCCTTGTAAGTGATAACGAACTTGCCGGTCAAGTGACATTTTACGGCTGGCAGACTCAGGAGCAAATTCTTCAGGTCCATGAAAAATGCCGCATTTTCGTATTGCCATCACAGCAGGAAACGATGCCGGTCGTTATTGGTGAAGCAATGGCCCTTGGAAAAGTGGTAGTCGCATCTAATGTAGGTGCCGTATCAGAAATGGTTACTGATAAATCTTCCGGATTTTTGTTTGAGAGGAATAATATCGAACAGTTGTGTGGTCTGCTCAGACTCTTGTACAATAATAAGGCATTGATAGAAACCGTTTCGAATAATGCCATGGATGAAGCGAGAGAAAAGTTTCACCCCGACTCAATTGCTTCCAAGACCTATGACTTTTATTTAAAAGTACTCCAAAATGCAAAGGCGAAGACAATCTAATTTCAGTGCTCCAATTTTCTTCCTTAGGTATTTTGAGACTTTACTGGTATTTAATTTTACGTCAGGATTCACGCAGTAGTTAAAATGAATAAATACTATCTCGAAAAGGTGGCCGGGATACTTGCACCTCCTCTTTACTACAGTCAGTTGCATAGACTTACCAAACCGATCTATGGCGGCATGGGGCATATTCTTATGTTTCATCGTGTATTACCAGGTAGTGGAAAACTGAGAATTCACAACCATAAGAGTTTGGAGATAACCCCAGAACGCCTGGAAGGTATTATTGAATTTTTTAAGAAACGTGGCTATGAGTTTATTTCTTTGGACGCTTTGTTAGCGTATAAAAACTCATCGACACGAAGTAATCGGAAATTTGTAGTTTTTACTTTTGACGATGGTTATGCAGATAATTATTTGTACGCATATCCCATTTTCAAGAAGTATAATGTTCCGTTTACTATTTATGTTGCCACCAGTTTGCCAGATTCTAAAGCTACCTTATGGTGGTACCTGCTTGAGGACGTGGTCGTGAACCGAACTTTCGTACGGATGGAGATAGAAGGTAAGGAAATGACTTTTCGGACAGAAACGATAAAAGAAAAAGAAATTGCTTTTAGTAAAATCAGGTATTGGTTTGCTTTAGCTGATGAAAAAAATCTTCCAATGCTTTTAAGTAGTTTGTTCCGCGGAAGTGAGGAAGAGATAGCAGCAAAAACCAGGGAGCTTTCATTAACCTGGCAGCAGATTTATGAGTTAAGTCAGGACCCATTAGTCACCATTGGTTCTCATACGGTAAATCATTTGCCATTGGATTCTTTGACTGTGGGAAAATCGAGTTATGAGATTTTAGAATCTAAGAAGATTATAGAATCACACATCCGTAAAGAAGTTAAGCATTTTTGTTACCCGCTTGGATCGCATGGGAGAAAGGAAATTGAACTATTAGCGAAAACAAGCTATGCCACGGCAACAACAATAAAAATGGCCAACATCTTTGCCGAAAATCTGGATCATCCCTTTTCTCTACCACGTATTATGATCAACTCATTAACCACTGATAGGATTTTAGACCTTCAGGTCAGCGGATTGCTTCCTGCTTTGCGTAATAAATTGAAAAGAGTTGTGATTTAACTATTCCTACTTGTTAAATTCGCGGGTCTAGTTAGTTATTTGATCCTTATGATTCGCGCAAAAGTAGTAAAGGTTGGTTTTTTACCTTCCCGTCTTAAGCTCATAAAATTGAGTATCAGGGCTGTTATTTTAGATGCTTCCAATATTAAAATTGCATTCCTTTCTTATAGTACAAAAGTCAAATTAGTCGATCATCAGATCAAGAGATTTCCTTCAAAAAGGATTGAGCGTGGATGTATTGGATTTTCTATTTAAAGAGTTAGTATCGAGTTAAAATGATAAAGAAAAAGATCGCGTTTTTCGGTGTTAAGACATTTCCCTCCCGGGGAGGAACAGACCGTGTTGCTGAGAACTTGATCCTGCAGATGAAGGACCAATTTGAAATCACGGTGTATTGTTTTAAGGATCCTGCCGCTCAAAATCACATTCCAGGTGTTCAGGTTAAACAATATACCCAGTGGGTTCCAGGTGCAACTGGTTCTTTTATTTATTTCTTCTTTTCAGCTCTTGATTTATTCTTTTTCACTAAAGTAGACCTGGTACATCTGCACAAAACGGAGAGTACTTTTTTTGCTCCGCTCTTCAGGTTGCGATATAAAGTAGTTTCGACTTCGCATGAAGCCCAATACAAGTCAGACAAGTGGAATTGGTTTGCCAAGCAGTTTTTTTATCTGGTGGAGCGCATCTATATCAATTCGTCAGATGTCTGTACTTGCATATCAAGGCCATTGTC
This sequence comes from Cytophagales bacterium, assembly GCA_031416795.1. Taxonomy (GTDB): domain Bacteria; phylum Bacteroidota; class Bacteroidia; order Cytophagales; family Cyclobacteriaceae; genus ELB16-189. The sequence goes on along the minus strand of JANOUH010000456.1, from coordinate 12,546 downwards.
AGAATACTATGAGAATAAATATGGGAGCGAGGTAAGGTTTATCCCAAATGGCATAAATCAGATTAACCCTGAGGAATTTAATGCTGCAGGAGCGAAATCTTTCCTTCCAAAGGAAGCAGATTGGAACAGGCCCTTTGTACTTTTTGCTGCACGAAGGTTAATGGGTATCAAAGGTGTTCACACTATGTTGGAGGCGCTTCAAAAAATTAACTATCAGGGACAGATCTTTATTACGGGCGATCTTCACACCAGCGATGATTATTTAGATCGACTAAAGAAACTATCCAAAGGGTTGAATGTATTTTTTCTTGGCTTCGTCAATCCGCTTCCCACTTTACTGGCGCTTATTGATAAGGCCGAATTATTTATTTTCCCATCTGAAACGGAAGGCATGTCCATCATGCTCCTCGAGGTTGCCTCTGTAGGCACTCCGGTTGTAGCCAGTGATATTCCCGAAAACAAACAGGTGTTCAATGATGACGAGGTACTATTCTTTAGATCAAAAGACTCTGATGATCTCGCTGAAAAATTGAAATTCGCCTTAGCTAATCATGACAAAATGAGGAAAATAGGACTAAATTGCCAAGGAAGAGTGTTTTCTGACTATTTATGGTCGAATGTGGCTAAGTCATATGCGAAAGTATACAATGACGTGTTAGGTTAAATTTGAATAGTTAAGAATAATACCAACGATATCAAATCAGCATACTAATGAGGCTAGGTAACCGTGCATTGATTTTTTTATTTTTGTTGATAGATCTATTTCTGCTCAGCCTTTCTTTAGCAATTGTCGCAAAGCTACATTACAATGAATGGTTAGAAATTAATGATTTATTTTTTCTGCTGAATGGAATTTGGATTGCTACCTACGTATTTTATTTAGACCTGGCCTTTTTTGATGTTCAAAATACTGGCAAACGAACCAAAAGTCTTTTGCGGAAATTCTTTGTCTATGTTTCGCTGGGAGCGATTTTGATTGTTCTACTAAACATGGATGATATATCAAGAACCATGTTTCTTGGTTCCAGTTTGTGTTTCCTTATTTTAAAGTTTCCGGCCACCTATTTTTATACCTATTTAATTTCTATTCGGGAAGATGGCCCCTCATACAAAAAAGTTTTAATAATAGGTGCTGGGAAAGTTGGGGCGGCCATTCAAACATTCTATAAATTAAATCCTAGTCAAGGAAATCTGATTGGATTTTTAGATGATTTTAAATCAAAATCAGAAAGATTTAATGTGCTTGGTTCGCTTAATGATTTTCAAAAAATCTTTAATGATGCACCATTTAATGAGGTGATAATCACCATTGATTTGGCACAAGAGAAGAAAATTAAAGCCTTGGTCAATCTCGCAGAATACAATGGCGTGAGGCCCGCCATTGTGGCTAATTACTATTCGTTGTTTAATAGGAATTTTGAATTGAAGAACCTTGCGGGTATTCCTTTGGTGAATATTCGAGAAGTTCCATTAGATTTTTATATTCCTAGATTCTGGAAGCGTATTTTTGATTTAGCCTTCTCGAGTTTTGCTTTACTGATAACATCCCCGATTTTCTTATTCATAGCAATAGCCATAAAGCTCGATAGCAAAGGCCCTGTTTTTTACAGACCGATACGAATAGGAAAAAATGGCGCTCAAGTATTGATTTATAAATTCCGATCCATGAGGCATAGTAGTCAGCCTCCTTATAAAACCCGTTCAACTTCTGCGAATGATGACAGAATCACACTGGTGGGGAAGTTTATAAGAGGATACAGCCTGGATGAGTTGCCACAGTTTATCAATGTATTCAATGGTGATATGTCTGTGGTAGGGCCAAGACCTCACCGGGTAGACTTGGATAGGCGATTTCAGCAAATTGCACCAGGTTATATGGTAAGACAATATATAAAACCGGGAATCACAGGCTGGGCTCAGGTAAATGGATGGCGAGGACCTACAGAAACCAAATATCAATACATTGCCCGGACTTTGCATGATCTGTGGTATATCGAGCATTGGAATTTTGCTTTGGATATTTATATAATCTTTCTAACCCTTTTCGGAAAAAATACCCGCAAAAATGCCTTTTAAGGGCTCTAAAAAACAAAATGTGGATTACCTTCAATACAAAATTGTATTTTTGCGTTTCTAGAGTTTGTTTACCCTTTACTTAAAATGGCTTTAATGAATTACTTAAAAAGGCATGCGCTCCCTTTACTAAAAGGATATTCTTTTGTACTAATTGCCTTGTTGTCCCTGTTCAGTTCGTGCCGGTCATCTAAAGATTTAACAATATTGAGAGATCTGAAAGGAGAGACGAATCTGGTTCCAAGATCAGTGCTCGATTATCGTTATAAAATAAATGTAAATGATAATCTTTATGTGAGTATTGTTTCAACCAACCCTGAGTTGAATGCGATCTATAACCCTGCAACAGTTGGAGGCTCTGGTGGTAATTCGGGCTCAAATATTTGGGCTACCCAATCCAGTCAATTTGTATATGGTTACCTGGTTGATCTTGATGGGAGTATCACACTTCCAACAATCGGAAAAATTCATGTTCTGGGATTGACAATTCCTGAGTGTGAATTAGAAATTCAAGCGAAAGCGACACAATATTTAAAGGATGTAACGGCCAAAGTGCGTTTGTTGAATTATAAAATAACCGTGATTGGCGAAGTACTGAATCCGGGAATTTATTTTAATTATAATCAAGAGTTTACTGTTTTTGATGCCATTGGTATGTCTAACGGCACCAAAAATACCGCAGCACTAAATAATGTCATGGTGATACGAGAATTTGGTAATAAGAGCCAAACGTTTAAGCTGGATCTAAATAGTGCAAGTGTTTTAACTTCCGAAGCTTATAATATTCTGCCCAATGATGTTATCGTGGTGCAGCCTGCCGCCTATAAGAACTTCGAATTAAAATTGCCGATCTACACAGTAATACTTTCATCCATCACCACCTTTATACTTGTCTTAAATTATATTCAAACCAATTAACCAGATAAAGTCTAGTGGAAACGAACAACACGTTTAATCGGTATGCTCAGAATCAGGAACCGGAAGGGATAACCCTAAAGGTTATTAAATCCAAGATTCTCAATAATTGGATTGTATTTGCCGTGTTAGGTTTTGCTGGGTTATTAATGGCCTTTACCTATTATAAAATAGCCCCACCTTATTATAAAATTTCAAGCACCATATTGATTAAAAATGATAGTAAATCATCCGAGATCAATAACGTATTCCGTCAATTAAATGTAAATAAAAGTAACCCAGCAATTCAGGATCAGGTTGGAGTATTGAAGTCTTACAATCTGAATTATAAAACAATGCAATACTTCAATTGGAGGTACTCATGGTTCAAAAAAGATTGGTTTGTTGAAAAAGATCTTTATAGCAATCATCCTTTTGAGGTGGTGGAAGGTGATAGTGTATTACAGACTGAAAACATCAAGGTGGCAGTGAAACCAATTTCAGAAACAGAGTATCTTCTGAAATGCAGCGAAGAGGTAACCATAAAGGGTATCAAGGTTCCAATCAACCTTGAGCAAAAGCTTAAGTTTGGTCAACTGTTTAAGAATAAATTTTTTGAGTTTACAATTAATAAGAGAGTTGAAGCTCCGGTTATCGTTGGTGAGGTGTATTATTTAGTCTTTAATAATATCAACCAACTGGCGCTTAGGTACAAAGAAAAACTAGTAGTTAAGCCAGTGGGTGCAGCGGACGACTCAAACCTTATTCTTTTGGAGTTAGTTAGTAGTGATTTAGCCAGAGATGTGGATTACTTGAATCAGTTGGGTAAAATATATATTCAATTTGGTCTTGACGAAAAAAACCGTATCGCAAATAACACCATAAAATTTATTGACGATCAGATAACGGGAGTAGATCGTTCTTTGCAGTTAGCTGGAGACAAATTCACAAGCTTCAGATCTCAAAATCGCACGGTAGATTTAGGTAGTGAGGCTTCATCAGTGGTGGAAAAATTGAAGGTGATTGAGACAGAGCGCTCGAACCTTGAAATGAAGTTAGAGTATTATAAGAATCTCAAGTTTTATCTCGAAAATCGGGATAAAAATAAGGATCTGGTTGCACCTTCTCTGGTTGGTGTTACTGACGATGCACTAAACTCGAAGGTGCTCAAGTTAAATGATTTGTTCACGAGGCGAGAGGTATTGTCATACACGGCCCAAGAGAGGAACCCCGTACTAATTCAACTAACGAGTGAAATAGAATACACTCAAAAAACGCTGAAGGAAAATGTTGAAAACCTGATCTCCAATACAAATGTTGAATTGCAAAACTTGAATACCAGGCAGCGCACTGTCAATTCTGAACTTTCACGACTCCCGAAGACTGAGCAAAATTTAATTGGAATTAAAAGGAATTTTGATTTAAATAATGAGTTATACACGTTCCTGTTGCAGCGAAGAGCCGAAGCCGAAATTTCAAAAGCTTCAAATAATCCAGACGCTCAAATATTGGATCCTACGGATAGTCAAATTGCCGTATTGATGGGTCCTATCTTGCTTATAAATTTATTTATTGGAATGTTCGGTGGCATATGTTTAGCTCTGGCTATCGTAGTCGTGAAGGAACTTTCAAGTGAGCTACTTACCGATATTGAAGATATTACTAAGCGTTTAGATGTTGCAGTAGTTGGTACAATAAGTAACAACAAGCATAATACTGAAATGCCTGTGATTGTTTATCCGCGCTCAGCGATAACTGAATCATTCCGTGGATTAAGATTGAATCTGGATCACTTTTTAAAAAGCATTAGTGGTAAGGTTTTGTCAGTGCATTCCTATGTTTCTGGCGAGGGTAAATCTTTTGTCACATTCAATTTAGCTTTGATATTTGCTATTGGAAAGAAGAGAGTTTTACTCATTGATGGTGATATGAGGAAGCCTCGCCTTCATAACATTCTAGGTCAGGAAGCTGAAGTGGGGTTGGCCGATTTTTTAGATGGGAAAAACGCTATTGAAGAAATTATAAGGCCAACTGAAATCGAAAACCTATGGTTTGTGGCATCTGGATCAACCCACGAAAATTCGGCTGAACTATTAAATAACGGGTTAATAAAGGATTTCCTGAGTCATGTAAAAGAGCACTATGATTATATAATTTTTGATAATGCTCCTATCGGCTTAGTGTATGATCCCGTTATTACAGGGATGTATTCTGATCTTAATTTAGTTTTGTTAAGGCTGAATTATAGCAAAGGGGAGGAGATTGATGCTATCAATAAAATTGGCCATGATGGTATTTTGAAAAGAGTAATGGTAGCTATTAATGGGAAAGTGCAGGCGAAAGGCCATGGTTATTATACTGAAGATTCGAAATCAGAATCTACAAAGAGTGAGGCGATAGAAGTACCGATGGGTGATTCCACAGGAGATAATTCACCGTTGGAAACGATAAAGGGAGCGATCTCAGGAGTTGGCGAGGGTATCAGGCAAAAGCTGAGCAAATTCAAAAGTTGATTGAATCCTTAAGACTACGTTAAATTTATCTATAGAATATCCCAACAACTTAAAGTTGATCATAGTTGTTGGGATATTTCATTTATTTTATGATTCACATAGATGTAAAAAATATACGCGATCGTATTCGCAGTAATTTTACAAACAGATATGGATACAATTAAGCTTACTCAATATTCACATGGTGCGGGTTGTGGCTGTAAAATTTCTCCGGCCGTACTGGACACTATTCTTCATTCGGATCAGGTAAAGTTTCAATTTCCCGGTCTTCTGGTGGGAAATGAATCGAAGGATGATGCTGCTGTATTTGATTTAGGAGATGGTATGTGTGTGATCAGTACCACTGATTTTTTTATGCCAATTGTTGATGATCCATTTACGTTTGGATCTATAGCTTCGGTAAATGCCATTAGCGACATCTATGCCATGGGAGGCACACCACTGATGGCAGTTGCTATATTGGGTTGGCCTATCAGTAAGATACCGGCAGAAGTGGCACAACAAGTTTTAGAGGGAAGTCGCAATGTTTGCGCCAAGGCAGGAATCCCGTTGGCCGGTGGTCATAGCATTGATAGTCCGGAACCGATTTTTGGTTTAGCAGTTACGGGTATTGTACGTAATGAAAATCTAAAGAAAAACAGTACTGCAAAAGAAGGAAACCTGCTTTATCTCACCAAGCCTATTGGAGTAGGTATGATTACCACAGCACTCAAACGTGGCCTCGCACTTCCAGAAGATTTTGAAGAAGCGGTGCAGGTGATGTCCCAACTCAATGATCTCGGAAAGGATTTAGGAAAGCTAGATCATGTGAAAGCACTCACCGATGTAACAGGCTTTGGCTTGTTGGGCCATTTAATAGAAGTATGTGAAGGAAGTGATCTATCAGCAGAAATTGAGTACGCTAAAATTCCTTTGTTAAAAAATATTTCGTACTACGCATCCAAAATGATTTATCCGGACAATACCATGCGTAACTGGAGTAGCTATGAAAGCAAAGTAAGTGGAATAGGTGCAGAGTCATTATTGACATTATGCGACCCTCAAACGAGTGGAGGTTTATTGGTTTGCGTGGATGCTAATCATGCACCATCTTTTGAAAGTTTCGCGAAAGAACAGGGGTACACATTGAAGCCGTTTGGCAAACTTGTAAAGCGAAGTGAACAGTTAATTACCATTCAATGATTAGTATAACGCAAATCAGGAACGCGTTCCTGCTGATGATTTCTATTTTTTTTATTGCTTCCTGCAAACCAAATAAAAATGAAATCTCAGATATTCCTTATACCGTGGTGAAGATATTTCCTCATGACACCTCAGCTTTTACTCAAGGTCTCGTCATTGAATATGGAAGACTTTTTGAAAGCACTGGTCAGGAGGGAGCTTCCTGGATTGCAGAGGTAGAACTTGCATCAGGCAAACAAGACAAAAAAGTAGTGTTGGCTAATCAATATTTTGGTGAGGGGATAACTATTCTCAACAGTAAAATCTATCAGCTCACTTGGAAAGGACATATTGGTTTTGTGTATGACATCAATTCATTTCAGAGGATAAGTGAATTTCAATATGAACATGAAGGGTGGGGCATTACACATGACGGAAAAAATCTGATTGTAAGTGATGGCACCGATAAAATTCATTTTTTGGATACTGCTACGCTAAAGGAAGTTACAACAATAAACGTAATGCAAGGATTAAGTCCAGTGGATAAGCTTAACGAGTTAGAATTCATAGAAGGATATCTGTATGCCAATCGCTGGATGACGAATGAGGTACTAAAAATTGATTTATCAAATGGTAATGTAGTTGGCAGATTGGATTTGACTGAGCTGGCTAGACAAGCTAATCAGATGAACCCCTCAGCGGATGTACTTAATGGAATAGCTTATGAAAAGAAAAGCGGACTTTTGTTGGTTACAGGCAAGTGGTGGCCATTACTGTTTGCTATGAGATTGGATCGTGATATAAAGAAGTAGTCGTGAATTTTTTATAAGAAAGTAATGATGCTAGAAGAACTCACCCAAGAGCTGTGGAAGGCAAGTGAGAAGAAACGCATTTGCCGGATAGCTTTGAAGGGTGAGCCATTTCCCCGAATCGTACAGCCGTATGGTGTGTGTGCTACTTCCGCTAATCACATCGTATTAGTTTGTTGGCAGACCATGGGTTTTACTAAAGCAGGAGGAAAGGAAGGATACAGAAATCTTCAACTCGATCGTATCGCAGAATTGGAAGTACTCGATCAGCATTTCCAAAAAAGACCTGACTTTAATCCTTCTGATGGCCAGTATAAGGATTGGGTGTTTCATGTATGAGTTTAGGTTGATTCTCCCGTCTTCTGAGTTTTAAAATTATTTTTAAGGCGTTCAATAAAATAAAGTTGAACCAAACTCAAGTTCAAGTGTACAGGTATTAAAATCTGACACTATGAAGAAAATTCTTTTCGTCTCCTTATTAATCATTGGGTTTACCGTTCACGCGATCCCGGAAAAGATCTACCCCAAAACAAAAATTTTAAAACCAGTTGGGTGGTATACTGAGCAAATGACTGAATGGGGCAACTTTATTCAAAGTCATCCGACCAATGCCGATGCCTGGCTTAACTTTTATGCAACATCGAGATTTGCGCAACAAGAGGGCCAACAATTGGATTTGATCGTTGAGAGAATGAAGAATTCAATACCAAATACCTTTGAGTATTATCTCATTCAGGGATGGCATGCGGGATTTGATCATGACGCAACAAGTTACCTCAATAAAGCTTATGAATTGAGACCAGATCATTCAGGTTCTTATAGCCTCCTGATGTTGGCTAGTGAGTTTCACGGAAATAGGGAGAACAGGATGTTGTATGCAAGAAAGATGCATGAAGCCGGAATACTCTCAGCATCCCTGCTCAACTACAGCTATAATGTCTTGATGTCAGTTGATGCCGGAGCGGTACTATTTACCGAAGGGGAAAACACTACTCTTCCTTTGCTCGCGCTTCAAGATATTTGGAGCGTTCGCCCAGACGTGACCGTACTTAACTTGGATATGATGATGTATTCAAATTACCGTAGAATGAAATTTGAGGCAGCGAATCTTATCCTTAATACGATTTCTGAATCGAATCCTAATTTCAAGCAACTCTTGTGTGCCGCATTACCTGTTGAAAATACGGAACACAAATTTTACTACGCGCTCACGTTGGCAAAAGAGAATATCACTTCTTTAAAGGATCAACTCTACGTTGTTGGTCTCACTTCACAATTAAGTCAAACTCGGATTGATAACATCTCGCTTATAAAGGATAATCTCGAGAAGAGATTCCTGCTTGATTACCTGTCTGTTGATTTTAATGGAACTAGTCAGTTTGATACAGGAAACGTATTGAGTGCTAACTATTTGGTACCCTTTTTATTATTGTATGAGCACTATCAAAAGAATGAAGATAAAGTAAAGTTGAAAGAGTTAAGGGAACTGATTAACCGAATAGCGACTAATACCAATAAGGAGGAGTTGGTTAATAATTTTCTTAGCAGAAATAAATCGGAGGAGATACCATACTTCTCGACTAACTTAAACACAAAAGCATTGGAGGGCCGCTTCAGACCAATTAGTAATGAAATCTTCGCAGAAGAAGCAGAAGTGCGCAACGAACAGTACAATCAGTTTCTCACTTACCTGAGCAAGAACAACTTGAATGATCTTTATGAGAAATATAAATTTGATCTCTCAGCCTATGATGAGCCGGCACTTTCTATGATGAAAAATTACACCGCGATACGGAGTGTCACAAAAAAAGAGAAATACTTTACTCAGTATCCGGCCGTTAATATTTCGTATGAGGCTGCTGTAGCTTATTGCTCCTGGCTAACCGAGCAGTACAATAATTCTGTTGAAAAGAAATTCAAGAAGGTTAAGTTTCGCTTACCAACAATTCAGGAATTTCAAATTGCTGCAGCTTCAATAAAAAACCCGACCTCATGGAATCTTAACGATCAAACCATAGAAGCAAAGATATTTCCTGAAGGAAAAGAGCTCAGTAAGGATTTTGAAATAAAAAAAGTCTCAGCAGGAGACCAGGATATGCTTTATCCCTGGTTCAGAATCTATTTTTTACGGAATTCCCCGAGAAACCATAAAGGATGCTACTTAGGTAACTTTAAAGTACCAGACAATGAAAAGCCTTGTATGCCGGAACGAATGACCTCAGCTGATGGCTGGATGATGATGGGTCCGGTAGAGACGTATTTCCCTAACGACATTGGATTGTACGATGTAGTGGGTAATGTAGCCGAAATGACCAGTGAGAAAGGAAAAGCATGTGGTGGAAGTTGGAATCATCACGCTGAGGAGTCAACCATTAAAAGTGTGAATGTATACAGCGGACCTGATTCGGCTATTGGATTTAGAGTTTTCATGGAAATTATTGAACCATAACATCACGGATGTTTTTTAGAAAAAAACATTCTCTTCTATCCGATGAAGAGTTAATGCAAAGTGTTCACCAGGGGAGTGAGGTAGCGTTGACTGAAATTTATCAGCGCTACAGCACTCCACTGATGCGTTATTTTACACGCATGCTATGGCGCGATCAACAGAAGGCACAAGATTTTTTGCACGATGTGTTCATCAAAATAATTGAAAACCCACAGCGATTTGATGGTACTCGTAAATTTTCTACCTGGATATTTTCAATCGCTCATAACATGTGCAAGAATGAATATAGAAAAAAGGTGAATCACGATCGATTCAATGGGTTTCATCTCAACGAGCAGGAGAACGTAGATCTAGATGACGGCATGGACAAAATGATGGTCAAACATAGATTAGACAAGATGTTGGATGAACTGAATGAAGAAGATAAAACATTGTTATTGCTACGCTATGAAGAAGACTTGAGTATTGAACAAATAAGTGAAATCGTATTTCTTCCTGAGGGAACAGTGAAATCAAGACTTTTCTATTTGAGAAAAGAACTTGCGAAAAAGTTAAGTGGGTATAAAATTGTTTTTAATCAACGTTATGTATGAAAAATTCTGAATGGATCGATCTTGAAAAGTTGGAGCATCTGATGCAAAGCAAGTCCTATACTGAACTTAACCATGAAGAGAAAGAGTGGGTGAATCAATGGGTGGAGTCATCTGATGAATATGAGACGCTGCGAAAATCGGAAACGAAAATCCGCCAATACTTCTATGACAGTCCGGTTAATCCTCCTGCGGAGTCAACACTGGCACAATTGACCAATCATCTCAATGGGAAGATATGTAAGCAACCTGCCGGGTTATGGTGGCAATTTAAACCTTCGCTTAGTTCATGGTCAATGGCTATTCTTTTTGGTTGTGTGGGTTGGTGGATTGGGCAATCAACAAGTTCTATCGTAGCTAAGGGAGAAGCCATCCCATCGACTATAGTTCGTGATACGATTTATTTGGCTTCACAACCGGATACAGTTTTTAGAGAGAAGGTAATCTATAGAGATCGACCTGCTAATTTAACCAGAAGAAGCAATGACATAGAATCGGGTAAAAAACCCTCAGAATCCAATGGCATCAATATGAAAGAAAAAGAGGAATTGGAGAAGCTCTTGGTTTCAGGTACTGACTAGACGTTGGCTTTTGAATTGGTAATTCAGGTATTCAAATTCAAGGACGAGTTTGGTATATTTGTCCAATGCGCATTCTTATTTTTCTTTTTGTACTATGTCCGGCCTTAGCCCTTGCTCAAACAGACACCTTAACGCGTGTAGTACTTACACCTGATGAATCTAAGGAAGATTTTAATTATTACAGACGACTGTTGCAGGAAACCCATCCTGGTCTCTATCGCTACACAAGTGAAGAGCGGATGCAATCTAAACTAGACAGTATTGATCAATTGTTAGATAAACCACTTGCGTTTTACGAATTCTATAAGATTATGACTGCATTGGTTTCTGACATTCGTTGTGCTCACACCACTGCCTTGCCCACCAGCGATTTCAGAAAATATTTAAACAACATTAAAACGTTGCCACTTTTTCTTTACCCGATTCAGGACAGGTTGTATGTCATCTTCAATGGCACTACCGATCCAAACATAACACTTGGGTATGAATTGGTTGAAATTAATGGCCATCGTGTGGATAGTGTTAGTTCAATTTTAAAGAGGCACTATTGGGCCGATGGCTATGCTGAACCTTCGAAGAATACGGTGTTGCTGGGTGGAGTGTTTTGCCTGTTTTATTATTCCATCATTGAAAGACCGGGAGCATTCCGATTGCGGTTTAAAGATTTGTCTGGCAAAGAATACGCAGTAACAGTTCCTGCTCAGTTATATGCAGAGACCGAAAAATTATACAAGAAAAGCAGTACCAATAAAAAGGCGCGTGAATTTTATAATAAGAAATACAAATCTCCATGGCGTCTTTCTTTTTTAAGTGATCTAAAATCTACTGCGGTATTGAGGTTTGACGGTTTTGGTGGTAAAGGAATGAACAGCGGTGATCAAGCCAGGCTCGGAATGCAGAAGTTTATGGACAAGTCATTAGATAAAATCGAAAAGAAGGAATGTAGGTATTTGATTGTGGATGTGCGGAGTAATTCTGGTGGTTGGGATACACAAGGGATTGAATTGTTTACCTACTTGATGAAACAGGATACGCCTGTGCGTTACTATCAACGGCAACATGCCATAGTCGATAGCTCTGAATTTCTTGCCTTTTCAGATTTATCAGAAGAGGACAGAAGGAATGTGAAAGAGGAATTAAAAATGGAAGCAGATGGCACCTTCAGTTTGGTGGAAGAAAAGAATCCTGATCTGAAACTACAATATCCAAAACCAAATCGGTTTAAGGGCAATGTTTATTTTTTGATGAACGAACGGTCTTATTCCACCACGTCTGAATTTTTGGCAGTATGCAAGAGCAATAAAGTCGGCATTATGGTTGGCGAGGAAGCGGGTGGTGCCTATGAAGGTGGCAATGGATCCAGTTTCATTCACTTAACATTGCCTAATTCCAAAATTCATGTTGGAACACCACTTGTTTATTATCAAAATGCAGTGCAACCTGTGCAGCAAAAAGGTCGTGGTACAATGCCGGATT
>JANOUH010000455.1:0-1935 GCA_031416795.1 Cytophagales bacterium | reverse complement strand
CTCAAAAATTTTCAACAGCAAAACCTGCACTCGGGAAGATAAAAAACAAGCTTTGTTGTTAATCTCTTTTCAAACGAATTTATTTTATAAAAAAAGCCGGAAGAAATCTCCCGGCTTTTTTATAATTTTTTTCCTTGTTTCTCCCAATTCTATTTTTTTAACTTTTGTACTCCATCCAGTTTACTCACATACAAACTACGTCCATGTGTACCCAAAATAATTTCATTTTCTCTGACATGTATAGCTATATCATGTATCGGAACAGATTTTGGTAAACCTCCATTCCAGGTCATAAAACTATTGCCCTGGTCAAAACTTACATACAAACCACCATCAGTACCTACATAAAGTATGCTGTCATTCTTCGGGTCTTCACGAATCACATTTACCGGTTCATTAGGCAGGTCTTTACCTAATTGCTTCCAATTCATTCCATAATCATCACTCATATATACATACGGTGCAAAATGATCCTGGCGATAACCATTCAGCGTTACATACACCCTGCCTTCTTTATGTTGTGAGGCAAGTACACGGCTGACCCATAAGCCCTGAGTCATGAATCGGGAGTCTGGAGCCGGAAGTTTGGAACCTTTCTTAACAGGGGTTACAGTAGCAGGTTTATTAAGCTGTGTCCAGGTATATCCGCCATCTTTTGTTATTTGAACATTACCATCATCAGTGCCGGTATAGATCAATCCAAAACGAGTGGGTGATTCGGAAATAGTGGTCATCGTTCCATAAGGTACATCACCTTCTTTTCCTCCATTGCTCATATCGCCGCTCATCGTGAACATGGTATCAGCTTTATTCATGCTACGGTGAAAATGATTGCTGCCGAAATAAACAATATCCGGATTATGACTACTCAATAGAATGGGTGATTGCCAATTGAAGCGATATGGAAATTCACCAAGTAAATGCCTTGGCGTTATTCTTTTGGTGCCTTCCCTGGTAATCCGGTTACTCCTGGAATAACTGCCAAACTGCGAACCAAAATAAACTGTTGCATTGTCTCTTGTATCTATTTGTACCTGCATACCATCGCCACCACCGATATTTGTTTCGGTGCCGGTTGTTTGTCCAAGCCCACCGCCAAACCGACCACTGGCGCTTTGTGATGGAAGAAACCATACCCCGTTATCCTGCAAACCACCATACACATTATAAGGCCTTGCATTATCAGTGGTGATGGCATAAAACTGTCCAACAGCCGGTGTATTAGCTTTAAACCAAACTTCACCATCATCGTAAGTAATATTTATTCCACCATCATTACCATTTCCCTTGCATTGTCTCCATGTGTAAATACGCCCACATCGCCACCCATACAAATAGTAACCCCTGCCAGCAGCGCCTTGCTAAAAGTTTTTCTTTTAGCAGTAATAGTTTCTGGTTCACTGTCTTTACCTTTTTTCCAACCCTTATATTGTAATACAGCATCGCCTGCAGCAAGTGTGGGGCAGAGAGCAACTCCCTTTTCTTTCATCAGTTTAAAAACATCAGCAGTACCATCATCTCCATGCTCAATAGTGGAAACGCCCGCCAGAATGGCTCTGCGCATACCTTCCGGTGAAGAAGCATGTGCTACCACTTTTCTTCCGCTGCTGCCAGCAATAGTCACCATTACTTTTAATTCTTCTACAGTAAATGCAGGTACTGCCTCATCGTTTAGGCCATACCGGTAGTCTGCATACACTTTAATAAAATCAGCACCTTTGCCAATTTGTGTGCGCACGGCATGTGCAATACTTTCCATTCCGCTTACTTCTTCGGCACCCTGCGGAAAGTCAATATCAGCATTATCTGAGCGGGGGCCATAAGTTCCTTTGGCTACAATGGCTCTTGTAGCAACAATCATGCGTGGCCCGGCTATTATTCCTTTTTTTATTGCTGCTTTTAAACCTGCATCGTCGTACATAGCCCCTTCGGTGC
>JANOUH010000454.1:0-2364 GCA_031416795.1 Cytophagales bacterium | reverse complement strand
GGCGTGAATGCCGGCAATACATTCAGGGTGGAAGATGGAATGATTAAAGTACGGTATGATCAATATGGTGATTTCAATGATCAGTTCGGGCACTTGTATTATGATCAACCTTTTTCACGTTTTCACTTGGTAGTCGAGTATCGATTTACGGGTAGCCTTCAGCCGGGCGCTCCGGATTACACATTGCTTAATAGTGGTATCATGTTTCATTCACAGGATCCCCGCACGATGCCCAAAGAACAGAACTGGCCCATTTCGGTGGAGATGCAATTTCTCGCTGGGCTCGGTGATGGCAATCCTCGTCCTACCGGCAATATGTGTTCACCAGGAACAGAGATCGTTTTTGATGGTAAACTTTATGAGAATCATTGCCTCAACTCAACCTCTAAAACCTATGAAGCCAATGAATGGGTGAGGGCAGAGTTAATTGTGTTGGGTGATTCGCTGATCACGCACATCATCAATGGAGATACCGTATTACAATACAGCAAGCCAACCATGGGTGGAGGTGTTGTGCAAGGGTATGATAGCGCTGTCTGGCAACCTGGTAAACCGTTAACGTCAGGACTCATTGCACTGCAAAGTGAAGGACAGCCCATCGATTTTCGTAAGGTTGAATTACGTATTCTGAAATAGACAGATGTTCGATAAAAGATATCGCAAGTCACTTAATCCTACTTTGTCATGTTAAAAATCCCGAAGGGATGATATTATTATAGGGCTGTTAACTAGCATTTCATAAACCCCGAAGGGGTGATATTATGTCACTCCTTCGGAGTTTTAAGGCTATGCACTTATAATATTCTATAATCATTTCAGCCCTTCGGGCTTGATATCTCCAACATGACAAAGTAGGATTAAGTATTGTGCTATTTAAAAAATAAGATAGTTTTGATAAACCCTTGTTTTCCACGGATGAAAAACCTGATCATCGTATTCTGTTTATTAGTAATCCATTTGCTTTTCGTTTCCTGTTCAAAACCTGATCAGCATTCAATCAAAGAACTAGATGTAACCGAAGTAACGGCTAACTCTGGAGTTTTTACTAAAGAACAAGTGGAATTGGGGTCTGTTCTATATTCCAATAATTGCATCGCCTGCCATGGAAGGGATTTAAGGGGAACTGAAGGAGGCAACGCGCTGATGGGTGAACGTTTTGTGACCAAATGGAAAGAGAAATCTTTGGGTGAGTTGTTTGAGCTGACAAAAACTACTATGCCGAAAACCAATCCTCATTCGCTGGATGATGCATCGTATTCAGCACTGTTGGCGTTCATGTTAAATGCCAATGAGTTTCCTTCCGGAGATGTCGCTTTGTCTTCGAAGAAAGAAGAGTTAGAAAATATCCTCATGGGCATACCTCCGCCTCCATCACGGGTAAGCTTACGATTTAATCCGAACACGTATAACAATACACCTCCCACGATTGAAGGTGAATGGCTGCAGCATCGGGGCGATTATGCAAGCACCAACTATTCACCGTTAGATCAGATTAATAAAGACAATGCAAAGAATTTAAAAATTGCCTGGCGCTGGAAGACCGATAACTTCGGACCGGGCCCAGAGTTTTATTTTAAATCCACGCCATTGATGGCCAATGGAGTTTTGTACACTACCGCAGGTTTAAGCAGAGCTGTAGCCGCTATTGATGCCGCAACGGGTGAAACATTATGGACGTTCCGATTCGATGCAAAAGAACGAAATACCTCCGTACCCCGTCAGAATTCCGGTAGGGGTGTTGCCTATTGGTCGTCTCCTGTAAAAGGAAAAGATCGCGTCATCTATATCACACCAGGTTTTCAATTGATTGCCTTAGATGCTCAAACAGGAAATTTGATTTCTGATTTTGGTGATCGTGGCGTGGTGGATTTAAAAAGAGGGTTAGGCCCGCAAGTTGACCCACTCACCGCTACCATTGGCTCTACATCGCCTCCCATTATTGTTAATGATGTCATCATCATGGGAGCAAGTTTTCCGGTGGGCCTAGCACCCGTTTCTAAAAATCAAGTAAGGGGTGACATCATGGGGTATGATGTCAAAACCGGTAAGCAGTTATGGATTTTTCATACCATCCCTCAGCAAGGGGAAGAAGGTAATGAAACCTGGGAGAAAGAGAGTTGGAAGTATACCGGAAATGCCGGAGCCTGGGCACCCCTCACAGCCGATCCGGAGTTGGGCTATGTGTATCTCCCGTTAGAGGCTGCTACCGGAGATTTCTACGGTGGCCATAGACCCGGTAACAATTTATTCTCTCAGAGTTTGGTTTGCTTAGATGTAAAAACCGGCAAAAAGGTTTGGCACTACCAATTGATTCACCACGATATCTGGGATTATGATTTGCCCGCGCCTCCGATATTGGCGGAT
>JANOUH010000453.1:0-23294 GCA_031416795.1 Cytophagales bacterium | reverse complement strand
GGAAAACGATTTTGACTCAACTTGAAGAGAGGGGATTTTTGATTCGCATTTGGGAATACCAGCAGAAGGAATGGTGCCGTGTTAGTATTGGTACTGCCAATGAGATGAAAGCATTTATCAAAGTCTTTGATGAGGTGACTGCTTAAAAGTCAGCTACCAATATCAGGATGAGTGATTCAATTTAACCAGGTCGGTTGATATTTTCTTTTAGGATTAGTATTAAGGAAGAGTAGCTGAAGTCATTCGTTATCGGATAGCAATTTTCTCAGGGACCAGAATGGCGGAAGAAAAACTTTGGCGCAATTTCGTCAAGTCCTGATACGCTTCCAGTTTACTAAAGTATTTGCCAACTGTAACCCTGAATTTAGGTTGTTGATATTGGAGATTAGCAGCAAGATCAGGGAGGTCGGTTGATATTTTCTTTTTTATGTTCATCGCATCTTCCCGGTTTTGTCCTGAATAGATTTGAATGGTGTAACCATCTACTGATCTTCTCATCAGATTGAAACGGTCAATGCTATCCAGCACCACATCCACTTTTTCATTCACTGTTTTAGTAAAGTAAATATTTTTGGTCTCTTGGGCGACTACAACAGGAGTGTTCGGAGTAGAATCACCGGGCACGGTAACTCGGGGTCTGACATCGATGAGGCTTTCGTAGTACGGCTTGTCGCTCTTTTTCTGCGCCACGCAACTCATCAGAAGATGAATTAAAAGCAACGAAAAAATGATTTGCTTACCTGTTGTCATGCTTCAATTTACAAAAACCTAAGCTATTGCCTTAAAAAATACGACCAATTGCCAATTCTTAACCTTCAATCACAATGCAACGACCTGCCTTAATGTCTTCTTCAACTTTCTTATACTTAACATCCTTGAGCACCTGGCCATTGGGGTATTGAACTGATACTTTATCATTTCTGCCAGCTATTTTCTCAGATTTAACAGGCATTATTTTTTCTTCAACGGGACGCTCTGGGGCTTGTGGCTGAGAACCTCCGCCCTGTAATAAGGAACGGGACTCTTCTTTTTGTTCGCTAAGTCTCTGACGTTTTTGTGAACGCGCTTCCTGTACTTGCTCGGCTTCCCGTACAGGCACATCGGCTTTCATCAGGAAGGAAATAGTTTCTTCATTCACTTTTGCAATGAAACGCTTGAAGGCTTCGAATCCTTCGAACTTATAAATCAACAGCGGATCTTTTTGTTCATAGACAGCATTTTGAACGGATTGCTTCAGATCATCCATATCGCGCAAGTGCTCTTTCCATTGCTGATCGATAATGGCCAGCGTGATCATCTTCTCCATCGATTTGATCAACTCATTGTTCTTGGAATCCACACACTTCTTTAAGTTGGCGGCTACACCAATTTGCTTTATCCCATCCGTGAATGGCACCAAAATATTTTCAATTGTTCCTCCGCGTGTTTTGAAGATGTCCATCACAATAGGAAGAGACTTATCCGCAGCTATTTTATTCTTATGCTGATAGTGCTTTAATGCTTCTTCATAAAGAGTTTCGCTGATTACGGCTTGATCTAGTTTTGTGAAATCTTCTGGTGTAATGCTAAAATCAAAACCAAGCAGACTTAATATATTGATCTTAAAATTCTCAACACCCTCACCAGCCTTGGCATTCGCAACAATATCGTCACAGGTGTCATACAACATAGTGAGAATGTCTAACTCCAAACGCTCGCCAAACAGTGCATTTCTTCTGCGTTTGTAAATTACTTCACGCTGAGAGTTCATCACGTTATCATACTCCAGTAATCGCTTACGAATACCAAAGTTATTTTCCTCAACTTTTTTCTGGGCACGTTCTATGGAACTTGTCACCATAGAGTGAGAAATTACTTCTCCTTCTTTAAGTCCAAGTCGGTCCATGATGCGGGCAATACGCTCAGGCATGAACATGCGCATGAGGTTATCTTCCAGTGATACATAAAATTGTGAGGTTCCCGGATCGCCTTGTCTACCTGCTCTTCCGCGCAACTGACGATCAACCCTTCTAGATTCATGGCGTTCGGTACCAATGATGGCCAACCCCCCGGCGGCTCTTGATTCAGGAGTAAGTTTAATGTCCGTTCCACGACCTGCCATGTTGGTGGCGATGGTTACAGTGCCTGGCTTTCCGGCTTCAGCAACAACTTCTGCTTCGCGTTGGTGTTGCTTGGCGTTCAATACCTGGTGTTTAATTTTCTTTAACTGAAGCATGCGGCTCACCAACTCTGATATTTCCACGGAAGTCGTACCAACAAGTACAGGCCTACCTTGTTGAGTAAGTCTTACCACTTCTTCAACAACAGCATTGAATTTTTCGCGGATAGTTTTGTAAACAAGATCTTCCTGATCTTTTCTGGTAACGGGTCTGTTGGTAGGAATGACCACCACATCCAGTTTATAGATATCCCACAATTCTCCCGCTTCCGTTTCGGCAGTACCGGTCATACCGGCCAGCTTATGGTACATGCGGAAATAATTCTGTAGGGTGATTGTAGCATAAGTTTGTGTCGCATCTTCGACCTTCACATTCTCTTTTGCTTCAATCGCCTGATGTAAACCATCCGAATATCTCCGGCCATCCAACACACGACCGGTTTGCTCGTCAACAATTTTTACTTTTCCGTCAACCAGAATGTATTCGGTATCTTTTTCGAATAGGGTGTATGCTTTTAATAATTGGCTAACACTGTGAATGCGTTGCGACTTGGTAGTGTAATCACGAATGAGTGCTTCTTTCTTTTGTAGACGATCCTCATCGCTCAGGCTACCGTCTTTTTCGATTTTAGTTAATTCAATTCCTATCTCAGGTAAGATGAAAAATTTAGGATCTTCTCCTTCTCCTGTAATCAGGTCAATCCCTTTTTCAGTAAGATCTACGCTGTTATCTTTTTCTTCAATGACAAAGTAAAGAGGCGCATCTGCCTCAGGCATCATTTTTTTGTTGTCCTGAAGATAAAAGTTCTCCGTTTTTTGAAGAATGGATTTATTACCCATCTCACTCAGCATTTTAATGAGTGGCTTATACTTTGGCATAGCCCGGTGTGCACGAAATAATGCAGTGCCACCATCTTTTTCGTTACCTTCTGCAATTAACTTTTTAGAATCGTTGAGATATTGGTTGATCAATTTCTTTTGAGCATCTACTAATTTGTTGATGCGTGGCTTAAGATCATAGAACTCATGCTCATCACCACGAGGAACGGGTCCTGAAATAATCAATGGAGTACGCGCTTCGTCAATCAATACACTATCAACCTCATCGACCATCGCATAATGATGACCGCGTTGCACCAATTCTTCAGGATCACGGGCCATGTTGTCGCGCAGGTAGTCAAATCCAAATTCATTGTTGGTTCCGTAAGTAATATCCGCACGGTAAGCATTTTTTCTTTCGGCAGAATTGGGTTCGTGCCGATCGATGCAATCCACTTTCAAACCATGAAACTGGAAGAGCGGAGCCATCCATTCGCTATCGCGTTTGGCGAGGTAGTCGTTTACCGTTACAATATGGACACCTCGTTTTGCGAGTGCATTTAAAAATGCCGGGAAGGTTGCAACGAGTGTTTTTCCTTCACCCGTAGCCATTTCAGTTACATTGCCTTGGTGCAAGGCAATACCACCAATGATTTGCACTTCATAGTGCACCATATCCCAGGTGATCAGATTACCAGCTGCCATCCAATGACGACTCCAGTGCGCTTTGTCTCCGTTGATTTTTATATTCAGATTTTTTGCTGAAAGTATGATGTCGTGTTCGGTAGCCGATACTTCCAGATATTCATTTTCTTTAAATCTGCGCGCGGTTTCACGCACGATGGCAAAGGCTTTTGGTAGCACCTCCATCAATACTACTTCAAGATCTTTGTTGCGTTGACTTTCCAGCTTATCGATTTCAGCGAAGATGGTTTCCTTTTCATGGATGTCCAGATCCGCCTGTTCGTTGATGCGAGTGTGAAGGTCTGCGATCTGATCATCAATTGGTTTTAATTGATCATTTATGAATTGCTGTATTTCGGCTGTCTTTGCTCTCAATTGATCATGAGAAAGGGAGGTAAGTTTTTCTCCTTCTTTTTTAGTTAGCTCCACCAGAGGCATCATTTTTTTGATGTCCTTCTCTGACTTGGTTCCGAAAATCTTTGAAATCAGTTTTAACATAGTCCTATAAGTTTAACATCTAAAAGGTGGAAGCCGTAAGAGTTGTCAGAGGCATTTTATGTAAAACAACTGAGCACTTAAAACCTATAACCCATAGCCCATTAAAGGGGCACAAATTTAAGAATTTCGGGTTGCAATTATAGTTCCAAGTCGCCCTCAAACACCATTTTGGCAGGACCGATAAGAAAAACATCGTGAAATGTGACGGGAATACTGCCAGAGGGGCCGGTGGCTTTATATTCTACGGACAGCTCGCCTCCCTTCACTTTTATATGAACGGGAGAGGTGTATCCGTATAAACTTGAGGCCAGAGCTGCTGCCGTTACGCCTGTTCCGCAAGAGAAAGTTTCGTCCTCAACCCCACGCTCATAGGTGCGAACGATAATCGTGTTATGATCGAGTAACTGAATAAAATTTGCATTGGTGCCCGCTGGCGCATAGGGTTCGCTATAGCGGATCTTCCGTCCTTCCTCTACAACCGGATAGGACTTTGCATCTTTTACAAAACGCAAATGATGAGGCGAACCGGTGTGGATGAAATATTCGTCACCGGATTTTTTCACCACATGAACATCATTCATTTTAAGTCTTACGATACCCGTATTGAGTAATTCGGCTTCGTGAGAACCATCATAGGCATTGAATGTGGTGTTGGTTTTTAACAGGCCGAGTGCTGCAGCCATCACTACTGCAGCACGACTGCCGTTTCCACAAAGACTTTGCGAGCCATCGCTGTTATAATACACCAGGTTAAAATCCAGTGAAGGATGTTCCTCAATCAACATCAATCCATCGGCACCTACACCAAATCTGCGGTCGCATATTTTTTCAATTTGTTCTTTTGAAAATGAATATCCGCCCGTGCGATTATCGATCACTACGAAGTCGTTGCCGGTTGCCTGATATTTATGGAAATGGATTTTCACTTTCTGATTTTTGAATTTGTAACGTTAACAGGAGATCGGGAATAAAAATTCAGTGCATAAATTTTGAAGATGCCAAGTCTTTTAGTTCAAATTATCGCGTTTGAACTTTACATACGTTTCATTCTTAGGATCTAAGGAGATGGCTTTGTCAACATCGCGTTTGGCTTCACTTTTTCTGTTGAGATTGAAATAGGCATTTCCTCGCCAATAATAAGCCTCAGTGTAATCTGGCTTCACGGAAATAGCTTTGGTATAGTATTCCGTTGCTTGCTGATAATTTTCCAAAACAAAATTACTATGTGCAGCCATTACAAGTATATAAGAGTCAGCAGGATCTTTTTTTAGGTAATACATAAAATCGTCAAGGGCTTCTTGTGCCTGATTAAGATAATAGCTGCATATTCCCCTATAGTACTTATAGGTTGCTTCTTCGTTTGGGTTGAGCTCTATGGCTTTAGTATAATCCATTTTGGCTTCCTTATATTTTTGAAGTACGTAATAACAGTTTGCACGCCCACTGAAAGAATATCCATCATTTTTGTTAAGTTCCAGAGATTTAGAATAATCGAGGATGGCATCTTCATAAGACTCAAGCGTATATTTTGCTTGTCCACGCCAGTAATGCATGGACGCCACATCAGGATTCAGTTCAATAGCTTTATCAAAGTCAGGGAGGGCTTCTCGGTAGGCTTCCAGATTATAATTAGTTAATGCCCGATAATAAAAGGCTTGTTCATTGTTTGGATTTAACTCAATGGCTTTATCATAATCAGGAATTGCTTCTTTATATTTTTTTTGTACGAATTTAGCGCTAGCTCTCCAATAGTAAGCTTCATCATAATTTGGATTTACCTCCATGGCTTTCGCATATAACTCAATAGCTTTTACATAGTTTTCCTCATTGTAGGCAGTGTGACCTTCATCCAATAATGCACTGGCTTTTTTTCGATTATCTTCCGTTACTTCATTAAAATTCCGTTTAACCGCACTGTTTTTAGTTTCTGTATTGCTAGCTAACACTTCGTTTTTTACAAGTGCTCCTTTAGAAATATTGGCAGCAGCAAAATAAAAATCATCACCTGTTAAGGAGGTAGTCTCCCAAGGTACTTGAGCTCCCGCTGATTTTTCAGTGACTTCAGTGCGAACTTTTTTAAAGACTTGTTCGATGGACAGTTTTGGGTCACCCATGTATTTTAACAAGGCACTTGTATATAATCCATTGGAGCCTGCACCATCGGATGCTACCCGGCCTGGGGCTGTGGCATAGGCAATCAATGATCCGGTTGGTGCATCCATCATCGCCAAACCATTGCCGTTTGCGCTACGATGCCAACTTCTCTCAAAAGGATTGTTGCGGCATGCATCCATGATAATCACATTTACTTTTACCTGCGCTGCGTCCATGTAGGCCAGCACCCGATCAGCGGCTACACAATCAAATTCAATTTGTTCCTCGGTTTGTAAGTCAGCTTCTATGGGGATCATGTAATTCATCCCTTTGTTTTGTATGCCATGGCCGGCATAATAAAATACCCCCACCTCATATCCATTTAGTTTTTTTCCAAAAGCGTTGATGGCCGTTTTCATTTCTTTTTGAGTGACGTTTTGGTATTTCATTACTTCAAAGCCTACCGACTGAAGAGCTGCTGCAATGGCGGTAGCGTCATTTACCGGGTTTGGTAGCGAACCACCATTTTGATAGTTGGAATTACCTATTACCAGGGCGAGTCTTTTTTGATAGGACTGAGCCCATAAAAAAGAGGGTATGAGTATAATTGCGATAAGGGCACATCTTTTCATGTATATGGTCGTTGAGCTGATAAAATTATCAGAAAGTAAACCCAGTATCAAAGAAGAATCGGGTGATTATTTCACCTCTTCATAATCAACATAATCACCACCCTTAATGTGGCCATCCTTCTTTTCTTTTGTGGGATTAGTATTAACGGAATTTTGAGATCTGCGCTGTTGCTCACGAATTTGTTGTGAAGCTGCCCCGGCCTTGAAAAAGAATCCACCAACCTTATAGATTATGTATCCAATGATTGATAAGATGAGTAAGAATTTATACATGATAAATGATTTCTTATAGTCTTTAACCTGAAAGCAAAGTTAATGGTTTCAAACGAATACAATCAGTCTTAAAATGGGGTAATTATAAGGTTTTTTTGACGGGCCAATCATTTTCATTCACAAATGGTAGTATGTTTACGCAGTCTATGCAGGTATCAGCAGATTCAAAAAGCCAGAAATGGAACCCGGGAACGTGGGCTTTACTCATGCTTGTTTTGTTAGCGGGCTCCTACATTTCGTATTACGCCAGAACCTTAACGGACTCACTTTTACTTTATCTTCCTACTTCGCTGGCCTTTGTCATGGTGCATTGGTTTGGTCCTCGCATCTTACCACTGGCCTTTATCAACGCATTTGTTACCCTTTTTTTGTGGCAAGCGCCCGGTGGATGGGATCGAATTCTTTTTTTAGCCTCACGTGAACCCGTAATTGTTTTTGCATCGTGGTTCCTTTGTAAGAATCTGGTGCACTCATCCAGGGGACTTTCGAACACAAAATCATTTGGTAGATTTGTTTTGCTGGGTATTGTTGTTCCAGATCTGATCAATTCTTTCTATACCTTCAATTACACTTTTGTGAATGGAGACATCGAAAAGGTCTCTCTTCTTTGGCTTTCCGATTTCATTACCATTTTTTCAATTTCATTACCACTTTTGCATTTTTTTACTCCCGTTAGAACAACCTATTTTTTTAAACTTGCAACTTTTGAGACCAAAGTCTTTCAAAGCAAATATGGCAATGGAAAGGCATTGGTTGAGTTTGTAGGGATTACGTTTATTTTCATGGTTTTAGGTTTCTTCATCAGCTTTGACAAATACTGGTTTCTGTATGGTATCGGA
This sequence comes from Cytophagales bacterium, assembly GCA_031416795.1. Classification (GTDB taxonomy): domain Bacteria; phylum Bacteroidota; class Bacteroidia; order Cytophagales; family Cyclobacteriaceae; genus ELB16-189. Next base: position 15,297 of record JANOUH010000453.1, on the reverse strand, counting down.
GCCACCTTATTGGCAGTGCGTCATGGATTCAATTATGTGGTGGTAGTGAATTCTGTGATTTTTATTTTGAACTACATTCTACCCTTACTGGATATAGAGAATATGGTTCATGGATTAAATGTATCCACACAATTATTAAATGTGCATTTGGGAATGAGTACTATGTTTTTTGGCTCTGCGCTTATTGGTCGTGTAATTAGTGATTTACAAAATTCTGAAAAAGAGCTGACCATTCAGAAAAAACAAATAGAGGAAACAAATAGTCAATTAAGCAAAACAAATCATGAGATGGACCGATTTGTTTATAGTGTCTCCCATGATATCAGCGCACCACTTAAATCAATCCGGGGACTTATTGCCATTAGTAAATTGGAATCAAATAACAACTTAGAATTTCCATACATAACCAGAATTGAACAAAGTGTAAAAAAACTGGAAGACTTTACGGACGAGATATTAGAGCACTCAAGGGCAAGTCGTAAAGAAATTGAAATTGAAGAAATCAATCTTCATAGCCTATTGGACGATATTTTTGATAATCTGAAATATTTGAATGGCTACAACGCAATCAGGTTCAGCACTCAATTAGATTGTCCGCTGATAAAGGCTGATCGATTCTTACTGAAAGTAATATTGAGTAATCTGATATCGAATGCAATAAAATTTCAAAAATCCGAAGCGGAAGCAAAGCCAGAAGTAAGTATAAGATCATTTGCCAAAGATAAATTATATATTGAAGTGGAGGATAATGGTGAAGGCATTCAAGACGAATATAAAAACCGAATATTCGAAATGTTTTATCGCGCCACCACGAGTTCAACAGGATCTGGCCTTGGTTTATTCATTGCCAGAGAAGCGGCAAAGAAATTGAATGGGGAAATTTATTTTAAAACTACTCATGAAGAGGGTTCGATATTTACGATCGAATTACCTCTCCTTGGATAGATCTAAGTTTGAAGAGAAAATATTTTTATCGACTCAAATAAAGATTTCTTTCTGCATAAATATTCATGAAGTAATCATCCATTAAGTCATCAATGAAATAGATGGCCTCTCCGGTAGACTTCATTTCAGGACCCAGTTCTTTATTTACCTCCGGGAATTTACTGAATGAGAACACCGGCACTTTAATCGCATAACCCTTCTTGGTTGGATTAAATGTAAAATCTTTCACCTTCTTTTCACCCAGCATTACTTTGGTGGCATAGTTCACATAAGGTTCATCATAAGCCTTGCAGATGAACGGTACAGTGCGGGAAGCGCGTGGGTTTGCTTCAATGATGTAAACTTTATCATTTTTAATGGCAAACTGAATGTTGATCAGCCCTACCGTTCTTAAGGCAAGAGCAATACGTTTGGTATAGCTTTCAATTTGTTTGATTATTAAATCACCCAGGTTGTAAGGAGGCAGCACGGCATAGGAATCTCCAGAGTGAATTCCGGCAGGCTCGATATGTTGCATGATACCAATGATGTAAACATCTTCGCCATCACAGATCGCATCGGCTTCTGCCTCTATTGCGCCATCCAGAAAATGATCTAACAATACTTTGTTTTCAGGAAGGTGTTTCCAGATATCGATGATGTGATCTTCAAGTTCTTTCTCGTTGATTACAATCTTCATGCTTTGCCCTCCAAGAACATACGATGGGCGCACTAAAAGAGGGAAGCCAATGGTCTTCGAAACCTCAAGTGCTTCATCCGCATCGGTGGCAACGCCAAATTCAGGATAAGGAATAGTAAGATCTTTCAATAGTGAAGAAAAACTTCCCCTGTCTTCTGCCAGGTCGAGCGCATCAAATGAAGTGCCCAGGATTTTTATACCATATTTATGAAGCTTTTCGGCAAGCTTAAGGGCGGTTTGTCCTCCTAACTGAACGATTACACCTTCTGGTTTTTCATGTTGGATGATATCCCAGAGATGTTCCCAGAATACCGGTTCGAAATAGAGCTTATCAGCAATATCAAAATCGGTAGAAACAGTTTCAGGATTACAGTTGATCATGATGGCTTCATAACCACATTCCTTCGCGGCAAGAATTCCATGAACACAAGAATAATCGAACTCAATTCCCTGCCCTATGCGATTGGGGCCTGAACCTAGTACAATCACTTTCTTTTTGTCGCTCGCTACGGATTCATTCTCCTTATCGAATGTTGAATAGTAATAGGCTGTTTTTGCTTCAAACTCGGCAGCACAAGTATCCACCATTTTATAAACGCGATTGATGCCCATTTCTCTGCGTTTCTTGTGCACTTCGCTTTCTTTGCAATCGATCAGGTGAGCGATCTGACGATCGGCATAACCTTTCTCTTTTGCCGTGCGCATTAAAGTAGCAGGAATCGTATCGAGACGATACTTTTCAATTTCTTTTTCAAGCTCAATCAAATCCCAGATCTGTTCCAGAAACCACTTATCAATCTTGGTGAGCTTAAGTATAGTCTTCATGGAAATACCCAGCTTCATCGCATCATAGATATGGAACAAGCGGTTCCAGCTTGGATGCTCCAGACTGTACAACAGATCGGCCTGCTTGGTCATTTCTTTTCCGTCAGCACCTAATCCGTTTCGTCTGATCTCCAGTGACTGACAAGCCTTTTGTAATGCTTCCTGAAAATTTCTTCCAATACCCATTACTTCACCCACCGACTTCATCTGAAGTCCGAGTCTGCGGTCGGCACCTTGAAACTTATCGAAGTTCCAACGCGGAATTTTAACGATCACATAGTCAAGAGCAGGTTCGAAGTATGCGGTGGTGGTGCCTGTAATGGCGTTCTTTAATTCATCTAGGTTATAGCCGATAGCAAGCTTGGCGGCAATCTTAGCGATAGGATAGCCTGTTGCTTTTGAGGCCAGTGCGGATGAACGTGATACGCGCGGATTGATTTCAATGCCGATGATATCATCGTTATCCGGATTTACAGAAAACTGAACATTACAACCTCCGGCAAATTTTCCGATTCCATTCATCATCTTAATGGCCAGGTCGCGCATGTTCTGATATACGGTATCAGGGAGTGTCATGGCGGGAGCCACCGTGATGGAATCTCCCGTGTGAATACCCATGGGATCGAAGTTTTCGATCGAACAGATAATAATCACGTTACCGGCACCATCGCGCAGCAGCTCCAACTCGTATTCCTTCCAGCCCATGATGCTTTTCTCAACGAGCACTTCGTGAATGGGTGAAGCATGTAACCCGCGATTTAATGCCTCATCAAATTCTTCCGCGGTATTTACAAATCCACCACCGGTTCCTCCTAAAGTGTAGGAGGGACGAATTACTAGTGGGAATCCAATTTCCTGAGCGATTTCTTTGCCTTCCAAAAAGGAAGTGGCGGTTGCACCTTTGCAAACACCTACACCCAATTCAATCATTTTTAACCTGAATTTTTCACGGTCTTCGGTGGTTTCGATTGCCTTGATATCTACACCAATGATCTTTACGCCATAGTGTTGCCAGATGCCAGCCTTTTCACAATCAATGCATAAGTTCAATGCAGTTTGACCTCCCATGGTTGGCAATACCGCATCGATATGATGTTTTTCAAGAATTTCCCGAATCGATTTTTTCTCCAAGGGCAACAGATAAACGTGATCGGCAGTGACTTTGTCGGTCATGATCGTGGCCGGATTGGAGTTGATCAGGATTACCTCAATGCCTTCTTCACGCAACGAACGGGATGCCTGCGAGCCGGCATAGTCAAATTCACACGCTTGACCAATAATAATGGGGCCGCTACCGATAATAAGCACGGAGCGAATACTGCGATCTCGAGGCATAGTGGCTGTTTAGGAATGGATAAATCGCGCCTGCCTGCTCCGCCTGTTGGCGGATTCGGCAAAGGCAGGCAAAAATAATGACTATTTCAGGATTTAACTTTCATTCGGAAAGTTATTTGCACCGATATTTTTCACTCGGTGATTAGGAATACCACAGCCAACTAATTGAAAAAAGAAGGAATAATTGTTTTTAGGAAAAGCTCCAATTGCCAGAATTACTTTTTGAATTCTTTGAACCTTCTAACCATGGCAATCGAAAATCCGATCATCAGAATTCCCGTGCCGAGCCACAATACGTTGATCATCGGCTTTTCCATTGCTTTGATGATCACCCAGTCTTTTTGACGTGTGTTTAAACCAAGGCTGAATTCGTTGGTTTCTGGGTGAATATTAAGTAACGTGATCTTCACACCCAAATCATTGATTTCAGATGAAAGCCTGCCTACTTGGGCTCTGTCTTTGATTAGAAAAATGGGTTCAGAATAATAACTGTCACGTTCACCGGTAACTTTTATTTTGGCTTGCACCGCTACATCTTCGGCAGCAAGCTCAACGCCTTCTATGCGGTCGATCTTGTTTACACTTTCTAAAACGGCCACATAGTCATTTACAAAAAACTGTTGCCCAAGGCGAACGCGTGTTTCTTCCGTTTCACTCCACTCTGGTTCTTCTTCACGATTCATCGGCAGAGAAACATGGGTGTACAAATCACGTGTTACATTTCTTTTAATATCAGGCGAGGCAACGAATCCACCCATGGATGGATTTATTTGAATCCGAGGAAATAAAACAGCAGACACTTCTCCATCCTTCCTGAGTTCTATTTCATAATAGGTGTTCTCCGGATTGATCTCAAATGTGTCTTTTGCATTCAATATTTTTTTTCCTTGAAATTCAATGTCTTTTTTTGCGACCACGGTGAAAGGATCGAGTGTCAGATCGATCTCATTTTTGCTTACATAGCCATTTACATGTCGGGGCTCAACACGTTCACCAAGATATTCGATCTCGTAGTTGGCCATCGTGCGGGGCTCATTGAGAAATAGTAAAAGATTATCACGATTGAACTCCGTAGGAAGATCTTTAGAGATCAGCATGCCCGTATTATTCAATGACACAACTTTTGAGTAGCCGGATGAGAACATCACGCCAATCAACATCATGCCGATACCAATGTGGGCAAGTGCTCCTCCCGATAAGGATGGATTGACTTTAAATACCGATGCGAGAACTTTGATGTTAGACACGATGATGAAAACTCCGGCAAGTGTTAATACAAGATAGGCTGGCGTATAAACCTTGGCGATTACGATTATTAAAGCGAAGACCACGAGAGAAATAAGAATGGGAGGAACGATCTCCTTTTTGACCTTCTCTTTTTCCATTCTTTTCCACCAGAAAAGCTGTCCGGTGCCCGAGATAAGTGCAATAGCTGCAGCAAACCAAAGTTGGAATTTTGAATAGTACTGCACCTGTTCACCAGGTACCGCTAATCTAAGATCTGCACCAAACCAACTTGCAACTTCATTAATAACCGGAAAAGATGTTGGAATAATTACCTGAAATCCTGAAAGACAAAGGGTAGCGGCACCTAGAAAAATCCAGAACTCACGGGAGTAAACTGACGATTCTTTTTCAGAAGTAGGAACCTCTTTCCATCTGATGATGGAAAGGATAATGGCCGCAACAGTGAAGAATAAAAGATAAATCAACAGCTGACCAGAGAGACCTAAGTCGGTGAATGAGTGAACCGAAGCATCACCTAAAATTCCACTTCGAGTAAGGAACGTGGAGTATAGTATCAGAATGAATACGGCAATGTTGAGAATGATAGAGCTTTTCAAAGCGGCCTTACTGTTTTTGTAAGTGATCATCGTGTGTATAGAGGCGATCAATACAAGCCACGGAACGTAGACTGCATTTTCTACAGGATCCCAATTCCAGTAGCCACCAAAGTTGAGTGTTTCATAAGCCCAATAGCCGCCCATTAAAATACCAAGACCTAAAACGCCTCCATTTAAAAGAGCCCATGGAAGAGCGGGCTTAATCCATTCGGTATATTTTTTTAACCATAAGCCGGCAATGCAAAAAGAAAAAGGAACCAATGTTAAAGCAAACCCCAAAAACAATGTAGGAGGATGGATCACCATCCAGTAGTTCTGCAAAAGAGGATTTAATCCACTGCCATCTTTAGGGATAAAATCAGGTTGAAGTTTGAAAATGGGATCATCGATAGCATCGCGTAATAAAATGAACGGTGAGCTGCCAAGTTTTATTTCGATGAAAGGAATCACCACACCCAAAATCATGGAGGCCAAAAACGCCTGCACTAATCCAAAGACAACCATTACAGGAGCTTCCCATTCGCGTTGAGTATTAATTAAAATGACACCCAGGAATGCCTGCCAAAATATCCACAATAGAAAACTTCCTTCCTGCCCGTTCCAAAAAGTGGAAATCAGGTAATGTAGTGGCAAACGACTATCGGAATGACTGTAAGCGTAATGATATTCAAAATAGTGATTATATATAATGATGAATAGGCTAGCGACAACACCTAATACGGCCAAGCCATGAACATAAAATGAAATGCGTGCATTTTTTAGCCATTGCTCTTTTTCTTCTTCTGCCGCAAACTGGCTTTTGAAGTATGCGAAAACAGTTACGAGCGAAGTAACAAAGGATGTGATTACAAATAGATGGCCCAGATTGCCAATGAGATAATGCATTAGTAAAGAATTATAGAAAACAAGAGTGGATAAGAAATCTCAAAGTAATTTATATGGAGCACTAAATACTTGCATTGATTTTTTCTTCCTGATATTTGGAAGGGCATTTCAACAAAATTTTATTTGCCAGGAATGTATTCTCGTAATAATTGCCAATCACAACTACCTTTTCAGAACGGGCAAAATCGGGCGGCATCGGTTCATTATAATATACCTTTTGCTCCTTTTTATTTTCGTCCATCATGATGAATGAAAAGGATAATTTATCGCCACTCTTTTCAATGCCGATAATGTTTCCGGCCTCATCCTTTTTCAATTCCCCAACTACATGAATCTGATTCTTGTTTCCGCTGGAAGCCATTTGAAAGGCCTGATCAAAAGAAACATAGGTGCTGGCATCTCCTGCTGTGCTAATAATAATAGCGATGGCAGCGGCTATGAAAACAATGGCGATGATATATGATTTTTTCATGGGGTACTTTTGAAGATTCAAAGGTAAGCCCAAAACTGCCAATGGGAGAAAAAAAGAATTTTTTTTTAACAGTTGATTAACCTTTCTTTTTGGTTAGTTTTTTTTCGATGCGGGTTACTTTTCTGTCCAGCATCACCAAATAACCAATCAAGCCTCCAAAAATGATGAGGAGAATAGCCACCACGACATAAATTTTCCCTTCTGAGCGCATAGTATCAGCCATTTCGGCTTGAGCAATAGCATGGGTACTAAGCAAAAAAGTACTAAGGAATGCTATCATGAAAGTGAGCTTATTCATTTTCCAGATCAATTAATTTTTCATCAATGTTACGAACGCGAATACGCAGGGTGGCGATCCAGATGCCGAGTAAAATCCATCCCGCCACAGCGGGATAAAAAACCATTCTCATTTTGCTATCCAGATCATACATATTAAATCCTGGGTTGCCACCGCTGCCTGGGTGCATAGAGCTGGTCATGCGAGGAATAATAAAAATAAGAGGGATCATGGCCGCGAAGGCAAATATGTTGTACACGGCACTAAGTCGCGCCCTTTGTTCTTCATTCTCAACAGATCCTCTCAAAACAAAATAGGCCAGGTATACAAGCAGGGAAATTGCTGCACCATTTTGTTTAGGGTCTCCGTGCCAGGGCGAGCCCCAGGTATAATTGGCCCAAACCATTCCTGTAAAGATGCCTAACAGGCCAAGCATGAGGCCGGTATTGGCAAACTCAACTGAGTTAATGTCCTTTTGAATAGATGGGTTTCTTAAATACTGAACGGCATAAACCGTTGAGACACAAAACAGAACCACCATTCCAAACCACATGGGCACATGGAAATATAGAGCGCGTATGGTTTCATTTACAATATTGAGCCGGGGAACATCGAAAAGCAGACCGGCAACAATTGTATAAACCAGAAGAATGACGGTTGTTATTTTTAACCAGGGTTTCAATGTGTTGTTCGCTAAATTAATTTCGCCAAATATAAGGGAAGAGGAGGTATGAGGTAGCGGCAATCAGGCAATTAATTGCCAACAGCGTTAACATATCGTTATAGCTTACTGAACGATCGAGCCCATCAATACAGTTTTTAGTGACCTTAATGGCTACCAATAAAATAGATATTACAATAGGAAAGCTGAGCACTGCCATTAGAATATTGCTATTATTTGCTTTGGCGGCAATTCCGGAAAGCAAGGTAAGCGAAGCAGCAAAGCCCATTGAACCAAGTATTAACAGCATTGCAAATAATCCGGTATCGGCCAACGGATTTTTTAATAATGTTATAAATAAAAGGAATCCAACAAATGACAGAAGCAGGGTAAGTAAAAAATTATAGATGATTTTAGATAAGATAATCATCTCAGGATTGACAATGGAATAGTAATAGATGTCTCGTCCTTTTTTTTCTCCAATAAAGCTTTTAGCGATTGTATTGATCACCGTAAAAAGAATGGTGATCCAAAAGAGGGCACTCCACACCAATGGAGTGATTTGGTTTTGCTTCAGACTAAACGTGAGGTAACAAATGAAAGCCGTACTGAACAGATAAAGACCCAATCCCGAAATGACAGACTTGCGTCTGAGTTCCAGGGTAAATTCTTTTTTCAGTAAAGTCAGAATCACTAGGCGAGTTTGGAGAGATATTTATTGAAACTGAAGAGCGCAACTAAGAGGTAGCCCAAGCCTATGGCAATTAAAATGGCATAACCGAAAGTTCTTATCGGCCCAGGGCTTGTAGGCTTACTAAATTCGGTAAAACCATCCACTACTTCGAAGTCATCTTGTAAATATAGAAAACGATCGATCGATTGAATTTCGTTGTATAGGTCAATATCCTCCTTGAATATTTCAATCGGGTTGGTGACAGCCTTATCGCTGAGTATCACATTGTTGGATCCCTGACGGCTTTGAGCGGCCATGTTTTGGTAGTTTGCATAAATTACTGCTTTTAAGCTATCCAATTTTTGAGATTCACCCACTAATTTTTGTTTGCGTGCCAGCAAATTGGATTTGGTGATCTCTACACGCTTTTTCAGGTAATCATTATTTCTTAAATAACTCACTAATGCCGTTTCAAGTTCACGCACTACGGTAGGATTATACACGCGTACTGTTATTTCAAAAGCATGACGATTTTCTATTTCAATCCGTTCAACGACTTGTTGAATTACCTTTTCGTTTTTATTATCAGATTGAAAATTCTTTAATTGTTCTTTTAATACTTCTAGTTCAATCAGTTCTGATTCTGCAACAAATGGTTTAGCTTCAAAGTCATGAATATTTTTTGCGAGTTCATTTGAAATTTGCAACACACTGGCTAAGCCTTTTTTATCATCTTCATCTGTCAGCAGATTTAGTTTTTCGATGGTATTGTCTACAATTCTCTTGTTAAGATATTCAGAGCTTAGAATCATCGTGGTTGAATAAAACTTCTTTTTCAAGAAAGTGGAGTACGAAATTGCAACAATGATAGAAGCAAAAATTAAAAGGATAAACGATGTTTTGTTTTCGAGGGGTATTCTTCTAAGTAAGGCCAGGAACCTGAGAAACCCCACACCCATGTTTTTAAAGAAATCTCCTATTTTAGAAAACAGGACACCCAAGTCGATTTCATCGGAGTTGGAAGCTTGCTTTTGATTCTCAGTCATTGATTAATGGTTGTAATAATTCTGCAAATCTAACGAGAATTGCTGTACTTTTGCGCCAAAATATGATTTTATGAGTTTAGGACGTGTTCTGGTTACTGGTACGGCCGGGTTTATTGGTTTCCATCTTTCCAAAAGGCTTTGTAACATGGGTGCTGAGGTTATCGGCTTGGATAACATTAACGATTATTACGATGTAGGTCTTAAGCATTCAAGACTTGAAATTCTGAAGTCGCTTCCGAATTTCACTTTTCATAAAATCGACCTTCAGGATAAAGCTTCTATTGATAATTTATTTTCGTCACAAAAGTTTGATTATGTAGTCAACCTGGCAGCGCAGGCGGGTGTTAGGTACTCTATTACCAATCCGTATGCCTACATAGAAAGTAATATTACCGGGTTTTTAAATATTCTTGAAGCATGCCGGCATCATCCGGTCAAACACCTTGTGTATGCTTCATCAAGCTCTGTTTATGGGGCCAATCGCAAAATGCCATTCTCTGTGCATGATAACGTTGATCATCCTTTAGCGCTGTACGCGGTAACTAAAAAGAGTAATGAGTTAATGGCTCATGCTTACTCTAATCTCTATAATATACCCACCACGGGATTACGGTTTTTTACGGTATATGGTCCTTATGGCCGACCTGACATGGCGTTGTTTTTATTTACGAAGGCAATTCTCGAGGGCAAACCCATTGATGTTTTTAATCACGGAAAAATGAGGCGTGATTTTACCTATGTGGATGATATTGTTGAAGGTATCGTACGGTTGCTATCAAATGTGCCGCAAGCAAATCCAAACTGGAATGGTGAAAATCCAGACCCGGCAACAAGCTTTGCTCCCTATAAGATTTATAATATTGGAAATAATAAACCAGTCGAACTTTTACATTATATAGAAGTTCTGGAAGCTAATCTGGGCAAAAAAGCAGTGAAGAATTTCCTGCCTCTTCAGGAAGGTGATGTGCCTGAAACATCTGCGGATGTACAGGATTTAATGAATGATGTTGGATTTAAACCGTCTACATCCATTGAAGTAGGCATTGAACGATTTGTTAATTGGTATGTAAGTTATTATAATATTAACGGTAGTAAATAAATGGAAAAAATTGGAATTATCGGACTCGGATATGTAGGATTGCCTCTGGCAGTTGAGTTTGGAAAAATTTTGGAAGTGGTTGGCTTCGATATTAATCAGGCACGAATTGAAGAATTGAAGAATGGGATTGATCGAACTCTCGAGACGGACAGGGAAGAATTGGCCTCTGCAGTGAAATTAACGTATTCATTTAATTTAGAGGATCTAAGAAAAGTCAATCACTATATCGTTACGGTCCCCACACCTGTAGATGAGTATAAAACCCCAGACCTTACTCCGCTGCGCAAGGCAAGTGAAACTGTTGGTAAGGTTTTGAAGCGTGGAGACGTTGTTATATATGAGTCAACTGTGTATCCGGGTTGCACAGAAGAGGATTGCGTTCCTGTGTTGGAAAAATTTAGCGGATTAAAATACAATATCGATTTTTTCTGCGGCTACTCTCCCGAACGAATCAATCCTGGTGATAAGCAACATCGTCTGCCTAACATTAAAAAAGTAACAAGCGGAAGTAATCCTGAAATTGCTGAACGGGTAGATCAGCTTTACAAAAAAATAATTAAAGCAGGAACTCACAAGGCTTCCAGTATCAAAGTGGCCGAAGCAGCTAAGGTAATTGAGAATGCACAACGTGACATTAATATCGCATTTGTGAACGAGCTGTCTCTCATTTTTGAAAAAATGGGAATAGATACTCATGAAGTGTTAAATGCAGCAGGAACAAAATGGAATTTCCTTCCGTATAAACCAGGTTTGGTAGGTGGTCATTGTATAGGAGTAGATCCATACTATCTTACCTACAAGGCTGAAAGTTTGGGTTATCACCCGGAAGTCATTCTGGCGGGAAGAAGAATCAATGACAACATGGGGGCTCATATTGCCAGTCGCGTGATAAAGCTGATGACACAGAATGATCTCCCTGTTAATAAAGCTAAAGTATTGGTACTTGGAATAACCTTCAAAGAAAATTGTCCGGACATCCGCAATAGCAAAGTAATTGATGTGATTCGTGAGCTAAAAAGCTATGGAACGGATGTTGAGGTGTATGATCCTCAGGCTGACGCGGAAGAGGTTAGACATGAGTATGGTGTGCCTTTAATCCCCACACTCAATAAAAAATATTCAGCTATTGTTTTGGCGGTAAGTCATAAAGAATTTAGTGACATAGATTGGTCTGCCATAAAATCCGATAAGACAATCGTATATGATGTGAAAGGATTTTTAGATCCAAAAGAGATTTCCGCACGACTTTAATTCAAAAAAATGAAAGCAGAACATGTATTAGTAACAGGCGGTGCTGGATTTATTGGTTCTCATACTGTTGTAGAATTATTGAAGGCTGGTTTTAAAGTAACAGTTGTTGATAACCTTGAACGAAGCGATTATAAAATAGTTGAAGGCATTGAATCAATTACTAAAACCAAAATCGACTTTCATAAAGTTGACTGTCTGGATTACGCGGCACTGGATAGTTTGTTTGCACAAAATAAATTCTCATCGGTTATTCATTTTGCTGCCTTTAAATCTGTGAACGAATCGGTAGCTGAACCGATCAATTATTATAAAAACAATGTGGGGTCACTTATTACTTTGCTGGAAGTGATGAAAAAAAATCACGTAAGTGACTTAATTTTTTCCTCCTCTTGTACGGTATATGGCCAACCAGATGTTATACCAGTTGATGAGACTGCACCATTCAAGCGGGCAGAATCTCCGTATGGTGCAACCAAACAAGTGTGTGAGCGAATTCTTGAAGATGCTGCCACCGTTGGGTTTAGGGTTATTTCATTAAGATACTTCAATCCAATTGGAGCGCACGAAAGTGCTGTGATTGGAGAATTGCCAATCGGTGTACCAAATAATCTGGTTCCGTATGTTACCCAGACAGCGGCAGGGGTTAGAGAAAAATTAACCGTGTTTGGCAGTGATTATGATACTCCGGATGGTTCTTGCGTTCGTGATTTTATTCACGTGGTGGATCTGGCCACGGCTCATGTTAAAGCAATTCAATACGTGCAAGGCCGAACAGAAATAAATTTATTTGAAACCTTTAATGTAGGCACAGGCGTAGGAGTTTCGGTTTTAGAATTGATAAAGAAATTCATGGAGGTAACCGGCATTAACGTGAACTATGCCATTGGCGCCCGAAGAGCGGGAGATATCGAAAAGGTGTATGCTAATCCAAGGAAGATTAATCAAGCTTTTGGGTGGGCTCCAAAGTATGGCCTTGGTGAGGCACTTCTTCATGCCTGGAACTGGGAAAAGAGGCTGAAAAATCCTGAAAGTTAACGATGTGTTTGGTTGATTCGATACGAGTTCCACAAACCTAAATCTTTATAGAATCCAAATATAAGTTGGGTTTTGAAGAACGGTGTTTTAATAGCTAACTTGCTTTAAATTCAGCTTGTTTATGGAAGACATCATTAAAAGATTGGACGCGCAGGGGGTTATTCTTGGTAAAATACTGGACCAAACTTATAAGATAGATCGTGTTGAGCAGATGGTAGAACATATCTATTTGGATATGACCAACAAAGCTTCATGGATTGAGTTTAAACAGTTACAACATAAAGTAGCTGATCTCGAAGCTGAAATCGAGAAATTAAAAAAGGCGAGTTAGGATACTATACCTCAAATCTGAGGAATCACGTCACATATTCACTTACAAAGATTCTGCTAATCTATTAATCTGTTTTATTATGAGTAATATTCACATGGTGGATTTACATAGCCAATACCTTCGAATTAAAAATGAGGTAGATGAAGCTATTCAAGAAGTAGTCAATTCTACAGCTTTTATTCAAGGGCCTCAGGTTGGGCAGTTTGCAGATTCTTTGGCAAAATACCTGAACTCCAAAGCGGTGATACCTTGTGCAAATGGTACGGATGCATTGCAAATAGCTATGATGGCTCTGGGGTGCAAACCAGGCGATGAAATTATTCTGCCGGTTCATACTTATGTGGCCACAGCAGAAGTGATCGCACTCTTAGGGTTAACCCCAGTATTTACTGAGGTTGACGCAAGAACTTTCAATATTGATGTGAATCAAATTGAAAGTAAAATTACGAATCGAACGGTAGCCATAGTACCCGTTCATCTTTATGGCCAGTGTGTAGATATGGAGCCAATTTTGACGATTGCGAAAAAACACAATCTTCATGTAATCGAAGATGCAGCACAAGCACTTGGTGCGGAATATACTTTTTCAGACGGACAGAAAATGAAGGCAGGAACAATGGGTACAGTTGGCTGTACTTCTTTTTTTCCGTCAAAAAATTTAGGATGCTTTGGCGATGGAGGAGCTATTTTTACTCAGGATTTATCCTTAGCTGAGAAAATCAAGATGATTTCCAATCATGGCCAAAGAATAAAGTATCACCACGATATCATTGGGGTAAATAGCCGACTGGATACTTTGCAGGCGGGTATCCTAAATGTGAAGTTGAAATACCTGGATGACTATAAAAATAGAAGGAATGAAGTCGCTTCATTTTACGATCTTGAGTTGGCCTCGCTTCCTTTTTTAGAAGTGCCATTTCGATCATCCAACTCTACCCACGTTTTTCATCAGTACACCGTTAAGACAAATGGGATTGATCGTGATCAGTTCAAAGCTTATCTGGAAAGCAAAGGAATTCCCAATATGATTTATTATCCAGTGCCACTTCACCTCCAGAAGGCATATAGCAAACCAGAATATCAGGCTGGTTCATTTAAGATAACAGAGCAATTATCTAAAACGGTAATATCGTTACCCATCCATACGGAGATGAAGCTGGATCAATTGTCCTACATTTGCGATACGATTAAATCATTTTCTGCACATGGCTGATTCAAAAAACTATTTTGCACATGAAACTGCCGTCATCGATGAAGGTTGTGAAATTGGTGCTGGTTCAAAAATCTGGCACTTTTCACATGTCATGTCCAATTGCAAAATAGGCGACCACTGTAACTTGGGTCAGAATGTGGTTGTTTCACCGCAGGTGGTGTTGGGCAACAACGTGAAGATTCAAAATAATGTATCCATTTACACTGGGGTGATTTGTGAGGACGATGTATTTCTCGGGCCATCCATGGTGTTTACAAATGTGATTAACCCACGCAGTGCCATTAATCGCAAAAGTGAATATGCCAAAACAGTGGTAAAAAAAGGAGCTACCATTGGAGCCAATTCAACTATTGTGTGTGGACATGATATTGGCAAGTATGCATTTATTGGGGCAGGAGCTGTTGTGACGAAAAATGTTCCTGATTATGCATTAGTTGTTGGGAACCCAGCCAAACAGACAGGCTGGATGAGTGAATATGGGCACAAACTTAAATTTGATCAACAGGGTTTTGCTGAGTGTCAGGAAAGCAAGGAAAAATATCAATTGATAAAAGGACAGGTAATAAAATTATAATATGAAGAATTTTGCCCTCATCGGAGCAGCTGGATTTATAGCCCCCCGGCATCTAAAAGCGATTAAAGAAACGGGTAATAATTTGGTGGCTGCCATGGATAGGTTTGACAGTGTTGGAATCATGGATAGTTACTTTCCACACGCTGATTTTT